>JAFKFM010000011.1:0-300000 GCA_017308135.1 Alphaproteobacteria bacterium
CAGAGCTTCTCGATCGGGGCGGGCAATATCGTCCGCTTCATCCAGCCGGATAGCAGTTCGCTGGCGCTGAACCGCGTCATCGGCCCCGACCCGTCGATGATCTTCGGCTCGATCCAGGCCAATGGCCGGGTCGTGATCATGAACCCGGCAGGGATCTATTTCGGGCCGTCGGCGATGGTTGACGTGAACGGCCTGGTCGCGACCACGTCGCGCATGAACCAAGCCGATTTCCTCGCCGGCAATCTCAACTTCTCGATCGCCGGCGACGTCAACGCGCGCGTAATCAACGAAGGCTTCGTCAACGTCGCCCAAGGCGGCTTCGCCGTGCTGTCGGCGGCGGCCGTCGAAAACAAGGGCACGATCGTCGCGCAAGGCGGCACGGTGGTGCTGGCGGGCACGCCGACGTTTACGTTGGATTTCTTCGGCGACGGACTTTTGAAGTTCGCGTCCACCGGCACGGTCACCCAAGCGCCGGCCGGTGCGACCGCGCTGGTCGACAACTCGGGCACCGTTCAAGCGAATGGCGGGCGCGTGCTGATGACCGCGCGCGCGGCGCGCGACGTGATCAACAACGTGATCAACGTGACGGGCATCGTCGAGGCGCGCTCGGCGCGCATCGAGAACGGCGAGATCGTCATCGACGGCGGCGAGAACGGCACGACGGTCGTCGCGGGGCGCTTGGATGTGTCGGGCAACGAAGCGGACGCGAAGGGCGGCAATGTCACCGTGCTCGGCGGGCGCGTGGAACTCGCGGCGGGGACGGATATCCGCGCTTCGGGCGAAGCGGGCGGCGGCACGGTGCTGGCCGGCGGCGGCCAGCACGGCCAGGGCACGGCCTACAACGCGCAAACGCTTTACATGGACGCGGCGGCGGTCATCGCCGCGTCGGCCACGCTCAACGGCGATGGCGGCAAGGTCGTGCTGTGGGCGGACGACACGGCGCGCGTCGAAGGTTTCGCCGATACGGTGTCGGTCGATACGCGCGCGATCAACGGGCGCGACGGCACGCTGCTGATCGATCCGACGGATTTCACGATCGCCACCATCGGCGGCGACATGACGGCGCTGGCTTTCCTCGGCATCCTGGGCAGCAGCAACGTCACGATCGATTCGACGTCGGGCAGCTCCGGCACCGCGGGCAACATCAATATCGACGGCGCGATCGCCTATGTCGGGGGTGCGGCGCGCACGATCACCTTCAACGCGCTGGGCGGTATTTATTTCAATGCCGGTGTCACGTCGATCTCCGGCGCGTTGAGCATCGCGCTGCAGGCGGCGGGCAACGTGGTGGTCGGCGCCGGAATCAGCACCAATGGCGGCAGCCTGACCGCGGCGGGTTATAACGGCACGGGCTCGCTGGGCGGCAGCTTCACGAACACCGCCGCGATCAATGTCGGTGCCGGGAATGTCACGCTCAACACCATCGGCGGGATCGCGCTAGCCCAGTCGGTCACGTCGTCGGGCACGGTGACGCTGAACGCGGGCGCCGCGATCAGCCAGACCTACGGCATTCTCGGCACGCCCAGCCTCGTGGTCGGCGGTACGGGCGCGGTCACGCTCAACGAACTGACCAACACCTTCGCCAATATCACGCTGAACCGCGCGGGCACGACGACCAACGTATCGATCGTTACGTCGGTCTCGCCGAACCTCCAAGCCTCGACGCTCGGCACGGGCAGCTTCTATCTGGGCGGCGTCGGGTTCACGCAATCGGGCGCCGTCGTGCAGGACGCGCTGGCCGATAGTTTCACGATCCAGGGCAATACCGGGACCGTCACGCTGTCGCATAACAACTTCTTCACCGGCGACGTGACCGTGCTGGGCGGCACGATCAACGTCATGGCCGATCAGGTCTTCGATATCGCCTCGTCCGCCAATCTCAATCTGCTGTCGAACGGCAGCATCTACGTCGAGAACAGCCTGACTGCGATCGGTGCGGGCTCGATGAACATGATTTTCAACACGCGCTATGCCGGCGCTGCCTATGGCTCGATCTATATTCAGCCCGCAAGCAGCGACATCGATATCACCACCAATGGCGGCTACATCGTCATGGGCGGCGGCACGGGCGGCCTGACCAACGCGTTGCCGGGCGTGGCCCAAGCGGCGATCGGTGGCGGCGGTACGGCGCAAGGCATCGTGATCCAAGGCTACAACGACGGCGGGACGGCGCGCTCCGTTTCGATCGCGACCAACGGCGGCAATTTCTTCGCGCGCGGCACGGGTGCCACGAGCGGTGCGGCCCCCGCGGGCTTTTATATGTATTCGACCGCGGGCGGCGGCGCGGTCTCGATTGCGACGGGTGCCGGCAGTATCAACATCTACGGCCAGGGCGGGACGGGCAACGACGGCAGCGGCGTGTTCCTGCAGGGCAATTCGGGGGTCAATACCGCCACGCTGCAGACGACGACCGGCAATATCACCGTCACCGGCGTATCGGGCAGCGGCGCCAGTTCGCACGGTATTCTCGCGGCGTATTTCAGCGAGATCGAGACCGGATCCGGCACACTGACGCTGAACGGCAGTTCGGTCGGCAGCGGCTTTTCGCGCGGCCTTTGGAGCCTTGGCGTGATCGACGCGGGCTCGGGCGCCGGTTCGTCGATCATCGGCACATCGGTCGTCGAATACGGTATTTTGGCGATGCCGGGTGCGGATTGGCGCGTCGCCAACAGCACGTTGACGGCCGGCGGCACCAGCGCGGGTGCCGGTGCTGCGGGCGTCGGCATGGACGGAATCGCTTTCTCGGCTGGCAACGGGACCATCGACATCTCCGGCGAAGGCGGTTCCGGCGGAAACGGCATCAGTCTCAGCGGTGCCATCACCCTCGCGGGTGACGCCGTAAATTTGGTTTTCAATGGCACGGGCGCTGCGGGCGACATCGTCGTCAGCGGCACGATCACCACGACGTCGGCGACCGGCGCGCGCGCCGTTTCGTTGATTTCGACGGGCGATATCGACATCCAAGGCACGCCGGCGGCGGTCACGATCGGCGCCACGACCGGCGGCATGCTGAATTTCAGCGCCGATGCGGCCGGCGATCTGACGCTGGGCGGCAAGATCGTCACCGAAGGCGGCGGCGTCGGGCTGAACGCGGGAAGAAGCGCTTCGATCTACGCCGGGATCGAAACCTTCGGCGGGTATATCTCGATTTACGGCAACGCGACCGGCGGCAGCATCGCGGGCGCGAATTTCGCCGGTGCGGGCAACGGCGTCACGATCCATCAGCAGACGATGGACCAAGTCATCATCGACGCGGGCGGCGGCAATATCGACATCGCGGGCGTGGCCGGCGACACCGGCGGCTACAATATCGGCGTGTTGATGAACGGCGGCCAGGTGCAGACCACCGGCACGGGCGCCATCTCGATCAAGGGCAAGGGCGGTGCGGCCAACACCGATTTCCAGGTCGGCGTCTATATCAACGGCAGCACGTTCTTCGGCGGCGGCGCGTTCGCGTCGGGGGCCGGCGTCTCGGCCGGGACGGGCGGCCTCATCATCAACGGCGATGGCGGTACGACCGCCGGCGGCAATTCGAACTACGGCGTCGTCCTCGCCACGTCCTATGTCACGAGTGCGGGGTTCGTGAATATCGAGGCCACCGGCGGGGCGGGGGCGAGCGATTCGATCCTGCTCGCGGCGGGCACGGTGCAATCGACCGGTGCGGGCTACGACGACATTCTGCTGACCGGCCATGCGCCGGTGGGAACCGGCTACGGCATCAATTTCGCCGGCGGGTTCAGCGGCGACGGCAGCACCGTGACGGTCGGCGGCGCGTCGTTCCAGGGCAGTCTGTTCCTGCGTGCCGATTCGCTGTCGTCGACCGTGGGCACGCTCAATCTGTCGCACCAGCCGACCGGCGGCACGATCCAGTTCGAGACGCTGACTCCGTCGCTGGGCATCGGCGTCAACGGCGGCGACGCCAGCGGCGGGATGGCCGTGACCGCCGGCATTTTGGGCAGCATTACCGGTTTCGAAGCGCTGAAATTCGGCAATAGCAGCATGACCGGCGCTATCCAGATGGACTCGACCGATTTCAGCGCCTTCGCCGGTCTGTCGTCCATCAACGATTACATTGTGCAGACACAAGGCGTGTTCTATTCCAACACGCTGGACTTCGCCGCTAAGTCGGTCACGATCAATGCCGGTGGTGCCAGTGGCGGCGCGCTGACAAATATCGATCAGCTGACGCTGACGGGGGCGGGCTCCTTCACGGGCAACGTGGAGGCGACCTATCTCGCCATCGACAAGACCGGCACATCGGGCAGCGTCGATCTCACCGTTGCCGGCTCGGTCACGCTCGACCCATCGACGATGGGCAGCGGCACGCTGACGCTGAACGCCTTGAGCATCTCGCAAGCCGGCGCGCTGGTTCAGGACGCGAACGGCGGCAATGTCACGATGACGGCGACCGGTTCGATCACGCTCAATCTGGCCAACAATTTCACCGGCACGGCGATCACAATCGAAGGCGCGTCGGTCACGATCGGCGCCAATCAGTCTTTCACGCGTGGCGGCACGCAGACCGTCAATCTGACAGCGACCGCGGGTAACGTCTTGGTCAGCGGCGAACTGACCAAGTCGGGAACGGGTGGCGCTACTTTCAACATCGACGCCGCGGAAACCGCGTGGTTCGCCAATGCGGGCATTTACTCGGACGGCGGCAACATTAACGTGTGGGGCAACGCGCCCGGCGGCGACAACAATGTGGGCACGACCGCGGGCACCGCTTGGGGCGTTCGCATCGACGGCGCCAACGCGATCCTGTCGGCGGGTGCCGGCAATATCGAAATCGTCGGCAAGGGTGCGACCGATAGCGGCGCCGGCCAGCACGGCATCGTGATTCTGAACGGCGGTCGCGTCGAAACGGATTCGGGCTACATCATGCTGTCGGGGCGCGGCGGCGACGGCACGGGGGCGAGCGCACAGGGCATCATCGTTTTGCCGGGGGCGAGTATCGCGTCGCAATCCGGCTATATCGAGCTTTTCGGCTATGGCGGCGCCAACAGTTCGGGCGCGCACGGCATCGCGTTCGACGTCGGCGCTTCGATCAGCACCGCCACCGGCGCCTATATCCTGTTCGCGGGCCAAGGCTACAACGGCGGCACCGGCGTCATCGCCAATGGCTCCAACGCGATCGACGCGGGCACGGGCCAGATCGGGATCACGTCGAATAACGGCATCGCGTTCGACGGGGTGGCGTTATCCGGCACGGGTGGTGCTAGTTTCGACGGCGGCACGGGCAATATCGCGCTCAACAACGGCAGCAACAACATCGCGGGTACGGTCGGCTTCACGACGTCGGCGGGCAATGCCAGCTTCGTCAACGCCAATACCGGCACGCTGACGCTCGGCACGTCGAACGTGGCCGGATATCTGGCCGTCGCGACGGGCGGCGCCATCGATCAAGGCGCGTCGCCGATCCATGTGACCGGCGCCACCAACATCACGGCCGGCGACGCGATCCTGCTGACAAATCCCGACAATACATTCGGCGGCGCGGTTACGCTGACCAATAGCGGCGCTTCGAACAACGTCGCCATCTTCGCGACCAACGGGTTGACGGTCGATACCGTTACGACCCAGGGCAGCTTCACCGCGCTGACCGGCGGCGGAATTTTGACCCTGGCGGCGGCGAACAGCTTCGCCGCGGGCCAGAACGTCACGTTGACCGCGACCGGCGGCGGAGCGATCGAGATTAACGCCGCTCAGACATTGAATGGCGGGACGTTCACGGCCGACGGCGATGCGGGCGTGAACGTGACGGCGGATATTTCGACGTCGGGCGGAAACATCAATCTCTACGGCAACGCACCGGGCGGCGGCGCCTTCGGCGCCGTGACCGGCGCGTTCCACGGCGTTGCGATCGAGGGCAGCACCACGATCGTCGATGCGGGCGGCGGCAATATCGCGATCAAGGGTGCGGGCGGCGACACGGGCACCTATCATGGCGTGACGGTCCGCCTGGGCGCCGGGGTTCAGACATCGGGTGCCGGCACGATCACGATCGAAGGTCAGGGCGGCAGCGGCGCCACCGGATCGACGGGTGTCGAGTTCTATGACGGCGGCGCCTATGCCCAGACGCAGAACGGCGCGCTGACCATAACCGGTACCGGCGGCTCGGCCGGCTACGGCAATTTCGGCGTGGCGCTCGCCACGGCGGAGTTGCGCGCGATCGGTGCCGGCGCCATTTCCGTGACGGGCACGGGCGGCGGCTTGGGCAGCGTCGGCGTGCATGTCGGCGGCGGCGGCGCCACCAGCATCACGGCGATCGACGGCAATATCACGATCAACGCCACCGGCGGCGGCGCCAACGACAGCGGCGCCATCAGCTGGGGGTTGGAAGTCGGTGCGGGCGGCCAGATGGGTTCGATAACCACGTCGGGTGTGGGCAACATCGCGATCACCGCAACGGCGGGCGGCATTTCGGGCGACAACGACCGCCACGGCATGATCGTCGGCTCGGGCGGTTCCGTCATCACGCAGTTCGCGAACATTTCCATCGATGCGACCGGCGGTGCGGGCAGCGGCACCAATAATCACGGCCTCTATCTCGACGGCGGCAGCATCAGCGCGTTTGGCACATCCGCCGGAATCTCCATCCTGGCGGATTCGCTGGCCGCGGAAATCGGCTCGACGGTTTCCGCGCTCGGCACGGTGACGTTGGCGCCGCAGACGTCCGGCGCCGATATCGGCATCGGCGGCGGTTCGGGCGTGGTGCAGTTGCCGTCCGATCTTTCGATCATCAACGCCGGGACGTTGAAGATCGGCGACTCTTCGACCGGTCTGATCTCGGTCGGGGCGGGCGGGATTGCGCCGACCGGAATCGGGGCTCTCTATCTCCACGGCACGACGATCTTCCTCGACGGCGACATCACGCTGCCGATCGGCAATCTGACGCTGCACGGCTATTCGGGCGGCGTCGTTCAGAACACGGGCTCGTCGATCGACGTCAATAATTTGGTGTTGCGCGGTGCGGGCAACTTCACGCTCGACGGCGGCGGCTCGGGCTATAACGCGGTCAATTACGTCGCGGCCGACGTGACGGGAAATCTCACGCTGCGCACGCAATCGGTCTCGACCTACACGGACGCGGCGATTATCGCCGACGCGTCGGGCACGGTGAACGGCATTTCGGCGACCGGCGACCTGACCTGGACGTCGCAAAGCAGTATCGGTCAAGCGACGGGCGCCAACGTCGTCGTCGGCGGTTCGGTCAATTTGGAATCGATCGGCGGCGGCGTCACGCTTTTCGAGGCGGGCAACGTGTTTACCGGCTCCGTCGGCGCGGGCGCCTATGGCGGAGTGATCTCGTTGCGCGCCGGTTCGATCACGGTCGGCACGGGCGGCATCTACGCCGCCGGCAATATGATTTTGGCGACGACGAGCGGCGGGCTTCAGCAATCAACCGGCGCCCTGACGGCCGGCGGCGATTTCAACGCTTCGTCCGCCGACGGGATCATGCTGTCGAATTCGTCGAACACGGTGACGGGATATACGTTGCTGACGACCACAAGCGGCAATATCGATTGGACGCAGGCCAGCCCGATGAACATCGGATCGATCAATTCGGCGGGCACGCTGGATGTCAGCGTGACCGGCGGCTCGATCAGCCAAGTCGGCGCCGTTTCGGTCGTCGGCACTTCGAGCTTCACGGCGACAGGCGGCATTGCGTTGACCAACGCGAGCAACGCGTTCGGCGGCGCGCTGTCGTTGACGGCGACGTCCGGTTCGGCGTCGGTCACCAATTCCGGCGCGCTGACATTGGGCGATGTGACAGTCGGCGGCGCCTTGACGGTGACCGCGGGCGGCGCCCTCACGCAATTGGGCGCATCGTTCTTCAGCGCGGGCTCGACCAGCTTGTCGGCGACGGGCACGATGACGTTGACCGAAAGCGGCAACAATTTCGGCACGTCGCTGCTGCTGAACGGCGCTGGCGGTTCGCTCGACGGCACGGTCAACAGCCTGAGCGGTGCGGCCGCCGTTCCCGGCGTGACCGCGACGAGCAGCGGCTTCACCTTCGCGGGCGAGACGATCGCGAATTCTGGCGGCGGTGGCGGTGGCGGCGGCGGCAACGAGGGTACAACGACCAACACGGTCACGACCGAAACGCTGGCGCAGATCATCACCCAGATCCTGACATCGACGGTCGTGCAGCAATCGTCCTCGACCGCGTCGACCGACGCGACGACCGTCAACCCGGTGAGCCCGGCGGCCGTGCAGGCGATGCTGATCGCGATCCTGGCGGAAGCCGCGTCGCCCGCGGGCGGCACGGGCGGCGGCGAAACGCAAGGCGATGGCACCAACACGCAACAGGCCGGCGCACCCACCGGCACTGGCGGCCAGCCCGGCGCACCGACCGTCACGGCCGATGCGGGCACGTTCGGGGCGGGCACGACGATCACGATCAACACGTCGGGCGGTGCGGTGCAGTCGATCACCGTGACGCCGGTCGGCGGCGGCGCGCCGGTCACCATTCTGCCGGGTCTGCTCAACCTGACGCCGCCCGCGATCCCGACCGCGACCGCGACAGGCACGCCGGGTATTTCGGGCAATTTCCCGCTCGCCTGGGGCGGCCGATAAGCGGCCTTTCGCGTTTGGCGCTACACTCGCGCCGATGAACACCGATTCTTCGCTCGCTATTCGCTTTCACGGGGCCGCCGGCACCGTGACCGGTTCGTGCTTTCGCGTCGACGGCGGGGCCAAGCCCTTCCTTGTCGATTGCGGCATGGCGCAAGGGCCCAAAACCTTGCAAGGCCTCAACCGCCGCACCTTTCCCTTCGCGCCCGGCGATATCGGCGCGGTGGTGCTGACCCACGCGCATATCGATCATTCGGGGTTGCTGCCGCGATTGGTTGCCGAAGGATTCTACGGCCCGATCTTCGCGACACCGGCGACCTGCGATCTGCTGCAATGGATGCTGCGCGACGCCGCCGCGATTCAGGAAATGGAAACCGATCGCGCGGCCACGCGCCTGCACCGGCGCGGCCAAGGCGACATCTTGCCGCCGATCTATACCCGCGCCCATGCCGAAGCGGCGCTGGCGCAATTGCGTCCTGTGTCGCTCGACAAGGAACTCGCGCCCGTCGCGGGCGTCAAAGCGCGTTTCGGTCACGCGGGACATATTCTCGGGGCCGCCTGGGCGGCGATCGAAATCGCGGGCAAGCGCCTCGTCTTCTCCGGCGATTTGGGTCCGCGCGGCAAAACCCTGCAGCACGATGCCGCGCTGCCGCCCAAGGCCGATTTGCTGGTGATGGAGTCGACCTATGGTGGGCGCGAGCGGCCGCCGGAGGACGAGGAGTCGCGCCGCGCCAAGCTCGCCGCCGAAGTGCTCGACGCGCATCGCGCGGGCGGCAATCTGCTGATCCCCGCTTTCGCGGTCGAACGCACGCAGGAGCTGATCCACGATCTGCTGCTGCTCGCGCGCGAAAGCCGCATTCCCGCGATGCCGATTTACTTGGACTCGCCGCTCGCCTCGCGCGCGACCGAAGTCTTCGCGCGTTACGCGTCGACGCTGGAACCGGCACCCGATGGCGGCGCGCATTTCAAGGCGCCGCATTTGCGCGCCATCGAATCGGTGGCGGAGAGCAAGGCGCTCGCACGCATCCGGGGCGGCGCCATTCTGATCGCGGGATCGGGCATGTGCGAAGCCGGGCGGATCAAGCATCATTTGAAGGATCATCTCTGGCGCGCGGAATCGACATTGCTGTTCGTCGGCTATCAAGCGCCGGGCACGCTCGGCCGCTTGATTCGCGACGGCGTGGATCCCGTGCGCATCCATGGCGAGGAGCTTGCGGTGCGCGCGCGCATCCGCAATCTCGATTCCTATTCGGGCCATGCGGGGCAGGGCGATCTCGTGCGCTGGGCGCAGGCGGCGATCGGGTCCGCCACCCAAGTGGCGCTGGTGCATGGCGAACCCGACCAGCTCGACGCGTTGCGCGCGGCCCTCGCCGCTACGGGAATAGATGCCGCCCGGATCGCGATTCCCGATCTCGACGATTCGCTGGTCGCCGTTGATGCGGGCTGGCGGCTCGACCCCGCCCGGGACGGCAACGATCTGCGTGCGGCGGCCAAAGCGGGCCGCGATTGGCACAACGACTATGCCGGTACGATCCTGGCCGTGCGCAAGGCGCTGGAAGCCGCCCCGGACGATGCCGCGCGCGCGAAAATGCTGACGGAAATCCGCCGGAATCTGCCGCGCGGGGCTTGAAAACCGCGCCCGGACAGGGTCTTATCCGGCCTCATGTCAGGTCAATCTTTGCTCGCTTCGGGCCTTCGAATCGTCAATGTCGGGCTCGACGGTTTCGCGCGCGATCTTTCCCGCGCCGGCATTCCCGTTTCCCATGTCGATTGGGCCCCGCCCGCCAAGGGCGATGCGCGCTTGGCCGGTTTCCTCGCCAAGCTCGACGGCGATCCCGCAATCGACGCCGCGAACAAGGAAGCGCTCGCGCGCTTTCTGAAGGCCGAGCCCGTGCTGATCGACGTGGTGCGCGCCGATACGGTGCTGCAAGGCCTGGGCGATCGCACGATCTTGCATGCGGGGCCGCCGATCGAATGGGATCGGATGTGCGGGCCGTTGCGCGGCGCCATTCAGGGCGCGATCGTGCTCGAAGGCTGGGCGCCGGATCTGGAGGCGGCCGAGAAACTCGCCGCGTCGGGCGGAATCAAATTCGCGCCCAATCATCATTTCGGCGCCGTCGGCCCGATGACCGGCATGATCACGCGCTCGATGCCCGTGATGGTCGTCGAGAATCGCGGCTTCGGCAATCGCGCCTACTGCACGCTGAACGAGGGTCTGGGCAAGGTCATGCGCTTCGGCGGTAACGACGAAAGCGTGCTGACGCGTTTGCGCTGGCTCGCGTCGGATTTGGGGCCGGCCCTTGCCGCCGCGCTGAAACGGTCGGGCGGTTTGGCGTTGAAGCCGATCATCGCACGCGGGCTGTCGATGGGCGACGAGATGCATCAACGCAACGTCGCTTGCACCAGCCTGTTCGTGCGCACGATGGCGCCGTGGCTCGCGCGCGCCGTGCCGGATTCCGAGAAGCTCGCCAAGATCCTCGAATTCTGCGGCGGCAACGATCAGTTCTTCCTGAACGTCGCGATGGCGATGGGCAAGTCGATCGCCGATCCGGTGAAGGGCGTGGCGCATTCCACGCTCGTCACCGCGATGTGCCGCAACGGCACGGATTTCGGCATTCGCGTCGCCGCGACCGGCGATCGCTGGTTCGTGGCGCCGGTCGAACAGCCGCGCGGGTTGTATTTCCCCGGCTATACCGAAGCCGACGCCAATCCCGATATCGGCGATTCCGCGATCGTCGAAACGATCGGCCTGGGCGGCTTCGCGATGGCGGCCTCGCCCGCGGTCGCGGGCTTCGTCGGGGCGGGCTCCGCGTCCGAAGCGCTCGACATCACCCGTTCGATGGTCGACATCGCCGCCGGCCGCAATCCCGATTGGACGATCCCGGGCCTCGATTTCGCGGGCGTGCCCGTCGGCATCGATGTGCGCCGCGTGGTCGAAACCGGGATAGCACCCTTAATCAATACGGGCATCGCGCATCGCAAGCCCGGTATCGGCCAAGTGGGTGCCGGCACCGTGCGCGCGCCGTTGTCGTGTTTCGTGCAAGCGCTGGAAGCTTTGGCGGAGGGCAAATAATGAGCGTCCTCGCCAATCGCGTCCGCAAGGGCTTCTATCTCGACTCGGTCGCGCTGATGCGCCTGTCGCAATCGGTGTCGTCGTTGCCGGGTGTCGCCAGCGCGGCGATGATGATCGGTACGCCCAGCAATCTGCGCATCCTCGACGAGGCGGGTCTGCTCGATGCCGAAGGCAGCAAGGCCGGGCCGAACGATTTGGTCGTGGCTTTACGCGCCGGTTCCGCCGGCGAAGCGAAAGCGGCACTCGATGGTGCCGACAAGCTGTTGTCGCGCCCGCCGGAACAAGCGGGGCCGAAGGGGGCGCGCAATCCGCGTTCGATGGATGCCGCGATCGCGGCGTTGGGCGGCGCCAATCTCGCGCTGATCTCCGTGCCCGGCGCGTTCGCGGGGTCGGAAGCGCGCAAAGCATTGTCGCGCGGCCTCAACGTCATGATCTTCTCCGACAACATGCCCGTCGATGAAGAGCGCGCGTTGAAGCTGTTCGCGCGCGACACGGGCTTGCTGGTGATGGGCCCGGATTGCGGCACGGCGATGATCGCGGGTGTACCGCTCGCTTTCGCCAATGCGGTGCCGCAGGGCGAGATCGGCATCGTCGCCGCTTCGGGCACCGGTTTGCAGGAAGTCGCCACGCTGATCGCGCGCGCCGGGTTCGGCGTGTCGCACGGGATCGGCACGGGCGGGCGCGATCTGTCGGAGAAAGTCGGCGCGTTGACGACGCTGGCCGCACTCGACGCGCTCGATGCCGATCCGGCGACGAAGCGCATCGTGATTATTTCCAAGCCGCCCGCCGCGTCGGTCGCGAAGCTGGTGCTGGAACGCGTCGCCAAAAGCCCGAAGCCGCATGTGATCTGCTTCTTGGGTGCGGATACGCTCGACATGCCGAAGAACGCGCGCCTCGCCGCGACGCTGGAGGAGGCCGCCGCCTTGGCGAGCGGTCCAGTCCCCGACGCGTTCGATGCTGGCGCCGTCGCCGCCGAATGGAAGAAGCGTTTGCCCGCCTCGCGCCGTTTCGTGCGCGGCGTCTATTCGGGCGGCACGCTCTGCGCCGAAGCGCAAACGATCCTGCGCAAGGCGGGAGCCGCGTTCTGGTCGAACGCGCCGATCCCCGGTGCCGCCAAAGACAAACCCGCTTCCGGGCATGTGCTGATCGATTACGGGGCCGACGAATATACGCTGGGCCGGCCGCATCCGATGATCGACCCGACCTTGCGCGATGCCGGCATCGTCGCGGGATTGGACGATCCGAACGTCGCCGCGATTCTGGTCGATATCGTGATCGGCACGGGGGCGAACGACGATCCCGCCGAACACGCGGCCAATGCCGTTGCGGCCGCGAAGTCGCGCGATGCGGTCGTCATCGCCTGCGTCACCGGCACCGATCTCGACGCGCAGAACCGCGCGGCGCAAGTGCGCACGCTGGAGGAGGCGGGGATCGTCGTGGCACCGTCCAACGCCGCCGCCGCGCGTCTCGCGGTCGCTATCGCTGCGCGTTAGTCAGCGCAACGATCGCGCCGTCCATCGCATCCCAACCCGACGACGCGCCGATCCGGTCGAGCGACGCGAAATCGCCGCCCGTGACGAGATCGCGCAGGGCGTCGTGAAACGCGGCCGAACCTTCGCCGTCGGCGGCGGCAATCAAATGCGCTCGCGAGATATCGCTTGTCCGCTTGGGCGCGTGTTCGCGGATGAAGGCGGCGAGTTCGTCGGCGCGTGCCGCATGGCCGAAGACGCGGAGCGCGATCGCGGCGCCGCCCAGCGCGTCGTCGCCCGAGGGCGTCAGGCCCGGCCCCAACCCGATCAAGTCGCGGCACGAATCGAGCGTTGCCATCCCCCCTGCCCATCGGTTTAGGGCGGCGAGCCCGGCGGCGAACGCATTGTCCCAAACGCCATCGCGTTTCGCAGGTCGCATTGCCGTTGCGCGTGCCAGCCCGGCGTGAAGATCGGCGTCGCGCCATGCGGGCAAGGGCGGCGGCGTCCAGATCGGTGCCGGCGCAAGCGCGAATATGTCGGGCAAATCGGGCAAGGCGCCGGCCAAGCGCGCTTGCACCGCGCCGTCGCCCAGTTCGGCGGCGACCACGCAGACGATCCGGCCCGCCGAATCCCGCGCATACACCGAACGCTCGAATCGCGCGAACACGGTCAAGGCGCCGGCGGCTTGCGCCGCGATCCGGCCGAGCGTCGAAGGCGTGATTTTCTCAGTATTCACGGGAATTCCCGGAGGAAATGAACCGGCAGCGCGGGCAGAGCGTAACGAAGCACGCAACGCCGTTCTACAACCCGCCGGTCCCGATGATCCAGACCCTCCGCTTCGTCCTGGGCGACCAATTGACCCGCAGCCTTTCGTCGCTGCGCGATCTCGATCCGGTACAGGACATCGTGCTGATGGTCGAAGTCGGCGCCGAAACGACCTATGTGCGCCATCACAAGCAGAAAATCGCTTTCGTGCTCGCGGCGATGCGCGGTTTCGCAAAGTCGCTCGCGGATGAGGGGATCCGCGTCGATTACGTGAAGCTCGACGATCCCGCGAACACGCATAGTTTCACCGGCGAACTGAAGCGTGCCGTCGCGCGGCACAAGCCCGCGCGGATCGTTGCGACCGAGCCCGGCGAATATCGCGTATTGGACATGATGCGCGCTTGGTCGCGCATGAACGATTTGCCGGTCGAAATCCGCGACGACGATCGCTTCTTCTGTTCGCGCGCCGAATTCGCTGCATGGGCGGCGAATCGCAAATCCTTGCGCATGGAATTCTTCTACCGGGAGATGCGGCGCAAGACCGGCTATCTGATGCAAGGCGAGGCCCCCGTCGGCGGGGCGTGGAACTTCGATTCCGAGAACCGGAAAACGCTGCCGCGCGGGCACCGCGTGCCCGTCCGGCGGCGCCCGGCCGTCGATCCGGCGCTGCGCGCGGTGCTCGATCTCGTCGCCGCGCGCTTCGGCGATCATTTCGGCGATTTGGAGCCGTTCGCTTGGGCGACGGATCGCGCCGGCGCGCTGGCGGCGTTGCGCGAATTCATCGGCGAAAGATTGCATCTGTTCGGCGATTATCAGGACGCGATGAAATCGGGCGAGGATTTCGTCTATCACGCCGTCATCTCGCCTTATCTCAACGCGGGCCTGTTGAGCGCACGCGAAGTGTGCGACGCCGCCGTCAACGCGTGGCGCGACGGCACGGCGCCGCTCAACGCCGTCGAAGGTTTTTTGCGCCAAATCCTGGGCTGGCGCGAATTCGTGCGCGGCATCTATTGGACGCGCATGCCCGATTATGCCGCGACAAACTATCTGAACGCGCGGCGCCGTTTGCCGGAATTCTTCTGGTCCGGCGATACCAAGATGAATTGCCTTCGCGAAACCATCGGCGCCACGCGCCGCAACGCCTATGCGCATCACATCCAGCGCTTGATGATCGCGGGCAATTTCGCGCTGCTCGCGGGCATCGCACCGGCCGAAATCGAAGAATGGTATTTGATCGTCTATGCCGACGCGTATGATTGGGTCGAATTGCCCAACGTGCACGGCATGGTGCTGCATGCCGATGGCGGCGTGCTCGGCTCCAAACCCTACGCCGCATCTAGCGCTTATATCGATCGCATGTCGGATTACTGCAAGACATGCGTCTATGATCGGCGCAAACGCGTGGGCGAAGGGGCTTGCCCTTTCAATTTCCTCTACTGGAATTTTTTGATCGAGAACGAGCCCAAGCTTGCGCGTAATCCACGCATTGCGATGCCGTATCGCACGCTCGGCGCGATGACGCCGACGGAACGCGAGTCGCTACGCGCGGCAGCGTCGGCATTCTTCGAGTCGCTGGGACTTTGAATTCGCGCCGCCGCGGCCTTTTTTGGGCGCGCGAGGGAACGAAAGCGGACGCGAAATATCAGATGCCAAGCGGCGCGTTGGTTCTAAATCGATATAGTGGCGTATATCGGCGCGGCGAATCTCACGATCAGATTTGCAAATCCTCGCGTGGAACGCGTTATTCGCGATTTTGTGCGTACAATATTTGACGCGCCGCCCGCGTCGCGTAGAATGCCCCGCTTTCGCGTACAATCGTAGTAATCAGCGCGATCAGGAGGACGAAGTGGCGGCGAAATCGACGAAGCGGGCCGGACGACGGACGAAGGGCGGCCCCTCGGACGTGGACGTGCATGTCGGCGAACGGGTCAAGGCGCGGCGGATCGAACTGGGCATGTCGCAACAGGAACTGGGCCGGTTGATCGGCATCACGTTCCAGCAATTGCAGAAGAACGAGCGCGGCGTGAATCGTCTCTCGGCGTCGCGCCTTTACGAAACCGCCCGCGCGCTCGACGTGCCGGTCGGCCATTTCTTCGAAGGCTTGTCGTCGGAATTCGACTCGGCGACGCGCAAGGCGGTGGCTTCGGCCGTCACCCATCCGCTGCCGTCGCAGATCGACGATCCCGCGTTGAAGCGCGAGACGCTCGACATGGTCGGCGCCTATTACGGCATTCGCGACCGCAAGGTCCGTCAGCAGATCGTCGGCACGATGCGCGCGCTGGCGCGCACCGACGGCGGTTCGCCGATCCACGACCGGCCGCGCCGCGGCCGTCCGCCGAAAAATTCGCGCTGACCGCGAACACCGGCGCGGACAACCGGAAGGGGATTCCGGATGGCCGCGCCGGGCCCGCCATGCGCATCCCTGTTCCTAGCGCATCAACGAAAGCAGAATGGCCGGCTGCTGGTTGGCCATCGACAGCTGCTGGATCGCCATCTGCTGGCGGACCTGCTGCGCCTGAACCTGCGCCGCCGCTTTGCCGATATCCGCGTCGACCAGCTGACCGAGACCGGTCGTCGTCGCGTCGGAAATCGCGTTTACGAAACCCGACTGTAATTGCAGCGAACGCGTATCCGTCGCGTTCTGGCCGATCGCCGTGCCGACCGCCGTCTGGAACGTGGTCAGCGAGGTAAGGGCCGCCGTCGCCGCCGTCGCGGACGACACGCTCGACGTCGCGAAGGTCGTGAACGCGGTCGATACGCCCGATTGCGACGCCATGCTCAGCGTCGTGCCGCTGGTGTCGGCCATGAAGCTGCGCGAGGTCGACGCGTTCGACAGAAGATTGACGCCGTTGTAGTTGGCCATCGCGATGAAGGTCGAAACCTGGCTGGTCATCGCGTTGAAATCGGCGGCGTAGATCGTGCGCTGCGACGCGCCGATCGAACCGTCGGCGAGCTGGGTCAGCTTCGCCTGCATGTTGCCGACGAGGTCGGAGATATTGCTGAGCGCGGCCTGCGTGACCGAGCCCATGCCCGCGCCGCTCGCCAGCGAATTCTGAACGGCCGAGTAGGCTTGGAGATTGGCGCGGATCCCTTGCGCGACCGAGAAAGTCGACGCGTCGTCCGTCGCGTCGGCGACGCGATAGCCGGTCTGTAGCTGCTTCGAATAGATGCCGAGCGTTTCGCCCGTCGTGCGCAAGCTCGCGAGCGCGCGCGCCGCGCCCAAATTGGTGTTCACCGAAAGCGACATGGTCCCTACTCCTTCTGGAGTTCGATTTTCAGATTTGCGGTCCTGCGACGCGTTGATCCGCGCCGCATCCGCATCGCTCCTTCCGCAACCGCCGGGCCAGGCGTCGTGACGTCGCCGGAAGCTTGGATTTATTGGATTCCCGCGCGACGGCCGGAGAGGTCGCGCGGCGATCTGTGTCGCAATTCGCGACACGCCGCGGAAAATTGCGATTGTCGATTCAGTGCCGATTAAGCCCGCGACGCTAGTTCTTCGATCCAGGCCAAATCCGGATCCGTCGAATGACCTCCAGCGACCCCCAAGAACAATCGCGCCGCCCCGGCGGATTGCCGCGCATCGCGTGGGCGGTGGTCGCCGCTTTCGTCGCCGGCGTCTGGACGATCGTGCTCGCCATTCAGACTTCGACCCATAACGGCATCCGCAACCAAGCGCAGATGGAAGCGCGAACCTTGGCGCTGGCGATGGCGGAGCAATCCGCCAACTTCATCGGCCGGATCGATCAAGCGCTGCGCACGGCGAAATTCGTTTTCGAACGCGATCCCGACAACGCATCGATCGACGAACTCGTGCGCCGCAAGGCGATCCCGATCGACGATATCGTCCAATTCGCCTTCGCCGACGCGAACGGAACGATCCTCCAATCCAATCTTCCCCTCGCGCCGACGCCCGTCAGCGTCGCGGATCGCGAGCATTTCATGGTGCACGCCGAGAGTGACGCCGGGCTGTTCATCAGCAAGCCGGTCTTCGGCCGCGTGTCGCAACGCTGGTCCGTCCAACTCACGCGGCGTGTCGATGGCCCGAACGGCGAATTCGCGGGCGTGCTGGTCGCGTCGGTCGACGCCTACAATTTCGGCGGTCTGGCGAAAGTGCTCGGCGACAAATCCGCCGCCGTCAGCGCGATTTTCGGATTCGACGGCCGGCTTCGCTCGCGTACCGCCGTCACCGCGCAGATGCTCGAACGCGACTTGTCGGCGCATCCGCTTCTGCGCCTCGCGCGGATCGAGTCGACGGGCGTCTGGACGGGGCCGAGCGCGTCCGACGGCATTCGCCGTATCCACGGCTATCGCTCGGTACCGGGCGTGCCCTTGTTCGTCAGCGTCGGTTTCGTCGAGAACGACGTCTACGCCGATCAGCGGGCCCGCGCCCTCACGGATTTCGGCGCCGCGACTCTGTTGACCTTGCTGATCCTGGTTTTCGCCGCCGCGTTGAACCGCCAAATGCGCCGCACGGATACGGCGCGCGCCCAAGCGCAAGCGGCCAGCGACGCGAAGTCGCGCTTCCTGGCGATGATGAGCCATGAAATCCGAACGCCGCTCAACGGCATCGTCGGCGTCGCGGGGTTGCTCTCCGATATGGACTTGCCGCGCGCGCAACGCAAATTCGTCGACGTATTGCGCGATACGTCGCAGTTGCTGACCCATATCCTGAACGACGTGCTCGATTTCTCGAAGCTCGAAGCGGGCAAGATGGATATCGAAGCCATCGAATTCGATTTCGGCCATCTCGTCTCGCGCACGTTCGAGCTGATGCGCGCGCGCGCCGAAGCGAAGGGTCTGCGCTATCGCTTGGACGCCGAAATTCGAGACGGCACGGTGTTGATCGGCGATCCCGCGCGCTTGCGCCAGATCACGCTGAACTTCCTGTCCAACGCGATCAAGTTCACCGCGTCGGGCGGCGTCACGTTGCGCGCGCGCGTATCGCGCACCGTCGAGGGCCGGGGCCGGATCGAACTCGCTGTGCTGGATAGCGGCATCGGCATTCCCGCGCATCTTCAGGCCGAGCTCTTCCGCGATTTTTCGCAGCTCGACAAATCCACGTCGCGCCGTTTCGGCGGCACGGGGCTGGGATTGTCGATCTGCAAGATTCTGGCGGGACGCATGGGCGGGGATATCGCGGTCACCAGCGTGCCGGGCGAGGGCTCGACCTTCGCCTTCGCCGTGGACCTGCCGTTGGCGGCACGCCTGTCGGCGCCGGCCGCGACGGTAACGGCCGCGATCGATCCCGCGCACCGGCTGCGCATCCTGTTGGCGGAGGACAATCTCTCCAACCAGCTGATCGCGACTTCGTATCTCGAAAAGATGGGCCATCGCGTCGATGTGGCGAATAATGGCCGCGAAGCGGTCGAAGCGGCCGCGGCGCTGCCCTACGACCTAATCCTGATGGACGTGCAGATGCCCGAGATGGACGGGCTGGAAGCCGCGCGGCATATCCGCGCTTTGGCCGGTCCGGCCCGCGTCACGCCGATCGTGGCGCTGACCGCCAACGCCTTCGCCCAGGACGAGCGCATGTGCCGCGAGGCGGGAATGGACGGCTTCGTGGCGAAGCCCTTCGAGGCGCCGGCGCTCGCCGCGGCGCTGGTCCAGCACGCGCGCGCCGCTTCCGCGAACGCGGCGGAACGGCCTCCGGCGTTCAAGGACGAGCCGGTGTTCGACGCCGACACGCTCGACCGGATCGAAGCGCAGATCGGCGCCGACGCGACCCGCAAGGTCGCGGCGTTGTTCGGCCAGGATGTGCAAGGCCGTCTCGATCGCCTCGCCGCGATGGGTGTGGATGAAGCCGCCCAGGCGGCACGCGAGGCGCATGCGATCAAGGGCTCCGCGTTGTCGGTCGGCGCGCTCAAGCTCGGCCGTCTCGCCGCGGCATTCGAGATGGAAGCGCCGACGCTAACCGCCGCCGACTTCGCCGCGCGTATCGGCGATCTCGGCGCCGCATTCGCCGAGGCGGAAACGCGCGTCGCGGCGCGCGAAACCGTCGCGTCGATCGCGGAATAGGAGCCGCATCATGTGCGCCAAGCGTCATGTGTTGATCGTCGAAGACACGCTGCCGATGGCGGTGCTTTACGAGGAATATCTGCGCGACGAATCCTACGACGCGGCGATCGCGGGCTCGCTCGCCCAGGCGCGCCTAAAAATCGAATCGCGCGTCCCCGACGCGATCGTGATCGATGTCGGCCTGCCCGACGGCAGCGGCATCGAACTTCTGCGGGATATCCGCGCCAAAGGCTTGCCGACCGAAGCGATCGTCGTCACCGTTTCCGGCTCGATGAAGCTCGCCATCGAAGCGATGCGCGAAGGCGCCTATGATTTTCTGGTCAAGCCGTTCGATCGCGATCGACTGACCGTCACTTTGCGCAACGCGCTGGAGCGGCGCAAACTCGCCGACGCTGTCGTCGAACTGCGCGAGGAGTTCGGCCGCGACCGGTACTACGGCTTCGTCGGCGCGTCGCTGCCCATGCAGGGCGTCTACCGGATCATCGACTCGGCCGCGCAAAGCAAGGCGACCGTCTTCGTCACCGGCGAAAGCGGTACGGGCAAGGAAGTCTGCGCCGAGGCGATCCACAAGCGCAGCCCGCGTGCCAAAGCGCCGTTCGTCGCGCTGAATTGCGCCGCGATCCCGAAGGATCTGCTGGAAAGCGAGATCTTCGGCCATGTGCGGGGCGCCTTCACCGGCGCCACGGCCGATCGCGCGGGGGCGGCGTTGCAGGCGCATCGCGGCACGCTGTTCCTCGACGAAATCGGCGAGATGGATTTGAACCTGCAGGGCAAGCTGTTGCGTTTCCTGCAAACGGGCCTCGTGCAGCGCGTGGGCGATTCGAAGCCGCATGAGGTGGATGTGCGCATCGTTTGCGCGACCAACCGCGATCCGGCGGCGGAGGTCGCGGCCGGCCGTTTCCGCGAGGATCTGTTCTATCGTCTGCATGTCATTCCGATCGGGCTGCCGCCGTTGCGCGAACGCGAAGGCGACGTGTTGCTGATCGCGCGCGAGTTGCTGAAACGCTACGCGCGCGAGGAGCGCAAGCGCTTCGCGGGCTTCACGGCCGAGGCGGAAGCGTTGCTCGCCGCTTACGCGTGGCCCGGCAATGTGCGCGAGTTGCAGAATGTCGTGCGCAGCACCATCGTGCTGCATGACGGCGATACGATCGATGCGGTCATGCTGCCGGAAAAGTTGCGCAATCGTGCGCCCGTCGCGGGGCCGCGCCTCGCCGTGCCCGCGAATGGAAACAGTCCTTCCAACGTGACGCCCGGCGCGCCGGGTTCACCGTTGCGGCCGATGTGGCGCATCGAACGCGACGCGATCGAAGCGGCGATCGCCGCCTGTGCGGGCAATGTGCGCCGTGCGGCGGCGTTCCTCGAGATCGACGCATCGACCATCTATCGCAAAAAGCAGCTTTGGGAAGGGCGCGAGCGCGCCTGATACGCAACCGAACCGTCACGAAGCGATCACGCGGGCGTCATTCGTGCGGCCTATCGAGGGAGGAAGAATTCCCGACTCGACGCGAACGAGGTTCCGCTGCCGATGCTCTCGCAAGGAATTGCCGCGCCCACCACGCTGCGCAACGTGACGAAAGCGGTCAAACGCAGCCGCACCTTGTCGCCCGAAGGCCTGCGCGAGCGGCTTTTCTCGCTGCTGTTCTCGGGCCTCGTCTACGCCCAGATCTGGGAAGATCCCGACGTCGACCTCGCCGCGCTGGCATTGAAGCCCGGCGCGCGGATCGCGACGATTTGCTCGGGCGGATGCAACGCGCTCGCCTATCTCGCCGCCGATCCCGAACGCGTGCTGGCGATCGACCTCAACGCGCATCATATCGCGCTCGCCAAGCTGAAGATCGCGGCGTTGCGCCATCTGCCCGATCACGCGACCTATTTCCGGTTCTTGGGCGCCGCTTCCGCCAAGGACAACCCCGCCCTTTACGACACGCATCTGCGCGCGGCATTGGATGAATCGGCGCGCGATTACTGGGATGCGCGCGATTGGCGCGGACGGCGGCGCATCGGCGCGTTCAAGCGCCATCTCTATCGCGAAGGCCTGCTCGGCCGCTTCATCGGCGCGGGTCATGCCTTCGCGAAGCTGCATCGGCGCGATCCGCGCCGCTTGCTGGAAGCGGATTCGATCGACGCGCAAAAGCGCATCTTCGACGCCGAGATAAGGCCGATCCTGAAAGGCAAGCTGTTCCGCAAGCTGGTCGACAATCCCGCGTCGCTTTACGGCCTGGGTATTCCGCCCGCACAGTATCGCTCGCTGCTGGAAGCGGCACCAGAAGGCGGCGCCATGGCCGACGTGCTCGAAGCGCGGCTCGAACGCTTGGCTTACGGCTTTCCGCTGTCGGAGAATTACTTCGCGTGGCAAGCCTTTGGCCGCGCCTATCCGCAGGCGGCGGCGACGGCGTTGCCCGCGCATTTGAAGGCGGCGAATTACGAGACGTTCCGCGCGCGCGCCGACCGCATCGAATTGCGCCAAGCGAATATGATCGACGTGTTCGAGGCGGCCGCCCCCGGCAGCTTCGACGCCTTCGTGCTACTCGACGCGCAGGATTGGATGGATGATCCGACGCTGAACCGGTTGTGGCGCGCGATCGCGCATGCGGCCCGTCCGGGTGCGCGCGTCATTTTCCGCACGGCGGCGGAACCGTCGCTGCTGCCCGGCCGCTTGGCGCCGGAACTTCTGGGGCGATGGAACTACGCCGAGGCCGAAAGCCGCGAAGGCACGTTGCGCGACCGTTCGGCGATCTATGGCGGGTTCCACCTCTATCGTCTGCGCGACGGAGCGGCCGCGTGAACACCGTCCATGCCAGCTTGATGGACGGCGTCTATCGCTGGCAGACGCCGATCTACGACCTCACGCGCAAATACTATCTGCTTGGCCGCGACAGCTTGATCGCCGATCTCGACCCGCCTTCCGATGGCGGCGTCTTGGAAGTCGGTTGCGGCACGGGGCGCAATCTCGCCGTCGTTGCGCGCCGATACAAAGACGCGCGGCTTTACGGCTTCGATATCAGCCGGGTGATGCTCGATACGGCCGAAGCGAAACTCGAGCGGCGCGCGGCGTTGGCGCAGGCCGACGCGGCAACGTTCGATCCGCAAGCCGTGTTCGGCCGCAAAGGCTTCGAGCGCGTCTTCTGCGCCTATACGCTGTCGATGATCCCCGATTGGCGCGCGGCCCTTTCGCGCGGGTTCGACGCCGTGGCGCCGGGCGGGCGGATCGCCGTCGTGGATTTCGGCACGATGCGGCGCTGGCCGGGCCCCGCGAGAGCGGCGCTACGCGCTTGGCTGGCGGCGTTCCATGTCGCGCCGCGCGACGATCTGCTGGAAATCTTCGCGTCCCTCGCAGCGGAACGGGGGTTCCACGCCCGCACGCGGGACATTCTCGGCGGCTACGCGATTTACGCGACGGCGCAAGCGCCGGTTTGACGGGCGCCCCACTTCCCCTATAACTGGCCGTTCATTTGCTTGGACGGCGGTATGATTACAATTGAAGCCGTGTCGAAAAGGTTCGTCGGGCCCAAGGGCGAGCCGGTCGACGCGCTGACCCCGGTGGATTTGACGATTCCCGCCGGGCAGTTCCTGTCGATCGTCGGCCCGTCGGGTTGCGGCAAATCCACCTTGCTGCGGATCATCGCAGGCCTCGAAACGCCCAGCGACGGCAAGTTGACCATCGCCGCGACGGGCGTGGCGCGGCCGATCGGCTTCGTGTTTCAGGAGCCGGTCCTCCTGCCCTGGCTCTCGACCCTCGCGAATATCCGTTTTCCGCTCGATACCGGCGGCGTGGCGCGCGACCAGGCCGACGCGACCGCCCATCGCCTGATCAAGATGGTCGGCCTGCAAGGTTTCGAAGACGCGCTGCCGCACCAGCTTTCGGGCGGCATGCGCCAGCGCGCCGCGATCGCGCGTGCGCTGTCCTACGATCCGCCGATCCTGCTGATGGACGAGCCGTTCGGCGCGCTCGATCTGCTGACGCGCGACCGGATGAACGACGAATTGCTCCAGATCTGGCGCGCGACGAAAAAGACGATTGTCTTCGTCACCCATTCGGTCGAGGAAGCGGCGTATCTGTCGGATCGCGTGGTGGTGATGAGCGCGCGTCCCGGTCGGGTGCGCGCGATCCACGATGTCGATCTGCCGCATCCGCGCGGCGAGGCGACGAAGCTCGATCCGCGCTTCCATCAATTCATGGCGACGTTCCGGCGGGAACTCAAATGAGCGAAACCGCCGCCGTTCCATCGGCCCCGCGCCGCGTGCCGCCGATCGTCGATCACCTCGCCGGGATCATCGCGATCGTCATCGCGTGGCAGGTCTATGTCACGGCGACGGACGCGCCGGCCTATATGTTGCCCGCCCCCGGCGCCGTGGGCGGGGCGCTGGCCGATCTCGCGATCTCGGGCGCCTTGTGGCGCGATCTGGGTTTCACCTTCGGCAATGTCGTGTTCGGTTTGGTATTGGGCGCGTTGGCGGGATTTTCGCTCGGCTTCGTGCTGGCGAAATCGCCCACGCTGGAACGCTGGCTCGACGGGCCGATCCTGCTGCTGCAAACCGCCCCCAAGATCGCGCTCGCCCCGTTGTTCGTCATCTGGTTCGGCTTCGGCACGACGTCGAAGATCGTGCTGATCGTCTCGCTGGTGCTGTTTCCCGTGCTGGTCGCGACGATCGTGGGCTTGCGCGGCGTGCCGCAGAACGCGCTGGAACTCGCGCGCATCTTGAAGCTGACGACCTGGCAGCGTTTGATGCGCGTTGAATTGCCGATGGCGCTGCCGGAGATTTTCATCGGCCTGCGCATCGGCGCCGTCCAAGCCGTGGTCGGCGCGATCCTGGGCGAGTGGATGTCTGGCAAGCTCGGTCTCGGCCATTTGATGACATTTGCATCTGCCACCTACAAAACGCCGCTGCTGTTCGCGGCGGTGCTGCTGACCGTGGCGCTGGGCATCGCGGTGCATGTGTCGCTCGAAGCCGCCGAACGGCGCCTGTTGCGGTGGAAGCAATGAACGACAAGACGAACCAGCGCCGCGCCGCGTTTCCGTGGAAGGACGGCAAGCCGCCGCATTTGCCTTGCGCGCCGGGCGATGTCGGTCCCATCGTTCTGCTGCCGGGCGATCCCGCGCGTGTCGGTCTCGCCGCCAAGCTGCTGCCGAATGCCCGCGATCTGGGGCAACGGCGCGAGTATCGGATGGCGAGCGCGACCGTCGAGGGCATCGGCGTCACGCTTTGCTCGACCGGGATCGGCGGCCCGTCGACCGAGATCGCATTGGTCGAACTTGCCAATCTCGGCGCCAAGATCGCGATCCGCATCGGCGGCATGGGCGCCATCGCGCCCGGCTTGCCGTTGGGCGGCATGTTGATCGTCAACGACGCGATCGGCGATACCGGGGCCGCGCGCGTTTATGGCGCGAAAGGCCCCGTGAACGCATCGCCGCAGATCGTCGCCGCCCTTGCCAACGCCGCGCAAAACGACGGCACGGCGCATCGTGTGGGCCGCGTCGCGACGACCGATTCCTATTATCGCGGCCAAGGGCGTCCGCTGTTCGGCGACGCCGCCGGCCCGTCGCCCGACGACGATCCGATCGCGAAGTTTGCGGCCCAAGGTGCGGTGGGCTGCGATATGGAAACCGAAACGATTTTGACGGTCGGTGCGGCGCTGGGGCTTCAGGCCGGCGCCATCCTTGCCGTGCATGGCGATCGCACCACCGATCGCTGGCTCGAAGATTACGAACCCGCCCAAGAAGCCGTCGTGCGCATCGCGCTGCGTGCGGCCCTCGATCTTATGTCGTCCACCTCGAAGGGAGTCTCCCCATGATAAATCGCCGCCAAATCCTCGCCGCCGCCGCCGCGTCGGCTTTCGTGCCGGGTCTCGCCCGCGCGCAAGCCAAAACGGCCGTCACCTTGCAGATCGACGGGGCCGCCGTGCCGTTCTACGCGCCGATCTATGCCGGCATCGAGAAGGGCTTCTTCGCCAAGCGCAATCTGGAGCTCAACGTCATCTACGCGTCGGGTTCCGACATCATGCGCAACGTCGCCGCCGGCAATGTCGATTTCGGCTTCCCGAACGGCGATTCGGTGATCGCGGCCAAGGCGAACGGCCTGCCGGTGAAGGTGATCCACACCACCTATCAGCGCGGGATCGGCGCGTTGCTGACCAAGGCCGATGGGAAGATCAAGACCTATGCCGATTTGAAGGGCAAGACCGTCGCCGTCACGGCGCTGGGCAGCCCCAACTACCTTCAGCTCCAAGCGGGTCTGAAGAAGGCGGGACTGCGCATCGAAGACGTGAAGGTCGAAGTCGTCGCCACCGGCGCTATCGTGCAGTCGTTGCAGGCGGGTCAGGTCGACGCGATCGTGTTCTCGGAACTGCGCAAGTACAATCTCGAAGCCGATAAATTCCCGACGCATCTGATCCTGTCGAACGACTTCCTGCCGTCCTTCGGCAATGTGGTCGTGACGTCGGATCGCTTGCTCGCGTCGAAGGGCGCGGTCGCGCGCGCCTTCGTCGATGCGATCGACGAAAGCTTCGCCTGGGTGATCGGCGGCAATGTCGACGAAGCGCTGAAGATCGCCATCGGCAAATACGCGCCGACTTGGGCCGGCCAGGAAGCGATCCTGACGCGCGCCTTCAACGAGACCTTCATCGCGTCGGTCTGGCAATCGGCCACGACCAAGGCGAACGGTCTGGGGGCCGCCGACATCGCCGCATGGCAGGGTGCGATCGACGCGATGGCCGACGCCAAGCTGATCGACAAGGGCTTCAAGGCGGACGATCTGGTCGTGCAGCCCAAATCGATCCGCGGCTGATCGATCGATGAACGCCCCGATCCGCGCCTTGCTGTCGCTGGCCGGCTTCGTCCTGCTGTGGTGGGGCGCGGTTTGGGGCTTCTCGATTCCGGCGTTTTTGCTGCCGAGCCCGGGCGCGGTCATCGACCGCCTCGTGTTCCTGGCGATCAACGCCGAACTCTGGCGCCACACGACGACGACGCTGGGGCAAATTCTCGGCGGCTTCGTCATCGGCGCGGTGCTGGGCATCTTCACGGGTGCGGCCTTCGCGCGGCTGCCGCGCCTTGAACGTTTGTTCACGCCGATCATCTTGCTGGTACAGACGGCGCCCAAGATTGCGATCGCGCCGCTGCTGATCTTGTGGCTGGGCCTGGGGCCCGGCCCCAAGATCGTGCTGGTCGCGATCGTGACGTTCTTTCCCGCGATGACCGGTGCCTTGACCGGCTTTCGCTACATCGCCAAAGCCTATCGCGATCTGGCGCAGATCGTCGGCCTCACGGCGTGGCAACGTTTGACGCGCATCGATCTGCCCTTCGCCGTGCCGCCGATCGTCGCGGGTTTGCGCGTGGCGACCACGCAAGCCGTGACCGCCGCCGTGGTGGCGGAGATGATGGGCGCCAATCGCGGCCTTGGCTATCTGCTGACGGCGGGGCAGGAGAGCAGCGATTCCCCCGCCGTGATCGGCGTGATCGTGATTTTGTCGCTGACCGGCTGGGGCTTCTACGAACTCGTGCGTTTCGTCGAAACGCGCTTGATCCCCTGGCAAAGCGCCAAGCGCTAAGGCGCGTCGCGCTGGGCCATCAAGCAACGATCCCAATAAGGCTCGCCGCCGAAACGTTCGACCAATGCTTCGATCAGCAAGCGTAGCTTGGCCGAAGCGTTGGCGCCCGGCGGGCGCACGATATGCACCGCGAATTCGGGCGTGGGAAAATCCATCAGCAGCGGCACCAGCGCGCCCGCATGGATTTGATCGCCGGCGATGAAGGTCGGCAAAGCGGCGATGCCCAAGCCCGCCAGCGCCCATTCCAGAATCGCGGCCCCGCTGTCGCTGCGCAAACGGCCGGCGGGCCGGATCGCGATCGTCCGCTTGCCCGCGCGGAAATGCCAGTCGGGCACGGTGCTGCTGGTGTAGATCAGGCATTCGTGCTTGGCGAGATCGGCGGGAACTTTGGGCGTGCCATGTTCGGCGAGATAAGCGGGGCTCGCCACGATCGCGGCGCGCGCGGGCGCCAAGCGCCGCGCGATCAGACTCGTGTCGCGGATCGTGCCGATGCGGATCGCGGCGTCGTAGCCGTCGCCGATCAGATCGACCACGCGGTCGCTATACGCGACGTCGATCTCCAGTTTCGGATGGCGCTTGGCGAACTCGCTGAGCACCGGTGTGATATGCCGCACGCCGAACACCAGCGGGGCGGCGATGCGCAAACGCCCGGTCAAGCCGCCGCCATGCTGGGCGGCCGCTTCGTGCGCGGCGTCGAGCTCGGCAAGGATGCGCTCGCAGCGCGCCTTGAAATCGGCCCCCGTTTCGGTCGGGCTCATGCCGCGCGTTGTGCGGCTCAGCAGCCTTGCCCCCAGCTCGCGTTCGATGCGCGCGATTCGGCGGCTGACGATCGATTTGGACAGGCCCAGTTTCGCGGCGGCGCGGTTGAAGCCGCCACTCTCCAAAACCTCGACGAAACAGCGCATATCCGCGATTTCGATCATCGAATTGTTCCTTTTAGGTAAACAGAGTGCTGCTTAAAACAGGGATACTGTTCCTCTAACGGCATCACTACCTTGCTTCCGAGCCATTCGCCAGAGGGCCCCGCCAAGGGGCCTTCGAAAATCGTAGCAAGGAGCTTCCGATGACGACCGTTCTCGCCCTCACCAGCGCTTCCACCGGCCAGGCCTCGGTTTCCAGCGGCCTCGTGGCCGAAGCCGTGGCGCAATTGCGCGCCGCCGGCGCCAAGATCGTGTCGCGCGATCTGGGGGCCAATCCGCTGCCGCATCTGACCGAAGATTCGACCGCCGCGATCCGCGGCGCCGAGCCCGCCAACGACGCGCAGAAGGCGGCGCGCGCCCTGTCCGACGCCGTTGTGGCCGAAATCAAGGAAGCCGATCTGATCGTGATCGGCTCGCCGATGTACAATTTCGGCATTTCGTCGTCGCTTAAGACGTGGATCGACCACATCGCGCGCGCGGGCGTCACGTTCAGCTACTCGGAAGCGGGCCCCAAGGGCTTGCTGACCGGCAAGCGCGCCCTCGTGATCGAATCGCGCGCCGGCATGTATAGCGAAGGCCCGGCGAAGCCGATGGATTCGCAAGAGCCGTATCTGCGCACGGTGCTCGGCTTCCTCGGCATCACCGACGTGACCTTCGTGCGCGCGGAAAAGCTCGCCTTCGGGCCGGAAGCGCGCGACGCGGCGCTGGCCGCCGCGAAGTCCGCGATCGCGGCGTGGGTCGGCACGACGGCCGCGAAGGCGGCCTAAGCCCGCTTGGCGATCGGATCGCCGCGCTTTACCTTGGTCCTCGACCAAGCGTAAAGGCGGCGGCCGATGGCACAAAAGTTGATCTGTATTTCATCGATGGCGACTCGGCATATTTTGGCCGAGATCTCAGCATCGCACGCCGCCGCGTCGGGCCGGAAGATCGACGTCAATTCGATGGGCGGTGTGGATGCCGCCAAGCGCGTGGAAAGCGGCGAAGCGGTCGATATCGTCGTGCTCGCTTCCGGCGCGTTGGCGAAATTGGCGCGCGGCGGTTCCGTGCGCGCCGACAGCATCGTCGATATCGCGCGCTCGGCCTTGGCCGCCGCCGTCAAAGCTGGGCCTGCGAAACCCGATCTCTCGAGCGACGATTCAGCCAAGCGCGCGTTGCTGGGCGCACGCGCTATCGCCTATTCGACCGGCCCCAGCGGCGATCACATCGTGGCACTGTTCAAACGCTGGGAGATTTTCGCGGCGATCGAAGCGCGCTTGGTGAAGGCGCCGCCCGGCGTACCGGTGGGCAAGCTCGTCGCCGACGGTGCGGCCGAAATCGGCTTCCAGCAATTGAGCGAGCTGCAAGGCTTGCCCGGGATCGACATCGTCGGGCCGCTATCGCCGGCGTTGCAGTCGGTCACGAACTTCGCGGCGGGTGTCGCCGCCGCCGCCGCCGACAGCCAAGCGGCGGCCGGCTTCATCGCGGCGTTGCGCGCCCCCGCCGTGCGCGAGGTTTACATTCGCCACGGGATGGAACCGGCGTGAATTTCGATTTAAGCGGGGAGAGGGGAATGGCGCGCCCGGCGCGACTCGAACGCGCGACCTTCAGCTTCGGAGTCCGGACGTCGTGGGCTAACGCTTTGATTTCTAATCATCCGAAATCGCCCAAAGGACGCCGCAAGCCGTGAACAGACGCGGAAAGTCCCACAAGAAGTCCCACAAGGGAAGTCCAGCGCTCTAGCGCGCTAATCGCAAGAGCTGACCCGTTCTCGACCTTGTTTAGAAAACCCGGGCTGGGTTGGTCAGTAGCCCCGCTCGGCTTGGTGGATTTGGGATATCGGCTGCCCGGCCATATGCCGAGGTAACAAAAGCCATCGGTGGTTCCAGTGGCAGTTTCCTTTTAGAATTTCAATTTAAAGTGTATGTATTATTTTTACAATCGCGCGCATTTAAAGGAAGTGTACAGCAGAAGCCGGTCGCCTCATGCGGCACAAAAAGGCCTTGAATTATGATGCCGCAATTCACTGTCCTCACTATATTTAGGTGAGGATAGTGAATTGCGGCATCAAATACTAGACCTGACAGGCGGCCAAGCGGTTCTTTCCGGTGCGATCTCGGGGCGACAGCTCTTGAGTGCCTTAATCGCCGCAACGCCGATAGCCACCACGCCTGCGTTGGCATTCCTCGACTTCACCGGTGTTGAGGTTGCGACGTCTTCCTTTCTGCGTGAGTCTGTCATTGGGTTCCGCGACTTCGCCCGGCAGGCGTTACCGAACGTTTATCCAGTCGCTGCCAATCTGCCAGTTGCTGTTGTTGAGGAACTCGAATTTTTTTGTCCGAACCCGAAATGACGCTCTCTTGGCCTGTGACCTCGACACGAAGGGTAAGGTTCTTGTTGCTTACCTAATCGGCGAACTAGAGCCCGCTCAGCGCGCCACGTTCGATGCCATCTGTGAAGTTGGAGCTATCTCCGCCCCTGAACTCGCTACACGCTTTGCCAGCCTGAACATTGGTCCGACTGCCTGGAATAACAGACTTTCCACGCTTGCAAACAAAGGCCTGTTGATTGAACGGCGGCAAGGCAAAACTAAATCCTTCAGCCCACTTTTGGAGATTGCCTAATGGGGCTCGACTACATTCGGGCCCAGACGGGCAAGTCGTGGCGCAAGCGCTGGGACGGCGGTCTCGATCGGTTGAAGATGCCAACGCTTTTTGATCTCACGATGTCCGAGACGTCGCGCGTGGTGACGGCAAAGCTCAATCCCACCGCGCGAGTGAAGGCTGGCGACAAGCTGATCGTCCAGAGTACGGCCGAGGGCCTGATCATCAGTGATGGCTTGCGGTCGATCGGGTGTGTCGAGAATCCGACGTCAGAAATGTCGGCTACCGTCCGGGAAAGCGGCGGCTACGCTGAAGGTGAGCTTCAGCGCGTCGGGTTGTTCGGTGATACTGCGGAGATAATGGTCAAATGAATCGTCGGCCTCCTCACGAGCCATCGCGTCAGTTTCAACAGCCGCAGCGTTTATGGGACGATGCTGCGCATCACGTGATGTCGTTGGGGTGTTCGACTTGCCTTGAGCGTCACCACTGCGGTGGAGTTCACACCGATGCTGGCGTCCTCGACTGCCAAGACCTTTGCTCCTGTGCCGACAAAAGCAAGTGCGATATGGTTTGTCGGTTCAATCCGAGTAAGTACGTAGCGCGTATGCGCGAGATCAAAGGACTCGGTTTTGAAAATGCGCCGCGGACGACTGCGAACGGTATGCCTGAAGTTCCACTTGTCGTACCGTTCGTTGATCACCGTTATGGTCGCACCACGATCTTAAATGAGCCTGTGGTCGCCATTTCGTTGTATGAGCTGGTCAACATGGCGACTGGCAAGGTTCATGTCGGTTCATGCGCTGAACTGGCGGAACGCTTTCTCATTTCCGCTGATTCGCGAATTGTGGTCAGTGGCGTCGATAAGGATAAGCCAATCGAACGTTGGTGGGAATTGAAAGGGCGATTGCCGATCCTTGAGGCGTTGAGAAATCTTGACGTCACCCTAATCACCGTACCTAACTACAGTGTTCTGACTGACTTGCCCCGTACGGACAATCTCTGCGCCATGAAGCGGATCCTGCTCGCTTGGACTGAGATGTCCGCCGCAGGATTGTCGTCAGCGCTACATGTGAACGGGCGAACAGAGCATGATTATGTCCGCTGGAGCGAATTAATTTGCGAGCGACCGGAAATCGAAATTCTCGCTTTCGAGTTCGCGACTGGTTGCGGTTGGGGCGGCCGTATCGATTGGCATATATCGCAACTCTGTGCGCTAGCCGATCGTGTTGAGCGCCCATTGGCCATCATTATTCGGGGAGGCGGCCGAAAGCTCGATATCTTGCGGCGTCATTTCGCACGGGTGAGCTTGATAGAGACAGAGGCGTTTGCACGCACGATCCGTCGACGCCGAGCTTATTTGACTGAGGCAGGCCGGCTGAAATGGGGGAAATTCGAGACGCCTATCGGTGCACCGCTTGACGATCTCTTTGCGCACAATGTGAGTCTGGTACGTGCCTCATATGAGGCGCCGCGTCATAAGATCGCGGTTTCACTGTCCCTGCCTGCTAAGCCCAGGCGTACAGCGCACGCTAACGACAAGGCCGCCGAGCCAAGCTCTCTGCGTGAGCTCGACCTGGCCGGTGAGGCTCGGGGTATCACCCCACAGTCGCAGTGCATGGTCGCCGCTACGAAACCGCAATTCGGCAGAGTGATTGGCGAGGGCACGAAATAATTGGCCGACGCCGTAGCCATGGCCCGTGTTACGTGCGTAACGTGACGCACCATCTGAAATCGCGACACGCAGTGCTGCACCAGAATCGGTGAGGTGCGCAAATTCTTGGTTCTCGCGAAGGCTCGAGAGTACGCCGTGCCCGGCATCGGCGACGACGAATTCGAAGGTACCGCTACTGGCGCCGTAAGCGAGAAGTCCGCTGACGGGTTGGCCACTGTGTTCGAAAACATTGTCCTGAAGCTCACCGATGGCACCAATCAGGCCAACGACTAAAGTTCTTGGTAGATCGACAACAACGGCGGCATTCTCGGCGTGTTTGGTCCATTGGTTCCAGAGCGCGTTGTCGGCACTTATGGACGGATCATATCGACTGAGTGGGAACACGCCCGCACGATCGTGTATGCCGGCGCCGCTGATCTCGCCTTTGGAGAGGGCGCTTACGGCTTGGTTGAAAATTGGCGGTTCGATTGTAACGCTGCGGTAGGCATTAGGCATGGATATATAGGCGATGGCGAGTTCTACCAATGGCCCAATCATACCCGAGCGCTCAATCGTTAAGGTGGGCAATAGCGGCAGACGACCTGAGACTGCTTGCCAAAGTAGATCGTCAACTACCTCGAACGTTGCACCGACTCGATGTTGCTCCCCTTCGCTCAAAGTTATTCCCATCAAACAATCTGAACAACAGATAATTTATCAAAAATATTATTATATAGGCCAATTTTCAAGCCCTCTATTGCCAAGCCAAATGAGAAGAGCAATCTCGGAAGGTGACGATACTTGGGATGCCCCGGGTTTGGTGGACACGCGGTTAAGCTAATCGCATCTTAGCCTCGAACGCCATCGGACTCTCGTAGCCGATCGTCGAGTGACGGCGGTGCGGGTTGTAGAAGCTCTCCATCGCGGCGTTGTCCCAGACGTTGCCCGCCCGGCTCATCGAACGGACGATGCTCTGATCCGCCAGCAACCGCTGGAACGCTTCGCTGCCGTACTGGCTGCCGCGATCCTAGTGATGCAGCACCGACCTCGGCCGGCCCCTTCGCCAGATCGCCATCATCAGCTGCGACCCACTTCGCATTCGGCCGGTCGGCGCGGAAGTCGCGATCAAGGGCGTTGGCGGGAAGATGCGTCGTCGGCCGTATCCCCATATCGACCGGTAGACGACGCCGACGCGGGCGGGCCCGCAGCGCAAGGCTGCGCATCAGACGCTCGATACGCTGACGCCCGCAATCCAGCCCGGCAGCCAGCACGTCACGCCAGACGCGACGCGACCCGTAGGTGCGATCGCTCGCCAGGAAGCTCGACCGGATCGCCTGGGCCAACGCCCCGTTATGGACGGCACGATCGCTCGGCGGCCGCGTCAGCGAGGCGTAGAAGCCCGCCCGCGAGACACCGAGCGCCTCGCACATCCAGCGCACCGGCCATATCCCTCGGTGCTTCGCCACGAAGCCGAACTTCACGTCGACTCCTTCGCGAAGAAGGCCGCGGCTTTTTTTAGAATGTCCCGCTCGGCCTTCAGTCGGATCACCTCGCGGCGCAGCCGCGCGATCTCCTGCTGTTCGGGCTTCATCTGCCCGTGGCCCGGGAACGAATGCTGCGGATCGGCGGTCTGCTGGCGCATCCACTTGCGCAGCACGTTCTCGTGGATGTCGAGATCCCGGCACGCTTGCGCGACCCATACACCGCGCTCCTTCACCAGCCGAACGGCCTCAAGCTTGAACTCCCGCGTGAACGTCCTACTCTGTTCCATATCGCCCCACCAGGTTCAGTCTGACACCTATCTCGGTGTCTCCCAAACCCGGGGCAGCCCAGTGCCGATATGAGGGGATTGCGAGAACGTGCGGTTGTGCGGCCGCGCTTGTGCAAACTAGTGACCAAAGATCAGTTTGTTTGACGCCGTTCTCCCTCGGTGATCAAGAACGCGACCGCGTCTGCGCGCGATCCCGGTTCGCCTGAAACACCATGCGGACAACAAAACCCGGCCGATTCGTCGCCTCTTGATGGATGCGACCGATATACTCGCCTAGTACACCTATCGCGGCCAATTGCACGCCGCCGGACAGGAGCAAAAGTATCGCAACCAAGAAATACTCTGAGATATCCTGGTGATCCCAACCCCAGATATCGAACCCGAACGCCCGCTGCGTCAGCAGCAGGGCGAAAGCAGCGATGGCTCCAATGGACGAGATCAAGCCGAGGCCAAGAACGATCCTCAGCGGGACGCGGGAGAATCCGACTATTCCGTCAAGCGCCAGCTTGAAGAGCTTCCAAATCGGATACTTCGTTTCGCCGGCGGCGCGCGCTTGGCGCTCGTAGACCAGACCGGAATGTCGGAAACCAGCCCAAGCACGAAGCCCCCGTACGAAGCGGGTCTTTTCGGGGAGCGCGTTGAGCACATCGACGACGCTGCGGTCCATTAGGGCGAAATCGCCGGAGTCGAGCGGCATGTCGATACTGGCTATGAATTTGAACAACCGGTAAAATGCGGCATAAGCGGTGCGATGAAGCAGTGATTCCTTGCGCCCGGCGCGGACGCCGTAGACCACGTCGTAGCCGGCGCGCCAGCGGTCGAGCATCAACACGACGACTTCAGGCGGATCCTGAAGGTCGCCGTCCATCACCGCGACCACGTCGCCTGACGCGTGGACTAGCCCAGCGGAGATCGCTTGTTGATGGCCGAAGTTTCGCGAGAGGCTGACCACCTTCGCGCGCGGCTCGTCGGCGGCCAGGGTTAACAGAATCTCGCCGGTCCGGTCGCGGCTGCCGTCGTCGACGTAGACTACTTCGAGGGCAAAGAAAGGGCTGGCGCCGAGAGCGTCGATCAAGGCCCGGTGCGTCAGTCGAACAACCGCTTCCTCGTCGTGCATCGGCACTACCACGGAAAGCGTCGGAACGGCTTTGCGGCTCGGCTGAGCCGAATCCGTTCCTCTCACTCGATCCAGACCTTCCAGACCTTCGCCGGCAACGCTGACGTCGGCGCGCACCTCCGTGCCCGAATGCTGGCCGTCGTGGAGCACAGCCCTAGGCTCCGCGCCAAGAGGGGGGGCCGTCTGACTGCCTCGATTGGAGTGGACAAAGTGATCGACGGCCATGCTCTTATCTTTTCCAACTTGCAGGATCAATGCGCAGCGAATATATCGCTGGGATGGTTTTCTAGAATTTCCAAAAGTTGCTTGATTGAAACTTTTCATTACCGGTTAGCCGCATATTGACTTCAGCGAGTTTCGCGGCACCGTAGGCGTCTGCTTGTCGAAGCATCGCGTCGGGACGCTCAAAAAGAACCGGAATACGGGGGCCGCTTCGCCGGAGGCGCGGACCTTCACAGCCGCGACGCCGAAACAGTTTTTATGCAGTCGCCGTTGGCGATCGACAGAACCGGGCTGAAGGCATAGCTTCATATGCTCGCTGATATCCGAATTTTTCGAGCGGCGCCATCTGGACAACGAGAACACACACGGCTCGAAAAGTCGATCGATGAACGCGCCGCTAACCAGCTAGCTATCGACTTTACCCATGCCGAGCGGATGGGAGTAATCGTCAACGTAGTGTGCGAAGCGCCAATTTACAAAAGGCCCGAAGATGGAACGTCCTCTTGCAGCTTGATGGCCCAACGCCGCGCGGACACCCGAGCCGCACCGCGTTTCGACGAACATAAAGATTCGCTAGCTTGTTCCGCTGATCATCGGCAATTACTGAATACGGTAGTTGTTCAGGCCCTTGAAGGTAGGCAACGCCCTCGCCCGAGGGGACGAGGGTGACCCGCCAATCTTGTGGGTATCAAATCCGCTACACCCGGATCGGCCATCCTCGGCGGTCGCCTATTGCACCGGCGGCGATGCACTGAACGTGATAATCGCTTTTGTATTCGTATGGCTCGTCGCCATCGTCGTTGGAATTACCCACGCGGATTTCGGCGTGTGGCTTAACTTGGCCGTACGCTGGGGCTGAGCCTATCTGCCGCTTATGCTCACGGTTCTCATTCTCGACGCCCGGCTTTCGCCGGTCGCTCAGGGGCAATCGATCTCCTTTCGGCTCGCCCGGCGTGGCGTTCCGAATCGCGCTCGTGCTGTTTGATCGCAGGGCGACGCGTCGCGCTCCGTCTCCCGCGGCAAATAGGCGATTTCAAGCGTACCGTCGCGACCGGGCAGGCTGGTCGACCGGGTTCGCCAAGCGACCGGCGGCAGGCCGTCAAGCGCGGCGAAGACGCGCTCCGAAGCCACTACAGTCGCATCCAACATTTTGCTCATCCCTTCGAGTCGCTCGGCCACGTTCACGGCGTCGCCGAATACGGTGAACTCGTCATGGCAGCCACCTGAAAGTACGCCGCCGAAAACTTCCCCGGCGTGGATACCGATCCCAAACCGAGGCGCCGGAAGTCCGGCGCGCGCGCGCTCCTCGTGCCATGCAGTCAGCATCGTCGCTGTCTCCACGGCACATGCGATCGCGCGCTGCCGGTCGTCCGGCGCCGGACGGGGAAAGCCGAAAACCGCCATTACGCCGTCGCCGATGAACTTATCGACCGTTCCGCCATGCGCGAAGATCGCGCTGGAAACGATGGTTCGATACTCCGATAGGAGCCCAGCGAGCTCCTCGGGCCGGGTGCTCTCGCTCAAGCGCGTGAAGCCGCGCAGATCGACGAACATAATCGCCGCATCGCGCAGTGTAAGCGCGGGCAACGCCGCCGCGTTCTGCAGCTCTGCGACGATAGCCGGCGAGAAGAACCGCGCCAGACGGCCCCGGCGGCGCTCGACTTCAATGGCGGTCCGCACTTGCGCGTTGTGATCGCGGGTCAAGAGGAAGCTGACGAACGCGGCGAAGCCGAACGCCGTCGCAAGCGCAGCCTCTTCGGCGAGCAAACGCCAGTCGTGGGATGTCGTCGAACCCATCCGCAAGGACAGTGCCACGGTTGCTGCGAGAACGGCGAGCCAGCCGACCACCACGACTCCGGAAAAGATCAGTACCAGTTGCGGGCGTAGCCGCAGCGAGACCTGAGCAAGCAGAAGGAATCCGATTGCCAAAATCGGCGCGGTCAGTCGGTGGTTCAGCGGCTCGGTCGCGGAGAAAGCATGCGCGTGGAACAGCGATAGTACCAGCGCCGCGTCGATCGCGGCGTACAGGTTTGGGAACCATGTCGGTACCCGGCGAAGCGCGACCGCCAGGATCCCGATGGCCGACGCTGCGCCGTAACCGAAAACGACGGCAGAGTTCAGCCATATCAAGTTCTCGACCGCTCCGAGGTTCAGCAACAGTATGAAAAACGCCGCCGATCGGAGCCAAGCGGAACGCGCCTCGCGCCGTGCCCCCCAATCCGAGCCCGCCATCTTCGGATCGGGCTCTTTGCGGGCGATCCCTCGGATCCAGGCTCGGAAATCGGAACCCACGCGCGCTAAAACCTGAACAAGCGGCCGACAGTGCCAATAAACTGGTCGCGTGCGCCACGTTCAGACACAAGAGGGGAATCGGCGACGTAGACCATGAAGCGGCTGAAATAGGCAAGCATGTTGAGACTAAAGCCGCGCCCCAACGCGCGCTGGAATGTCAAATTGATGTCTACATTCTTGACATCGGATCTCTCTGCATCGACGGGAAGGTTGGCTACGTGGCTCATGGTGGAATCAATCCCTAACTTTTAAGAAATATGTAATTAGGACGCCGAGCTGAGTTTGATGCCGATGCGACCGGGCATCATCTCGATGGCGTGGAAACGATAGTCGACTGCGGCGTCGACGAAGAGCGCTTTGCGCGATCCGTCGTTCACAGCCCGAACCGTCACCTGTTCGATTTCCCTAGGGCTGCGCGCCAGCCCGACAAATCCGCCCGCTTTGATCACGCCGTCCAAGGTTCGAAAGCCGTGCAGCTTCAGGTCGTCGCTGAAAGAGCGCCCGCGCATGTATCGAACCGGCGGTTTGGCCGAAAACCAGCCAAACGGCGTTTGCGCGACCCCGACGAGCGCCAGAGCATCGATAAGGGGGACCGACATGTAGGATGCGCGGAACCAATCGGCGTAGCGGATCGCGGCCACGGACAATGGTTTCACGCTATAGTTTCGGGAGCCTGCGGACTTGGACGCGAGCATCGCGGCATCGCCCAGCGTGATTTCCCAGCCCAACGCCGGTCCGGATATCTCTGCCTGCGGCATCGAATGGCCGGGGGAATGCGCGGGTGCTTGTTCGGGCGCGAAGACGCTTAAAACGAAGTATAGAGTCGTCACGGCGAAGATAGAGCTAGAAAGGATTCGGAGCATAAGCTGACCGTGTCTAGGGAAGGGTGCTACTCTACGGCACGCTGGTATTCCCATCATGTCGTCGCCGTAACAATTTACTTCAATTCATGAGAGATAAATGATTCAGGGAAAATAATATTATATTTAAAAATACTGCAACCTAACGGCAATTAGATGGAAATACTTGTAAAAATAGAATTCTCGTTGCGGACGAATTGCGTTGTGTACGCAATATATATAGTATTAAAATATTAAAAACTATAAATTTTTGAATTTCTCATACCTTAAGTTCAAGGTTTGGAGAAAGGCGTGATTAGCCATCGTTCGGATTGGCGGAAAGTCGGGCCAGTTGATGATGTGGAGGAGAACACGCAATTCGGTCGATACACTGGCGGACATTTCTCGGCCCAATGTTGGGGCCTGGGTGACTCCGGTCACGTCGGCACCTGAGCGTTTGCACCCGAGGGCGGAAACGGTCCAGCGCGTATTGATTGAGGATCGGCGAGATCTGCTGCGATTCATCGTCCGAAGGATTCCGGACTCGATTGACGCCGAGGTGATCCTACAGTGGTTCACGGTTTGCGCGATGGAGATATCGGTAGATTTGCGCGAGGTCGCTTCGGTCCAACTCTGGCGCGCCCGTGTGCTGACATAGGCTATTGCCAATCACGGCGGGGGTATCGTCCGAAAGCGGCGCCACGGAATCGCCCTTGAAGCTGAGGAGACCGGCTGGGCGGTGTTGACGCACGACGAAGATATCGATACCGCGCAAATGTCGGCAGGAATGATGGGCTTCTTCTTCGTTGGTTCTCACGATACGCGTCTGCATGCCGTCGATCGGGACTTCGTCTTTTTGCTCAACGCGTTCGATATCGAGCCCTGCAGCAAAAGACCGAAGAACTCGACGATGCTCGACTTCAACCTGTGAGGCCGGAACAGTCGCGTATTCTTGGTGATCGATCCGCTGGTCGTTCGCAACGGCGACCGCGCGGGAATCCCGACCGGCGGCCTAAAGATGACTAACCAAACGATCCATCTCCACGGCTTCGACTTCGTCGTGACCGGACCGGACGGTTGCCAAGGGCTCCCGACGGCACGTTGGCCCGAGGTGGGCGCCGATATTCCCGTTGCTGCCATGCGGGCGATCAAGTTAACCGTGAGCGAGCCTAGCGATTGGGCGATCCATTGCCACAAGTCGCACCATACGACGAACTTCATGGGTCACTACGTTCCGACGATGATCGGCGTCGATCATCGCGATATGGTCCACAAGATCACGAACGTGACGCCCGACTACATGGTCATTGGTGAGCGCGGCATGGCCGATATGCAGGAGAAGGAAATGCTCATCTCGAGAAGCGCGCTCCTCATGGTGGCCGGCCGAGACAATCGTTCGGGCCGCTCGAGATGGTCGGGATGATGTTCTCGGTTGTGAGGGTCCGTGAGGGACTCGTGCGCAACGAATACAAGTATCCGAGTGGGTACAAGCATCCGCCCAGCACCGTCGCCTATGAATGGAAGAGCTGATTCCTCCCGCTTGTTTCGAGGGAGATTGGCATGAAACACATTCTAAGTGGGATTTTTGCGTTTTCCGTCGGCGCTTTGGCATCCATCGCCCTTGCCGCGCGGAGCCATGGCGGGAGAATTTCGCATTCGGCCATCGGCTAGGCGGGGCGATCCGACCAAGGTCTCGCGGACGCTTGAAGTCGTGATGAATGACCAGATGCGCTTCCTCCCCGACTGGATGACAGTGAAGCCGGGCGAGACGATCCGCTTCGTCGTCAAAAATGTCGGCGAACACGAAGACGAGATAATGCTCCTGACGAAAAAAGCAATGGACCACGCGAAGGTCACGCCGCAGCACCCTGGCATGGAGGATGACGCCGATAGCGCCGTTACCGTCCCGCCCAGCAAGACCGGCGAATTGGTCTGGCAGTTCATCCGGGTGGGAAACTTCATGATCAGTAGACTGATGCCCGGGCATGTAGAGGTCCGGATGCTCGGCTCTATCTCCGTTCGCCGCTGACGTAGCCTATCCAATACATACGAAGAAGAATCCATGCGCCGAGTTCTTGGTGGTATGGCGGCAATCCTCGTGTTTAGCGCCGGACTGTCCGGTCTAGCACTTGCGCAGAAGATCGATCGGGTGGAGGGCGAAGTCTGGCAGACCAGCGAAGCGGAGGGCAAAGTTACGCTGCGCCACGGTCCGTTGCCGAATCTGGACATGCCGACTATGACAATGGTACTCGCGTCAATGAAACCGACAATGCGTAAGGGTATCAAGGTCGGCGAGATGGTGAATCACGTCACCTCGAGCACCAAAGTCGTCTTCTACGTCCTCGAGATAACGAAGCCATAGGAGGCTTCGATGATTGGGCCAGTGCAAAAAAATCCGACGATGAAGTCGCGGTTCTCGTGGATGGGATGGTTGAGCTTCTGGCCCATTTCGATCAACTTATCACGAAGGACACGCCATTCATGTTCCACTGTCATGTCCTCGAACACGATGGCTCAGGCATGATGGGGCACTTCAAATCTGCATAGGCCATGCCGATGGATCGAGATGATATCGAGCGGTTTCGGAATGATGGATATGTCGTTGTTCGGTCGCTTTGTCCGATTTTTGAAGTCCAAGCGATTAGGCAAGCTGCGTTCCAAGAGCACAATCTGAGAGCGCCGCCGATGGAGCTCGAAGCGGATCTCGGATATCCAGGCGCGCCGTCGTCTATTGCCGCTCCAGGCGGGATCACGATTCGACGCTTATTGAACGCGGTCGATCGCAGTCCGATTTTCTCCGCATGGATGTGCGGCCCGAAAATGGCGGCGCATATCGAGCCATTGATTGGCGAGCCGGTAGCGATGTCGCGCGTACACCACAATTGTATAATGACCAAGCATCCGCAGCATGGAAGTCGGACTGACTGGCATCGGGACAGTCGATATTGGTCGTTTGCGCAACCGGCCCTCGTATCCGCTTGGCTCGCCCTCGGCACGGAAACCCCCGAAAACGGCTCCTTGCGGATCGTACCCGGTTCGCACCTTCTCGAAATCGCTGAAGACCGATTCGACGCCAAGAAGTTCTTGCGCTTGGAACACCCCGAAAACCGACAGCTTCTCGATCGCGCGGTCCGCATCAGTCTCGACCCAGGCGACGTCCTGTTTTTTCACTGCGAGGCATTGCATGCAGCGGGTCGAAACACCAGCGACGCGATCAAGTGGTCGCTGGTCTCGACGTATCACGGATTGTCGAACTTACCGATTCCCGGCACGCGATCCTCCCAGGCCCCGAGCATCTCTCTATAGGATTTCGACGTCCGACGTCAGAATGATCGGGACGGATTGACGCCGCTTCAAATCGAGGCTTCGGTGCCTTTGAGATTGCGGTTTATGCGGTATTCAATGAACTTTCGCTTGATCGACCGCGGTTTAGCTTGTCCCGACATCCGATAGCGATCTTGGCAAACAATGATCGCCATCATCTCAGAGCAATGACGAACGGACTCTAGTTCCAAACGGATGAGTTCATGGGCTCAGGCCAAGGGGAGCCAGCTTGCGCTGTTCGGCGTCTACGCTCATAGAACTAAGTGATCGGCTTACGTTGGGGAATGCATACGGGCTACCGCCTCGTCATCGGTGTCAATGAGCGTGGAAAAGTTTTTACGCAAACTAGTCGCTCTGTTCCAGGAGCGTTAATGCTCCCGCCGCTTGGCAATCTCTCGATAGAGCGCTTCCGCACTCGTTCCGATTTCGGCTGCGACCGTCTTCCAATCACCTTTGGCCGGCTGCCCGCCGTCATTTGCCGCAATCCAGGCGTCGAGGCGCTCGGCAACCGTCTTTAGCGAAAGAATTTCGGCGCGTAGACGCGCCGCTTGAACTTCATGCGCCAGATAGGCGGCCCACTCCGTTGCGAATCCTGGGCGATCGTTGAGGGCGCTACGCATGTCAGCTTTGTCGATAGACTGCGTTCGGGTCGGTCTGACCGCGACGGCGTCGCAGTGGTAGTGCTCGGAGAATAGAGAAGCCTCCGCGAGTACCGACCCGGCTCGCGCGCGCTGAAGCACAAGCCGTCCCCCATTGGCCTGAAGGCGGATGAGATGCGCCTCCCCTTCCACGATCTGATGGAGCGTGCGCACGGAATCACTCTGCCGAAATAAGTAGTTGCCAGCCGCGAACGCGTGCGCACGTGACGGCAGGAAGCTCAGAAGTTCGATAAGTGCACCAGACATGATCACTATCATGTCGTGCCCCGCGTCGATCTGGCAAGAGTCTGTCCTATGTATCCGAATGGAGTTTCTAAAATGAGAAAGCTCGTAATCGCCGCCATTATGTTGGCAGTGCCTCTCGCGGTATTCGCTCTTTATGCCGCCCGCGCACATATGCCGAGCATGATGACGGCCCAGATGGAAGCTGGCGCGCGCAACAATATTCCGCATCCATTGGCGCAGAACATGCGCAGCGGCATGCGGCACGAAATGCAAGATCATTCGCGGCACGGTTTCTCCTCCACTCAAGCGCCAGCGATGCCAGGACAGAATGCCTTCGGCGCCATCCAAGAGATCGTGGGACTACTTGAGGCAGACCCTGAGACGGATTGGTCAAAGGTCGATCTGGAGGCGTTGCGCCAACACCTGATCGATATGAACGACGTGATACTGAAGGCGGTCGCAACGGAATCGCCGGTCAAAGGCGGGATTGAGGCGACGATTACCGGGACCGGCCGTACGGTTGGCGCTATCCAACGAATGGTGCCCGCCCATGCGAACGAACTAAACAAGATGAATGGTTGGTCCGCGAACGCCGAAGCGCTGCCTGACGGAGTACGCCTCACCGTGACCGCTGCCAATCCCGCGCAGGCGACCCGAATTCGGGGGCTCGGCTTTATTGGTTTGATGGTCAGTGGCGCGCATCACCAGCCGCACCATTTGGCGATGGCGAAGGGCGAATTTGTACATGCCCACAACTAAACTGGCCTCAGGACCTAGATCAGTCTGATCTTGCCGGTTCAACCGCATCTAAAGCGAGGTGAGCATTTTGGGCTGATGAGGTGGTTAGCCCAAGCTGCCGGAACTGGCGTGCTCAATAGAATTTGAATCCATTGAAGGAGGCGTGAAACTCCTGCGGTCTCGGTACAGGATCAGAGGCTTGCGTTCAGTTAATATTGGGCGTTTTTGAACGCCATGCTTTCCATTGTAATCGTTATCTCTGTGTGCGCCAAAGTCGTCGCAGCTTAGACGACCGGAAATGGTCTAAAACATAGTCCTCTCCCAGCTCTAGCATGAAACAATCCGTTACATCGTGAAATCATCCTGATACGTGAGCTGCCTAAGGTCGAACTATGGGCACCCGTGTTCTGCGGGTGTGTGCAGAGGAGGGGAACATGATGGAACATGAAATGATGATGCCGGGGGGCATGATCGTCATGGGCGTCTTCGGCGTCCTCGTCGCCATCAATTTGGTGCTTGGGGCAGCCGCGCTCTGGAAATACCTAAGGTCGTAAGCGCGATCAGGCTCGGCAAGAAGCCAACCTTGCCTTATGGGAAGGCGTTGTCGGTCGAGCAGTCATGACGCTGAGGCATGGGACGGAAGCTTGACCTTCCAACGATGGGAAGACCGAGCGTGGCGGCACGATTGAACCGCCGCTCGATGAGGCTTCCGATGTTTGTTTCCGCCCATGCGCACCATGCTCATCATCGTCCGGAGATGTCCCGGCCGCGAGTTAACCTGAATCGGATTGCCTGGCAGGCGACGCTTCATTGCCTGACCGGATGTGCTATCGGCGAAGTCTTGGGCCTCGTGATCGGCACCGCGCTTGGTTGGTCGGTCTGGCCCACGATCGTACTGGCGGTGTCGCTGGCCTTTCTCTCTGGCTTCGCGTTGACGGCGTTGCCGTTGCGGAGTGCCGGGATCCCCGTCAATGAGGCGCTCAAACTCGCCTTTGCGGCCGATTTCGTGTCGATCTCGCTCATGGAGTTCGTCGATAACGCGGCGATGCTCCTCATCCCAGGAGCCATGGAGGCCGGACTCGCAGAGCCCCTGTTTTGGGGCAATATGGCCGTTGCGCTGGCTCTCGCTGCAGCCGCAGCGTTCCCGGTCAACCGCTGGCTGATCGCGCGGGGCCGGGGACACGCCGTCGTCCGCGCTCGCCACATCCACTGACCCGCTTGACCTTCCCGCTTTGGAAGGCCGCATCGACGTTCCCAACAAGGGAGACTCCGATGAACGCCGCCGTTTCACTGAAGCCCGTCCAATCCGCCTTCACCCTCGATGTCCCGATCGAGGGTATGACCTGTGCGTCCTGCGTCAGCCATGTCGAAAAGGCGCTGACCGCGATGCCGGGGGTCAAGTCGGTCTCGGTCAATCTCGCAAGCGAGAAGGCCAGCCTTGCGTTTGCCGACAGCGCGACCGTCACGAACTTGCCCGGTGTCGTCGAACGCGCCGGTTATGCGATCCCGACGGTGGAAGCCGAGTACACGATCTCGGGCATGACCTGCGCATCCTGCGTCAGCCATGTCGAGAAGGCGATCAAGGCCGTTCCCGGCGTGGCGGATGTCTCGGTAAACCTCGCGATCGAACGGGCGCATGTCAGGGCCTATGCGGGCCTCGTGCCGGCCGGTGCCGTCGAGACAGCTGTCGAGAAAGCCGGCTACGAAGCGAAGCCGGTCGCGGAAACGACCCGCGACGAAGACCCCGCCGACGCCAAGGCGGGGGAAGTTGGCCGGCTACGCCGTTCGTTGATCTGGGCGGCGGCGCTGACCTTCCCGATTTTCGCGGTCGAGATGGGCGGGCACGCGATCCCGGAAGTCCATTCCTGGGTCGAACTGACCATCGGCCACAAATACCTCAAATACGTCTTCTTCGTTCTCGCGACGCTCGTGATGTTCGGGCCCGGGCTGCGGTTCCACCGCACGGGTCTGCCGAAGCTGCTGCGCGGCGTGCCGGACATGAACTCGCTCGTGTCGGTCGGCACGCTCAGCGCCTACGGCTATTCGCTGGTGTCGACGTTCGCACCGGCCGTTTTGCCGGCGGGGACCGCGCATCTCTACTACGAGGCAGCGACGGTGATCGTGACGCTGATCTTGCTGGGGCGCTGGCTCGAAGCGATCAGCCGGGGCCGGACCAGCCAGGCGATCAAGCGCTTGATCGGCCTGCAGGCTAAGACCGCGCGGGTCATGCGCGGCGATGCGTTCGTCAAGGTCCCGCTCGAGCAGGTCCGGCCGGGCGACCGGATCCAGGTTCGGCCCGGCGATCGTGTCCCCGTCGATGGGACCGTCATCGAAGGCCAAAGCCATGTCGACGAGTCGATGATCAGCGGCGAACCGATTCCCGTCCTCAAGGCCGAGGGGGCTGGCGTCGTCGGCGGCACGATCAACACGACCGGCAGCTTCGTCTACGAGGCGATCCGGGTGGGGGCGGACACGCTGCTCGCCCAGATCATCCGGATGGTCGAAAGCGCGCAAGGCGCCAAGCTGCCGATCCAGGCGCTCGTCGACAAGGTCACCGCGTGGTTCGTGCCGGCCGTGTTCGCCGCAGCGGCGTTGACCTTCGCGGTCTGGTGGATCTGGGGCCCCGAGCCGGCGTTGACCTTCGGTCTCGTCAATGCGGTCGCCGTGCTCATCATCGCCTGCCCTTGCGCGATGGGGCTCGCGACCCCGACCTCGATCATGGTCGGCACGGGGCGGGCGGCCGAACTGGGCGTGCTGTTCCGGCGCGGCGACGCGCTACAGGGCTTGCGCGATGTCAAAACCGTCGCGTTCGACAAGACCGGGACGTTGACCAAGGGCAAGCCGGAGCTGACCGACCTGGTCCTCGCACCCGGCTTCGGGCGGCGGGACGTCCTATCGCTCGTCGCTGCCGTCGAGGCGCAGTCCGAGCACCCGGTTGCGGCGGCGATCGTCGCCGCGACGAAGGCGGAAGGCATCGTTCCGGAAGCCGCCGTCGGCTTCGCGGCCGTACCCGGTTACGGAATTGGCGGGCAGGTCGGCGGCAAGCGAGTCGAGGTCGGCGCCGACCGTCACATGGCGAAGCTCGGGATCGATATCGCCGGCTTTGGGGCGCAAGCGAGGGCGCTTGCCGCAGAGGGCAAGACGCCGCTCTACGCGGCGATCGACGGCAAGGCAGCGGCCCTGATCGCCGTCGCCGACCCGATCCGCCCGACGACGGCGGCCGCGATCGCCGCGATGCACAAGGTTGGCCTCAAGACCGCGATGATCACTGGCGACAACCGGCTCACGGCCGACGCCGTCGCCGGGCAGCTCGGCATCGACTCGGTCATCGCCGAGGTGCTGCCGGCAGGCAAGCTCGACGAGATACGAAAGCTCCGCTCGGCCGGCGGCGCCATCGCCTTCGTCGGCGACGGCATCAACGACGCGCCCGCACTCGCCGAAGCTGATGTCGGCATCGCGGTCGGGACGGGTACCGATGTCGCGATCGAAAGCGCCGATGTCGTGCTCGTCTCCGGCGACCTCACGATCGTCGCGACGGCGCTGGCGATCTCGCGCGCGACGATGCGCAACATCGAGCAGAACCTGTTCTGGGCGTTCGCCTACAACGTGGCGCTGATACCCGTCGCGGCGGGCGCCCTTTACCCGTTCACCGGCACGTTGCTGTCGCCCATGCTCGCCGCCGGCGCCATGGCGATGTCGAGCGTGTTCGTGCTTACCAATGCGCTGCGGCTGCGGCGCTTCGCGACGGCGTAGACGGGAGCCAAGGGAGACAGGCGATGAACATCGGCAAAGCCGCGGCGGCGGCCGGCGTATCGGCCAAGATGATCCGCTACTACGAATCGATCGACCTGATAAAGGCTCCCGTTCGGACGGAGTCCGGCTACCGGGTCTATTCGCCCGAAGACGTCCATACGCTGCGCTTCATCGGCAGGGCGCGGGACCTCGGCTTCTCGATCGAGGAGATATCGAGCCTCCTCACGCTGTGGCACGACCGCAGCCGCGCCAGCGCGGACGTGAAGCGCATCGCGACCGAAAAAATCGCCACCCTGGAAGCCAAGATCCGCGAGCTCGCGGCGATGGTGGAATCTCTCCGGCACCTCGCGGAGAATTGTCACGGCGACCATCGGCCGGACTGTCCGATCCTCTCCGATCTCGCCAACCCGAAGGCGGCCGCACAGGCCGCCGCCCGGCCCGGCAGCCTCGCGAACCTGAAAGGCGTGCGCGCGCAACGCTCGATGCGGGCCGACTGCGGCCACGTGCCGCGCTCCGGTAAAATAGGCGGCGCCGGCTGCAAAACCCGTTGACCTTCCAGCATTGGTAACTTGCAACATGTTCACCTTGCTCAAATACTCGTGAGCGAGGCCTATACCTCTCAAGGAGAAATCTTGTGGCTACGGTGCTGAAGGTCGAAAAGATGCACTGTCGGCGCTGCGCCAAGCGCGTGACCAGCGCGATCATGGGGGTGGCGCCGCAATCGAAGATCGACATCGACATCGAGGGACGGCGCGTTACGATCGACGGTGTTGGGAATCTCTCGGATGTCACCAAGGCGCTTGCGGACGCAGGCTACCCAGCCCAGAACGCCTGAGCAGTAGTTCGGAAAGCAAATGCTGCCCGCCAAACGTTAGGCGCATGCAGTTTCGCTCAACAGTGTAAGGCATATCAAGAAGACATGCGAATATTGTGTTACGCGGGATAATCGCTCCAAGCGGAATCGGCCTCAGTATTTCGATACGAAGCAACTTGATGGATGTTATCTAAGGTTGTAGAAAAACTATATTGGTTCCCATCTCATTTTTTGTTCACTGCAAAGATTTATGGTAACTGCGGCATTTTGGCGCCCTGACTGAAATACACAGTTACGAAACGGATAGGGTTCGGCAACGTCTTGTCTCCATCTTTGAGGATGAAAATGAGCGCGATGTTTTTCGAGGGGTATTCATCATGCAAACGTTAAAACTTCTGCGCGGTGTCGTGATTGCGGTCGCGGTGGTTGTCGGTGCTAGTTCGGCGTTTGCGCAGAACCTTCGCAATGAACACCAGGATCACGTCCGGAATCTGTCGCTGGCGGCGTCGGCACCGGGCACGCAGCAGCGCGACGTTGGCAAGATGGACGGCATGATGCGCGAGATGATGCCGATGACTCACGATATGATGGGCGAGAACATGGGCGGGCGGGTTGATCGCGCCGCGCCGGCACCATCGACGCGCGCCTTCATGGAGGTCAAAAAGCGCATGTACCGCGACATGACGACAGCCTTCTCGGGCGACGCTGACGTGGATTTAGTGCGTGGCATGATCTCCTATCACCACAGCGCCATCGATATGGCTCGCGTGGTCCTCGCGCACGGCAAGAACGAGACGGCGCGCAAATGGGCCGGCGACATCGTCCGCGAACAAGAGCGTGAAATCGCGGAGATGCGCGAATGGCTGCGGCTCAACGCGCGATGACCGCCGGTACGCCGACGCGTCGCGCTGTTCTCGGGCTGGCGCTCTGCGCCGTCGCCGCGCCCGCTTTTGCGGCCGCGCCTCGTATGGAGGTGTGGCGGGAAGGTAGCTGCGGGTGCTGCGGCGCCTGGGTCGAGCACATCCGCAATGAAGGCTTTGCCGTGACCGACCGCGTCGTGCCGTCGGTGTCGCCCTTCCGCCGGATGCTCGGCGCGCCGCTCGATTTGCTATCCTGCCACGCGGCGCGCGTCGAGGGGCTGGCGATCGAAGGTCATGTGCCGGCGTACGCCATCCGGCGGATGCTCGCCGAGCGCGCGCCAGATGTGGCGGGGCTTGCCGTGCCGGCGATGCCGATCGGCACGCCCGGGATGGAAATCGAAGGGCGCGAGCCCGAAATCTACTATGTGGTGGTCTGGCGGCGGGATGGAAGCTACTCCCCGTGGCTGAGGATGCGCGGCGCCGTGCCAGTTTAGGCGGCGCGGGGGGAAGGAGCACGGATGCAGACGCACGACCATCAGGCGCACGAAGGCCATACCGCGCCCGCGACTGGCGCAAAGGATCCCGTTTGCGGCATGCGGGTGGACCCGGCGACCGCCAAGCATCGTTCGGAGACGCCGACGGGGCCGCGGTTTTTCTGCTCGACCGCTTGCAAGACCAAATTCGACGCCGATCCGAAACGCTACGCGGCGGGTGGGCCGCCTCCGCCCGCCACGCCTTCGACCGACGCCACGGTCTACACCTGCCCGATGCATCCCCAGGTGCGTCGCGACGCGCCCGGATCGTGTCCGATCTGCGGCATGGCGCTTGAGCCCTTGGTTCCCGAGGGTGGCGATACGCCGAGCCCGGAGCTCACGGACTTTACGCGCCGGTTCTGGGTCGGAACGGCGTTGACGATCCCCGTCGTCGCGCTCGAAATGGGCGGCCATTTCGCCGCCCTGCACCAAGCCCTGGGGCAGCAGAACGGCAACTATCTGCAAGGGATTCTCGGCACGCCGGTCGTCTTATGGACCGGATGGCCGCTGTTGAGGCGCGGCTGGGACTCGGTGGTCAATCGCAGCCTGAACATGTTCACCCTGATCGCGATGGGGATCGGGATCGCGCTTCTCTACAGCCTCGTGGCGGCGCTGGCGCCGGAAGTCTTTCCGGACGCGTTGCGGAGCGCCGAAGGCGCTGTCGCCGTTTATTTCGAAGCGGCCGCCATCATCACGGTGTTGGTTCTGCTCGGTCAGGTCCTCGAACTGCGGGCGCGAGAGACGACGAGCGGGGCTATCCGCGCGTTGCTCGATCTTGCGCCCAAGACGGCGCGGAAGATCGCGCCGGACGGGACCGAGAGCGAGATGCGGATCGAGGAGATCGGTGTCGGCGACAGGTTCCGCGTGCGTCCCGGCGAGAAAATTCCGGTCGACGGCACGGTTCTCGACGGCCGCAGCTCGGTCGACGAATCGATGGTCACCGGTGAATCCATGCCCGTTACCAAGGAGCCCGGCGCCGCCGTGATCGGCGGCACGGTCAACCGGAGTGGCGCGCTGATCGTCGAAGCGCGGAAAGTGGGGCGGGACACGATGCTCGCCCGGATCGTCCATCTGGTCGCGCAGGCGCAGCGCAGCCGCGCGCCGATCCAGCGGCTGGTCGACCAGGTGTCGGCGTGGTTCGTACCGGCGGTAATCGGCGTGGCGATCCTCGCCTTCGTGGCTTGGTATGTCTACGGACCCGAGCCGCGCTTCGCACTGGCGCTCGTCGCCGCCGTGGCTGTGCTGATCATCGCCTGCCCTTGCGCGCTGGGGCTGGCCACGCCGATGTCGATCATGGTCGGGGTCGGGCGGGGGGCCGAAAGCGGCGTCTTGATCAAGAACGCCGAGGCGCTCGAGCGCATGGAGCGCGTCGACACGCTGGTGATTGACAAGACCGGCACGCTGACCGAAGGCATACCTGCCGTGACCGGGATCGTGGTGACGCCCGGCATATCGGAAGCCGAAGCGTTGCGGCTGGCGGCGAGCGTCGAACGGGCGAGCGAGCATCCCTTGGCTGCGGCGATCGTCCTGGCGGCGGAAGCGCGGAAGCTCGCGCTGGCGCCGGTCGAGGGATTCGACTCGCCTACGGGCAAGGGCGCGGTGGGGCGGGTCGAAGGCCGTGCGGTCGTCCTAGGCAATGCGAAATTCTTCGCGGAACGTGGCGTGGGCGTCGATGCGCTGGCCGACGAAGCTGAATCGCTCCGGCGCGATGGCGCCACCGCGATCTTCCTTGGGGTCGACGGGCGCGTCTGGGCCATCTTTGCGATCGCCGACCCGGTGAAAGCGACCACGCCTGAAGCGCTCGCGGGCTTGCGGCGCGACGGCATTCGGATTGTGATGCTTACCGGCGACAACCGCACGACCGCATTGGCGGTCGCCGCGCGGCTAGGTATCGAAGAGGTCGAGGCGGAGGTGTTGCCCGAGCAGAAAAGCGTCATCGTCGAACGGCTCAGAGCGGCGGGCCGAGTCGTCGCGATGGCGGGCGACGGGGTGAACGACGCGCCCGCGCTGGCGTCGGCCGAAGTCGGGATCGCGATGGGCACGGGCACCGACGTGGCGATGGAGAGCGCGGGCGTGACCTTGCTCAAGGGCGATCTCGTCGGCATCGTCCGGGCGCGGCGTCTGTCGCAAGCGACCATGCGGAACATCCGCCAGAATCTGTTTTTCGCATTCGCCTATAACGTAGCCGGCATCCCGATCGCGGCGGGCATCCTTTATCCGTGGTTCGGCATCCTGCTTTCGCCCATCATCGCCGCGGCGGCCATGGCGTTGTCTTCGGTCAGCGTCATCGCCAATGCGTCCCGTCTACGGAGATTCCAGCCATGAATGGCATATCCATGCGCGCGCTTACGTTGGCGGCGCTGTCGCTCGCCACGATCGTTGCTTTCCTGCTGCTGAAGGAGCATTGGGGGCATGCGCTCGGATTCTTGCCCTACGCCATTTTGCTGGCGTGCCCTTTGATGCATCTCTTTCACGGCCACGGCGGGTCCGGCGGCGACCGGAAGTCCGATCACGCAGGACATGATGGAACGCAAATGAAGCGGGACGGCACGTAAACGGCTATTTCAAGCTAGCCGCCATCGCTTCGCGCATCCGCCGGATCGCCGTCTGCAAGCCCTCGAAAATCGCTTCGCCGACGAGAAAGTGGCCGATATTGAGTTCTTTGACGCCCGGTAAGGCGGCGATCGGGCCGACATTTTCGTAGGTTAGCCCATGGCCGGCATGGCATTCGAGGCTAACTCGTTCGGCGGCGAGCGCGGCCGCGTGAAGCTTGACGAGTTCGGCGTCCCGCTTGGCACCCTCGGTGTGCGCGTAGGTTCCTGTGTGAAGCTCGACGACGTGCGCGCCTACGGCGGCAGCGGCCGCCACTTGCGCCGGGTCCGGATCGACGAATAGCGAGACGCGAATCCCGACCGCCGAAAGCTTAGCGACGAAGGGCGCCAAACGCGATTCATGTCCGGCCACCGCGAGGCCGCCTTCCGTCGTCACTTCCGTCCGCTTCTCGGGTACAAGGCAACAGGCATGGGGACGGACGGACAGTGCAATACCCAGCATCTCCTCTGTGACGGCCATTTCGAGATTCAACGGAAGGCTTAGCTCCGTAAGCAAACGACGCACGTCGTCGTCACGGATGTGGCGCCGATCCTCGCGTAGATGAGCAGTGATGCCGTCCGCACCCGCCGCCGCTACCAAATGCGCCGCCGCCACGGGATCGGGATGCCGCCCGCCGCGCGCGTTCCGGACGGTGGCGACATGGTCGATGTTAACCCCGAGTCGCAATATGCTCACCGGTTACTCCCTTTCTGATGCGTGCGCGAGCTGGCTTGCCAGCCGCAGGGCCGCAATTAGACTGCTGCAATCGGCGATGCCACGGCCCGCTATATCGAGCGCAGTTCCGTGATCGGGCGAGGTCCGTATGAACGGCAATCCCAACGTGACATTAACCCCGCCATCGACATCGAGGGTCTTGACGGGAATGAGCGCTTGATCATGGTACATGCATATCGCCGCGTCGTAGCGCATTCGCGCCCGAGCGGTGAACATTGTATCCGGCGGCAGAGGTCCTTCTACGGCGATCCCGGAGCTTCGTAAAAGTTCTACAGCGGGGCGAATGATCTTTTCTTCCTCGTCGCCCATAGTGCCGCCCTCGCCAGCATGAGGATTCAAGCCGGCGACCGCGAGGCGAGGGTGCTGCAGGCCGAACCGCGTTCTTAACTCTGCAGCGACCAGAATTCCGATCTCGACGATTTTTTCGGTTCGCAAGGCTGCGATGGCACTGGTCAAGGATCGGTGGATGGTGACCGGGATAGTTCGGACTTCAGGACACGCCAGCATCATCGCCACGCGAGGAACGCCGGCAAGTGTGGCGAGATACTCGGTATGACCGGGATGAACGAACCCGGCGCGGTAGAGAGTCTTCTTTTGGATCGGGTTCGTGACGACCGCGGATGTCAATCCCGCACGCGTTGCCGTTACGGCGGTATCGATTGATGCGATGGTCGCAGACGCATTTCGGATATCGGGAAATCCCGCTTGTGAGATCACCGGAAGCGCGATGGGCGAAACAGGGAGTGCGTCCTTGAACACATCTGCTGCGTCCGAAATCGACGAAATCTCCCGTATCGGTATATCGAGATCTAATCTAGCTGCTAGCGTTGATAAGCGAGACGGCGCGTCGAACGCGACGAAGACGGGACCAGTTTCTCGCAGTGCCAGCCAAGCCTTCAACGAGACTTCCCCGCCGATTCCGGCAGGCTCGCCCATCGTTAGTGCGATCGGCTTGGTTGATGGTTCGAAGCTCACGGCGGCACACTACACCCGATATTACGACGGCTCGCACGCCGAATCGCTCAGCATCAAAAAATACTGAACGGTTCCGTCGAACATCGTGTTTCGCGCCGGTAACGATTTGTTTCATGTTCATTCGCGCGGCTTAACCGGTAGCTCAATCCGAGCCTGAAGCCCACTGTCTAGACGATTGATTAGCCTGATTGATCCGCCATGCTCCACGATCGCATCGTGAGCGATTGTTAGCCCGAGACCAAAGCCGCCAGTCGCGAGATTACGCGAATCCTCAATTCTGAAAAACGGTAAGAATACCTTCTCCGTCAGTCCATCGGGAATTCCAGGGCCATCGTCATCGATTAAAACGACGATCTTATGCGCGCTTTCTTCGAGAGTTACCCGCGCCACTTTTCCATACCGTAGAGCATTGGAAACAAGATTGGCGAAAGCGCGCTTTAATTGAAGCGGGCGCCCCCAGGTGACGGCCAGGGGGGGAGCGGTGAGGCTCACTGCACCCCCTAGATCCGCAGCCTCGCTGACGATCGACTCTATAAGCGCCGTTAGGTCCAGTCGCTTGAAAGGTTCAATTGAGGCATTTCCCCTGATGAATGCCAATGTTTGGTCAATCATCTGATCCATTTCTTGAAGATCAGCGGCCATTGCGCGCTCTGTTTCACCGCTCCCGCGGTCTTCCAAGCGCAATCGCAGACGCGTAATCGGCGTCTTCAAGTCATGAGACACCGCCGCAAGAGCAAGCGTGCGTGTATCTACGAGCTTTTTTATCCGCTTTTGCATGTCGTTAAATGCACGCGATAGCTCGCGCAATTCCCTTGGGCCGACTTCGGGTACAGGCTTCCCATCGCCACCCGCGTAAAGCTTGCCGGCTGCGCTGGCGAGTATCGATAATGGCCGGGTAATCTTACGCACGAGGAGAAGGGAGACCAGTACTGTGCCGAGTACCATTAGCGTCGATGAAAGTAGTGTACCGGATTGCGAGCTTGGCTTTAGCGCAGTGGTAAAGATACCGACATTGAGCCATGTCCGGTCCGGTAAGCGCATAGAAAGAACCATGGAATGCGGATCAATTCCTGATCCGAAAACAAGCCCTCCTTCAGCCAACTCAGGTGCAAATGCAACTATCCGAGATTCTAAGTTTCGAATTTCCAAATCTTGATCGCTGCCCGGCACGGCCAAATAGCTGCGACCCCAATGCATATCCAATGGCCCGCCGGACAAATCATGGGCAATTCGCTCGCGGTCAGACTCAATGGCACGCGCGACCGCGCGCTTTGCGACCACCAGTCGTTCGGCAAGTGCAAGATCGCTCGCTTGTGTCAACTCCTGATCCATTGCGAACTGATGAACCCATAAACTGGCGAGATGTGCGATACCGACCGCCAACACGAGGGTGACCATCGTGCGCGATTGTAGTGAATCAAACCACCGCATCATTCGCGTCTGGTCTCCGCCATCAACATGTAACCCGCTCCCCGGATGGTCTTGATAACTCCGCCTTCTGAATCCGACGATCGCAGCTTCCGCCGAAGCCGACTGATCTGCACGTCGATGGCGCGATCGAATGAATGCGGTTCACGATTTCTCGCCGCATCAAGAAGGTAGTCGCGCGACAGAACGCGGCGCGGCGCTTCCAAAAACGTTAACAACAAGTCATACTCTCCAGTGGTGAGATCGACGGACACGCCAGTCGGATCGGCTAATTCTCGGCGCAGCGTATTGAGCCGCCAACCATCGAACTCTATCGTTCCTCCGATAATTCCCATTGGCGCTGCGGTTCGATCGGATCCCGTACGCCGCAGAACCGCCTTGATACGCGCCAACAACTCGCGCGAGCCGAAGGGTTTGGAAAGATAATCGTCGGCGCCCAGCTCCAAGCCGAGAACTCGGTCCGCTTCATCGCCCTTCGCGGTTAGCATCACAACTGGTGTGGATCGCGTTGCACGAATCTCTTTGCACAGATCAAGCCCGCTTCGTCCTGGCAGCATCAAGTCGAGCACGATCAGATCCACGGGGGAATGACGGAGCGCTTCCCACATTTCGGCGCCATTGCGCGCGATCGTCACTCTATAGCTATCGGCTCGAAGCGATTTAGCGACTAAGCGCCCAAGCTGGATGTCGTCATCGACGATAAGAATGTGTGGTGTTGCGACGCCGATCGACATCTCAAAAATCTCCCTGAAATCGGTCCGTAGTCTGCCTCGTCAACATGCAAGGTCAAGCGCGCCTAATACGACGGCGAAACAAATTGTTACGGATCAGACAGCCTAGCGCAATGGAGGAGGAGGACATTCTACTCGATTTATCGGATTGGTCTCCTGGCAGAAGGAACTTGTGAAGGTGAAGGCAAATTATCTCTCCGCGACCGCGATCGGATCAGTGCTCTTGGCGTTTTCGACGCTCGCCGTTGCTCAACAGCCCACATCAAGCCCTTCTGCGCCTTCAGTTCCTTCTACGCCTTCGGTTGTTGTGCATCCTTTAGTGGTATCTCCGATGCCTATCAGTCGCGATCCTGCGTTCGTTGCCCCTCCACCTGTTCGCGATGAGGCGGAAGTCGAGTGGCGTACCGCCAATGACGAGGCTGCCAGATTGGGTGGCCATGTCGGACAACTGCGCGGCCGTCGATAGTTCCCATTCATACAGACGAATGATGACGAGAATCTCATGAACCTGATTGGTGTCACCGCCCCGAATCTCCCGAAGCTTATGTCCGTCGCTTTTGGCGTATTGCTTCTTGCCGGTTGCGCTGCGCAGCCAACTTCACTTTCGGGCGCTGGTTCGACGGCGCCCGTGGCCACACAAATGGCAAGATCGGGTTGGATAGCGACCTACGCGGATGATCCGTCCGTAGCCGCAGCAACGAGAAACATTCTCTCACGTGAGCTCGATGCGGATACGGCTGTGCGCCTAATGTTCCTTACCAACACGGCATTGCAGCGTAGGTATTTGGAGTACCGCATCGACCCGGCGCGCATTGCCGAGGCCGCGACGCGTTCGCATGGTTCCGGCCCGCTGGAGCTTCAGATTGCAACTGAAATAATGGGGTCGGTACGGCGCGCGGGCAATCAAGTTGACGCACTGAAGTTCGAGGGAGTGCGTCTCGACGTCGCTGCCGACTTTGTGCGCGCCGCGCTCGATGTGCGCCGGGCGTATATCGCAGCGGTGGCTGCGAAGCGAAACGCTGAATTATCCCTGGATCTGAAAACCGCTGCGGAAGCATCCGCTGAACTCAGTCGGCGAATGGCGCGAGTCGGGAACTGGCCTCGGATCAACGAGTTTAAGGAAGCGGCAGCGTTGGGCGAGGTCAGCGTACAAGCCGGCAAGACGCGTCAAGCTGCCGTGGCGGCGCGTGAGCGGCTGACCCGGTTGCTCGGGCTCTCCGGGGAGTTGGCGGTCTATAAGCTGCCGAGCGTGCTCGCACCGCTTCCGTCCGAGCCAGCGGCGAGCGAAAATCCCGATTCTTCTGTTCTGGTCAAGCGACTTGATCTTCGCGCGCAGCTATTTGATATCGCGGCCGAAGTTCGTGATCTCGAGATTGAAGGATTCGGCGACGGCGCGTTGCTGACGTCCGCGCGTTTCGTTTCCCTTCCCGGCGTGATGTCTCTGTCGGGTGAAATAACAAAGGATGTACGCGTACCGATCTATGACCTTAGCGTTCAAAGTGGTTCATCCCGATCGGCTGATATGATGGGTTCGCTTACGCGGTTGTCATCCGCAGTCGTCCAAGCCGAAGCTGATCTGCGTGAATCTGAGATGGGAAGGCGAACGGCCTATGACATAGCCGCGTATCAAACGCGCGAAGCTGTTCCATTGTACGTGCGGATGCTCGATGACGCGACGTTGCGATACAACGGAATGCTGATTGGTGTGTTCGATCTTCTGGCGGCGGCGCGTGCCCGCACGACTGCGGAAATGGCGGCAGCGGAAGCCTTGCGAGATTATTGGATCTCGGCAGCAGATTCGATCAATGCATTGCTTGTCGGAGGCTTCGTGAGTACCGCCGCGGCCGCCGAGGTAAGCCCTTCAGGGGCGCCCGCGCAGCACTGATCCGTCGCGCATCTTTCAACCGTTCAAACGCTTCCAGGAGTTAAACATGTTTTCGCGACGTGGCTTCTTTGGCGCATCCGCTGCCGGTGTTCTTGGTGCTGGAATCGTGGCCAAAACAAGCATGGGATCCGTCCCTGAGGCACAAGTTCGAGACAACGCGTTAGGAGCGGGTCCGCTTCGCCCGCGCGATGGCCGTCCTTACAATCCGGTCGTAACGCTTAATGGCTGGTCATTACCTTGGCGTATGCGGGACGGCTGGAAGGAGTTTCATCTCGTAGCGGAGCCTGTGACTCGCGAACTAGCGCCCGGAATGGTTGCGAACCTCTGGGGGTACAATGGACAAAGTCCCGGACCGACCATCGAATGTGTCGAAGGAGATAAAGTTCGCATCTTCGTAACGAACAAGCTTCCCGAACATACAACGATTCACTGGCATGGCATCTTGTTGCCTAACGGTATGGACGGCGTTGGTGGATTGACTCAGCCGCATATCCCAGTCGGGAAGACTTACGTCTATGAGTTCACGATGAAGAAGAGCGGGACGTTCATGTATCACCCGCACGCAGATGAGATGGTTCAGATGTCGATGGGCATGATGGGCTTTTTTGTCGTGCACCCTCGAGATCCGAGTCAATACGCCGTCGATCGCGATTTCGTTTTCCTGCTTAACGCTTTCGATATCGAGCCGGGATCTAAGACGCCGAAGAATTCGACGATGCTTGATTTCAATCTTTGGACTTGGAATTCGCGCGTTTTCCCAGGGATCGATCCTCTGGTCGTTCGGAAAGGCGATCGGGTACGCATCCGCGCCGGCAATTTGACCATGACAAACCACCCGATCCATCTGCACGGATACGATTTTGTCGTGAGCGGAACTGACGGAGGGTGGGTGCCACCTTCGGCGCGTTGGCCCGAGGTCAGCGCGGACATCGGTGTCGGCGCCATGCGCGCGATTGAGTTCGTTGCGGACGAACCTGGCGATTGGGCAATCCATTGCCACAAGTCGCACCACACTATGAACGCCATGGGGCACGACGTTCCAACAATGATCGGCGTCGATCATCGCGACGTGATCCACAAAGTCCTCAAGGTCGCTCCGGACTACATGGTGATGGGTGAGCGGGGGATGGCGGACATGCAGGAAATGGAGATGCCGATTCCTGATAACACGCTGCCGATGATGACCGGTCGAGGACCGTTCGGACCGATTGAAATGGGCGGGATGTTCTCGGTCGTAAAGGTACGCGAAGGCCTCGCGCGCGATGACTACAAGGATCCGGGTTGGTTCAAGCACCCGGCCGGCACCGTTGCCTACGAGTGGCGAGGCTAAAGACTTCGAAATAAACATCTGAAACGGATAAAGGAAACTATTAGATGAAAAACGCTCCATCTCTTTCGGCAGTCGCTCTCGCGATCTCGGTTTCGACTTTGGCTGCCCTATCCTTCATGTCGCCATCCGTCGCAAGCCCTGGTCATTCTGATGGAAACAACAAGGTTTCTCCGATGGGCAAGGCTGGGGACCCCGCTAAAGTCACGCGAACGATCCAAGTCGAGATGAACGACAATATGCGCTTTGTTCCGAATTCCATTACTGTTCGCGCAAATGAGACTGTTCGGTTCATTGTTCGAAATGTCGGACAAGTGCCGCACGAAATGATGCTCGGAACGCAGAAGGATTTAGTCGAGCACGCGAAGGTCATGCAGAACATGCCTACCATGGAACATGAAGAAGACGGTGCCGTTTCGGTGGAGCCGGGCGGCACCCGCGAGATGATCTGGCAATTCGGCCGCGCGGCTAACTTTAAGTTTGGCTGCCTGAAGCCGGGGCATTTCGAGCAGGGCATGGTTGGTAATCTGACGATTCAGCGTTAATCCTTAAGGCCAAAACGGGAGAGAAATCATGCTTGATGAGACGCTTCCATCGGTCTCCAGGCGGCTTGCGCTCGCGATGGCGCTGTTTGTTGGCTTCAAAAGTTTAGCAGGACGCGCTCAGACAAATTCCAAGACGGAGGGAGAAGTTCGGCGTGTCAATCTCGCCGAAAACAAAGTTACGTTGCGTCATGGTCCTATTGATTCACTGGATATGCCGGGGATGACAATGATCTTCACCGCCCGTGATCCGGGGAAGCTGTCCACCTTGAACGTAGGTGATAAAGTCAGATTTACGGCAGAGATCAAAGATGGAGTGTTTTACGTGACGGAGATTGAAAAATATCAATGATCCGGAACTTGCATTCTGCCACTGACAGGAATGGAGAAAGCAATATCCTGCGTTAGGATATCGCGAGACAAGCGATAGTTCTGATCTGATTGACCGCATGATTTCGATTGGCGCTCTCGCACGGCGTTCGCGATCTTGGGATGGTCATGATTGTAGTGGTCGCTTACGTCGTCACCATCTACACCGACATCGTGGTTTCTGTGTCCACAACCGTCCCGTACCTGACGAGAAACTATTTGCTGAGCAGTACGAAAGTCGCCGCCACGGCCCAAGGTGATTTCTCTCCGGTCTATTGTAAGCGTCGTATGCTGACTCTTGTATCGGCGGATGGTGTGCGCGGTGGAATATCCTGGGATGCGCACGGGCGTAAGGGCCGTCCTTAAGTGCGCTCTTAAGGACAGATCGATGATGCGCGGCGAGATTTTGGAAGACCGGGAGCGGCAGCGGCGCTAGAGCGAAGACGAGAGGACAGCGACGCTAGCGGAAGGAGGCGGGGCTTGGCAAATCGCCACGTGAAGCGCCGGTGCTGCTGATGGGCTCGGCCGCGCCAGCCGAGACGCCGTCGATGGCAACGCTGCCCGTGCCGTTAATCGAGATCGAAATGAAGGGAGTGCGGGTTCGGCTGTCGGGTAACGTGACGGCATCGACGGTGATGTGTAAGCATCGTCAGGCTCACACGGTTGACGGCTTGTGTGCCCATGGCGAACAATTCGCCGGTACGATTGATTGGATGGCTGGCGAATTGTTGCCATGGGCACACAAACCAGCGCCAGTAGCGGCTAAAGCCAGAGCGGACGCGGGATGACGGCCTCGAGTTGGAAAATACGGCTGCGCCAATGGGCGCGCTTCATTAAGCGTGACGTGACGGCGTTATGGGTAGCCGCTGGCGATCCTCGAACTCCGCTTGCCGCCAAAGTTGTTGCGGTAGTGATAGCTGCCTATGCGCTCTCTCCGATTGACCTGATTCCCGACTTCGTTCCTGTGCTCGGCTATCTCGACGACATTATTATCGTTCCGCTCGGCATCATGCTGGCTGTTCGGCTCATCCCAGTGGCACTGCTCGAGGAGTTCCGGGGCCGGGCTGCCGAGATGATCGAACGGCCTATAAGCCGTGCCGGCCTGGCGATCATCATTACGATATGGATCGCGGCCGCAGGCTCACTCCTTTGGTGGGTTTGGTACAGCGTAACAAGCTGAGAAAATGCCTCGATACGCCTCATGCTGCATTCTGTCGGCCGCGGCTCCGAATTGATGGCGCAAGTTATGCGCCTCGGCAAATGGCTTGTAGTTCAGAAGACCGTTCGTGCAAACCAGAGCCCGACGAATAGCGCCAGTACGGAACCCGCCACTGACAGCCCGCCATAGATGGCCGCGCCGGCAAGATCGCCGCGCTCGAGGAGAACCGAAACGTCGAGCGAGAAGGCCGAGAACGTCGTAAAGCCGCCCAGAATGCCGGTGGTGAGGAAAAGGCGGGTTGCTTGTGCGGCATCCCCCCTGAACGCGAGATAGCCGACGATCAAACCCATCATCAGCGAACCCGCAAGGTTCACAAACATGGTTCCGAATGGCAGTGATGTTCCGAACAGTCGAGGCGCAATAATGTTGACGCCATGACGCAGGGACCCGCCGATCCCTGCGCCCAAAAAGACGATCAAGTAGCTCAAGTGCGTTCTCCTTCGACTACCGCCGGATACGGCGGCTGCCACGGGCAACGCTCGCCAGCAGCACCAAGACGCATCCGGCCAACAGAATGACGCCAATGACGAGCGCGGCGATGTCGGTATAGGCCGCCATGACGCCGCATCCGGCTATGACGGCGAGTATGGCGACAGCGAGAAACTCGTCGTCGACGAAGAGACCGACCAACTCGCGAAATATGAGGCTCAGGACGTTCATTGCGCGACCTCCGAGTTGCTGCGCTTCGCAAGCGAAACCCCGAATACGCCGACCGCCAGAAACACTGCGGCGAACACGAGGATGGCCGCATCGTGGCCAGGCCACTCGACGCCAAGACCTTCGCCGGTCCAGAAGATACCGAACGCCGACAGCATGACGCCGACCCCGAACTTGAGCGTGTTCTCGGGCACGCGGGCGAGCGGCCGGTGCACGATCAGTCCGACGGCCAGTACCAGTATGCAAGCCGCGAGCGCACCGAGGCTTGCAGGCCAAAGAAGGTCCCGGCCAGCGCCAACGGCAATGACGATGAACACGACCTCGATGCCTTCGAGAACGACGGCCTTGAATGCCGTCAAACCGGCGATCCAATCGAGATGCGCCTCCTTGCGCCGGACGGCATCGGTCAGATGCGCGGTCTCCTCGGTGAAGGCTGCGGCCTCGTCGTGAAGAGCGATGATCCCTGCGGCCCGCAGGATCGCCTTGCGAAGCCAACGCAGCCCGAACAGCAGCAAAAGCGTGCCAACAACGAGCTGGAGCACATGAATCGGAATCCGGTCGAGGACAGGACCGAGGGCGATGACGAGCAGCACCAATACCGCGAGGCCGATGCCGGTGCCGATAAACGCGGGCCGCCATCCGCGCACCGTCCCGACGGCAAGGACGATCGTGAACGCCTCCACGACTTCGACCATCGATCCCAAGAAGGCGGCCGTTATCGCCGGCCCAGCGGTTGCCCAAGACTCCATACGCATGCCCTCGTTCTGGGCCGCGAAGCTGCTTCCTATCGAACTGTCCGGGCTGGGTGGAGTGCTCGCAATAGGCTCCTACCAGCGTCGAAACGCTCGGTAGGAGTCATCAGCCTTGCGGCGGTTATCGGGGGACTCCATCCCCATCGCTGATTACCCTAAGTCTCTACCCAAAGGCCGTCAAGCTCGACTGGCAACAGTGGTGCGTGGGATCGAGACGACGCTGACGCCGCATCGGCCTCGCAATCATCTTTACGATATGGATCGCAGCCGCCGGCTCGATACTCTTGCGGGCTTGGGCCAACCCAGCAGGCTGAGCATGGGCCTAGAGACTTCGCTTACCGTCTATTTTCTCATTCTCAACTCTATGTTTGCGCAACGGTACTTTCGGAACGCATTTCAGGGAGCACGCATAGTATAGGCGAGTTGAGTCTATGGCGGCGGAGCGATTTGTATCCCGCCGGTGACTCTTGCCTTTTCGATATCGGGACCCAAGTTTGTTGGCATGGAGACCGTGCGCGGAACTCTAGTGGATCTCGGACCCTGGATCTACGCTCTGCTGATGGGGTATTGCGCGCTGAAGAGCGGCTACCTACCGGTTTTTGCCGGCTATTTCGCAGGGACTGGCGATCTCGATCTACGATGGACGGTTCTGTCCGTCTTCGCTGGCGGCTATGTCGGCGACGAGATCCGATATTGGATCGGGCGGCGGGCCGGTCCGAAACTCCTTTCGTATCCAAGTTTGGCGAGGTCAATGTCGCTTGCGGGGCAGTTGTTTACGAGAAACGGCGCTTGGTACTGCTTTGCGTACCGCTATGCGAAGGGCCTGCGGACCGTCGGTGCGTTGCCGATCGGGTTAACCGGATGGCGTTGGCATCGCTTCGCGCCGATCAGTTTCGCGTCTGCTGCTACATGGGCATCGGTATTGGTCGGGGGCGGGTATGTCGCGGGCGAATCAGTGATCGACCTCACCGAGCAGTATGGTGCTTGGACGTCGATCAGTATCGCCGTGGCGACGCTGGTTGGACTGGCCGTTCTAGGCAGACGCATGTTAAGGGCATCCGCCGAAAAATCCGCCTAAACCCATACGGACAGTGATTGGCAGCATTCGAATCACTTAAACTGCTCTGAACATCTCTGTCGAACCGTAAGCGTCGTCTCAATCCCACTTACATCATCGACGGGTGCTTGCGTCATCGGTACCGTCATCGACGACGGGGATGGAGCCCCCGATAACCGCCGCAAGGCTGATGACTCCTACCGAGCGCCTCGACGCTGGTTGGAGCCTTTTGTGAAAAACCCCGCCCAGATCGATCGCTATGTAGGAACCGGCTTCGCGGCCTAGAACGAGGGCATGCGCGTGGAGTCTTGGGCAACCGTCGGGCCGGCGCTAACGGCCGCTTTCTTGGGATACTTGGTCGAGGTCGTTGAGGCTTTTACAATCGTGCTTGCGGTCGGCACCGTGCGTGGAAGGCGGCCCGCCTTTGTCGGCACCGGCGCCGCCGGGCTCGCCGTCCTGGTGCTGCTCATGATCGTCCTCGGGCCGGTACTCGACCGGATACCGCTGCGCGCGCTCCAACCTACGACGTGCACGATCGCTTCGTCGTATCATTGTCGCTCGTTTGACGCCTGAGAAAACCTTTCAACATTGTCATGCGCTTGCGTCGTGTCCTCTGCTTGCTTAGGCAGATGCAGGCCCTTCACCAGACCATAGACTGCCGGAATCACAATCAAGGTAAGGAGCGTCGATGACATCATTCCGCCGATCATCGGTACAGCGATACGTTGCATCACCTCCGAGCCGGAGCCGGTGCTCCAGAGGATTGGTAGGAGCCCGGCCATGATGGCGACGACGGTCATCATCTTCGGACGGACTCGATCGACCGCGCCGCGCATGATGGCCTGATGGAGGTCGATCCGCGTGAAGGGACGGCCTTCGGCCGTTCTTTCGGCCTTCAGCTCCGCCATCGCCTGGTCGAGATAGATCAGCATGACCACGCCCGTTTCAGCGGCGACGCCGGCGAGGGCGATGAAACCGACGGCCACGGCGACGGACATATTGAAACCGAGCCACCACATCAACCAGATGCCTCCTACCAAAGCAAAGGGTAGCGACAACATGACGATCAATGTTTCGGGAAGCGCTCGAAAGTTGAGGTAGAGCAACAGAAAGATGATGAGTAGAGTGACCGGCACGACGATTTTCAGTCGCGCTTCCGCCCGTTGCAGGTATTCATACTGGCCGCTCCAGGAAACGTAGGTTCCCGACGGCAGTTTCACTTTGCTTGCCACCGCCTGTTGTGCCTCGGCGACATAGCCGCCGAGATCCCGGCCCACTGTGTCGACGAAGATATAGACCGCGAGCTGGCCGTTCTCGGTGCGGATCGACGTTGCGCCGCGCGTAAGCTCAACCTTGGCGACCTCCCCTAGCGGCACAGTCCCGCCGGCCGGCAGGGATACCTGCACTTCGCGGGCAATCGCCTGCGGATCGCTCCGGAGATCGCGAGGATAGCGAATCGTGACGGCGTAGCGTTCGCGGCCCTCGACGGTAGTCGTCACGGTTTGGGCGCCCAGCGCGGTCGTGATCACATTATGAACGTCGTCGATGGCGAGGCCATAGCGGCCAAGCACCTCCCGATTTGGCACTATATCGAGATAGTAACCACCAATGACCCGTTCGGCATACGCGCTCGATGTTCCCGGTACGGCGCGCAGGACTTGTTCGATCTCGCGCGCAGTTTGCTCCATCAGTCCGAGGTCCGTGCCGAACACCTTGACGCCGACGGGAGTCCGGATTCCGGTCGAGAGCATGTCGATGCGGGCGCGGATTGGCATAGTCCACGCGTTCGACACACCCGGAAATTGGAGAGCTCGATCCATCTCAGCCTTGAGGCCGTCGAGGGTGAGGCTCGGCCGCCACTCGCTCTTTGGCTTCAGATTTATAATGGTTTCAAACATTTCGATCGGCGCCGGATCGGTCGCGGTCAATGCCCGGCCGGCCTTGCCATAGACCGAGGCGACCTCCGGGAACGACTTGATGATCCGATCCTGCATCTGGAGCAGCTCGGCCGCCTTAGTCACCGACAGACCAGGCACCGTTGTCGGCATGTACATCAACGTGCCTTCATCCAAATTGGGCATGAATTCGGATCCGAGCTGACGCGCGGGCCAGACTGTGATGCCAAGTACGACGAGCGCAGTCAGCAGTGTCACCGTCTTTGCCCTCAGCACGCCCCGGATGATCGGGCGATATATCCAGATCAGGAAGCGGTTGATAGGGTTGCGATGTTCCGGAACGATCCGTCCGCGAACGAAAATCACCATGAGTGCCGGGACGAGCGTCACCGACAGCACCGCGGCGGCGGCCATTGCGAAAGTCTTGGTGAAAGCGAGCGGACCAAACAACCGTCCTTCCTGAGATTCCAGCGTGAAGATCGGCAAGAATGAGACAGTGATGATGAGAAGGCTGAAAAACAGAGCCGGCCCTACTTCGCTGGCAGCGGCAATTAGGATGTCGCTCCGGGGTCTGTCGGGAGACGATCGTTCAAGGTGCTTATGCGCGTTCTCGATCATCACGATAGCGGCGTCGATCATCGCGCCCATGGCGATCGCGATGCCGCCTAGGCTCATGATATTCGAACCGAGCCCGATCACCTTCATAGCCGCGAAAGCGATCAGGATGCCGACCGGCAGCATCAGGATGGCAACGAGGGCACTTCTCAGATGCAGCAGGAAGACAACGCAGACAAGGCCGACGATGATGCTTTCCTCGATCAGCGTCCCTTTGAGCGTTTTGATCGCCCGTCCAATGAGTTCAGAGCGATCATAGACCGGTACGATCTCAACCTCCTTGGGGAGGCTGGGTGCGATTTCGGCGAGGCGCGCCTTGACGTTCTCGATCACGGTCAGCGCATTGGCCCCGAAGCGCTGCAAGACGATGCCGCTTGCCACTTCGCCATTGCCGTCGAGTTCGGTGATGCCGCGGCGCTCGTCAGGTCCGATCTCGACTCTTGCGAAGTCCTTGATGCGCAAAGGGACGCCGCGGTCGGTTTTCAGGACGATGTTCTCAATATCCGTTACGTTCTTGAGGTAGCCGCGACCGCGCACCATGAACTCAAATTCGGAGAGCTCGATGGTCCGGCCGCCCACATCGGCATTACTGGCCCTGACGGCGTCGCGCACTCGCTCCAGTGGAATGCCTTGCGCCCGTAGCCGGTTCGGATCGATGACGATCGCATATTGCTTGACGAAGCCGCCGACACTGGCAACCTCTGCGACACCTTCCGCTTTCGATGCGGCATACCGGATTACCCAGTCCTGCAGCGAACGCATCTCGGCGAGCGTCATCTGTTGCGCGACAACGGCGTATTGGTAGACCCAGCCGACGCCGGTGGCGTCCGGCCCAAGAGTCGGCGTGACGCCGGTCGGCAGGCGACGCGTCGCGGCGTTGAGATACTCGAGGACACGGCTGCGCGCCCAATAGGGATCGGTGCCGTCATCGAAGATCACATAGATGAAGGATACGCCGAAGAAGGAGAGACCGCGCACAACCTTCGATTTGGGGACGGTCAGCATGGCGGTTGCCAGTGGATAGGTGATCTGGTCCTCGACGACTTGCGGCGCTTGGCCTGAATACTCGGTGTAGACAATGACCTGCACGTCGGAAAGGTCGGGGATGGCGTCGAGCGGCAAGGTGCGCACCGCGTACAGGCCGGCCGCGACGGCGAGTACCGTTCCGACGAGGATAAGAACGAGATTGCGTGCGGACCAGTCGATAAGGCGGGCGATCATGGCTGACTCACTGAGGCGGCCAGACTGCGGAGAGCGGCTTTGAGATTGCTTTCGGCGTCGATCAGAAAATTCGCCGCGACGACCACACGATCGCCGTTAACGAGACCCTCGCGAATCTCGATGAAGCCATCGCCTCGGTTCCCGGTCGTCACTACGCGGGGCTCGAAACGGCCATCACCCCTGTCGAGGATGACGATCTGACGAGTACCTGATGCAATCACTGCGTTATCCGGCACGGCCGTCACTGGATCGGGGGCGCCAGTGCTGATCTCCACGTCGGCGTACATATTCGGCAAAAGGCGGCCGGCCGCGTTCGCTAACTCGATTCGAACCCTGGTAGTCCGCGTTACTTCGTCGACTTGGGGATAGATCAATGAAACGCGACCTTCAAGCGGTTCACCTTGAGCGCTGCGTAACCGAATGGCTGCTCGCGCACCAAGGCGGATCGCACCGACTTCGTACTCTGGAACATCAGCCAGTACCCAAATCATAAAGATATCGGCGATACGGAACAGCACGCCACCCGGTGCTGCTTTCATGCCGTTGGTCGCGTTGCGTTCGAGCACGATGCCATCGCGCGGCGCGCGCAATGTCATGGCTAAAAGCGGCCGGCGCGACCGCTCAATCTCGACGATCGCGTCCATCGGGACGCCGAGATTCTCGAGGCGTTGGCGTGCACCTCCGAAAGCTGGTTCCCGTCCCGGCGTATTGAGTTCCGTCAGGAATTGGGCGCTGGCGACGGCGACCTCAGGTGAATATAGCCGCATAAGGGCTTGCCCTTTGGTAACGCGCTCTCCGGTCGTGATATTCGCAACTTCCTCGATGAAAGCATCGCTGCGGGTCGCCACCACGGCGATGCGCCGTTCATCCAACTGGACCGCGCCAGGCGCGCGCACATAACGGCTGATAACGCGCCGCTCGACTAGTTCGGATCGGACACCTGTCCGCTGGAGCTTGCCAGGTGAGACCCTGACAAACTGATCTTCGTCCGCTTCACCCTCGTACACAGCGATGTATTCCATCCCCATCGAATCTTTCTTCGGTGTCGGTGAGGTGTCGGGCAGACCCATTGGGTTCCGGTAGTAGAGAACGCGACGGGGATTCGCCGTGCCCGAACTGCTCGCGGCCGCCGGCGGGCGATCCTCGAAACTGATATCCTCGGACGCGTAGACGGCACGAAACGATCGTCCGTCCATGCTTTGCCGAGGGGTCGGCGAATAGAACGGTTGTCCGTCCGGATCTCGATAGTAGATGACCGGCCCAGTATCGGCGAGCGATGCGGCCGCAAAAGGCCCGTCACCGCCAGTCGGAACGCCGTGCGTTCCGGCCCAATAGCCTCCGATCCCCGCCGCCAGTACGGCGACGAGGGTGAGGCCTGCGAGGGGGGCGCGTTTCATCGCGTGACCTTGAGGATCAGCTTGTTTGCGAGCGTTGCGGTCTCGCCTTGAATCTTGGCGGCGAGAGACAATTGCCACCCGCCAGCCATCATCAGATTCGTCTTGAATCGATAGACGCCGGGTTCATTCGAGGGTAGCGCCTCGATCGGCGCAGTCATCGTTGGCATTCCATCGGGCGTCATGTCGATTCGGGTTGTAAAGATAACGGCGTCGGAAACGGCCTTGCCGGATCGCTTGTCAATCAGACGGACGGCCACGATGGCGTCACCTTGCTTCACTTCTGATTGGACCAGGCCGAACTCATAATCTTTGATCTCGGCGTGGGCCGACGCGAAAGAGACCAAGGAAAGTGCAACGACGAACGCCGCCGCTGCAGCGCGTTTGAAAACCGACCTCATCATGATTCGATAGTCCTAGGTTCATTGGTTTCATCAGAGCGCCAAGCATAAGACTCGGCGAAGCGCGGCATATAAGCCGCGCGCTCTCACAGCCGCCTGAGTATTGTCGAGGCGGTGCTAGCCGGCGCGACGCGCCGGCGATGCCCTAGGTTCGTGGAGGTCGGGCGGGTGGTTCTTCGCCGAGCGAATTGACGAAGAAATCCCATCCAATATTGACGACCGTCCCAAGCATATCAAATGGGATAGTCGCAGCCGGAAAGAACAGTGGACCCGCGAAGCACTTGACCATGCAGGTCTTCATCATCGGGCAATCATTTTGACATTCCGACTTGGCATTCTGCTCTTGCAGGCAACACGGCATATCGTCTGGCATCGCTGCAACGACGGACGCCGCCATTGCATTCCCACCCGGAGGCGCTGCAATCGGACTAAGAATGACTCCAACGACCGCGAGGATCGGGAGAAACCAACGAAATGTGAATCTACACTTCACAATTGAATGGTAGCATGGTTGAACGCACAAGAGAAGACTCGCCCGTTGTCCGGCAACGGCCGCGGCCGATGTCGGTTGCCGTCCTGCCTCGACGCCATAAGCGTCATTCCGATCGTCTCGGTGACGTCCGCCGCCTTCATCATCATGCATTGCTTCGACGCAACGATGATCCGAAATAGGTCGTCGAGGATCATCGAAAAATTGAGCCAATCCCCGCCGACCGCCCTCAGATACGTGAAGTCGGTTGGTCATAGCGGGTTGGATGCTGTCGTCTTGTCTTAGAATTCTTCAGCTACGTTCATCACGGTGAACGCCCGCGCTAGTCAGTAGCTCGTTCGCCCGCAGCAGCCGATGAGTCGAAAAGCGCCCTAGGAATTGTTTTCACCCACGCGCTTCTGGCGCGTTTTACGATCGTTCGGCGTCGTAGGCACTTGATGCCATTCCTCGGCGAAGTCCATTAGAGAAGAACGGCGGGCACGAGGGAATCCGGTAGCATGCTCGCCAGACGCGTGGCGGGCGCTTCGCATCCCTGCCGCACCTGGGCCGTGCGCCACGCCGTCAGTGCCATGGCCAAGCGCTGTGCATGCGTGATCTCTGTAGCGGTCTCGACCGCAATCTCGGACCACGCGACCGCTGAAACGGCTAGATTTAAAAGGCTAAATAGAAGATTGAATCAGATGACTTGATGTGCGGCGAGTGCGAAGAATGCGATCAGCACAAGCAGCCTGAACTTGGTATCGTCAAGGCCGATAAGGGCGCCAAGCACATATATAACGATGATATCTTCGCCCGCCTAGCGCAAGGCCACCCGATCAACAGCATCATCGAACTGCCGCCCTGGCCAAGGGACCCTCAGCCATCAGCAGAGTGAGGCAGACGGCGCTTGAACTGAAGTAAGCGCTAGAAACCGAAGAACGCGACGCCAACGCCAAGAAAGATCAATGCGGCGCCGAGTATTCCGCTTTCATAGCGCTCGACGAATTCGAGTCGCAGTCGCTCGATGCCGGCGAGCGTTAGCCAAGTGAAGACCATCATTCCCGCGACGGTTGCGATCGCAAGCACCGCGCTGAGCGTCACGAATCCCGGCCAGCCATAGATTATGCCGGAGAGATAGACGGGTAGAAACCCTTCGCATGGCGAGAACGTCAATAGGGCGAACAGACCCAATATAATCTTGGCGTCTGAAGTGGAATCCGCTTGTGCCTTCGCGTGTTCGCCATGATTCGAGTTTCCGTGAGGATGGGCGTGATCGTGGTCGTGATCATGGTGATGGCCGCCATGATCATGATTCGCACCGAAATGATGATGTCCGTGTCCGCCGCCGCGACCTTGCCGGACGAGGTAGAATATGCCGAGCAGAACGAGCGCAGCCGCCGCGATCCAAGGGAATATCTCTCCGGTCCATTTGCTGGTCTCGATGCCGAGCCATACGACGAGTGCGCCGAGAAGGGCCGTAAACAACACATGCCCTGCACCGCAAAGCGCGACGACAGAGAGGGTTTTTGCCTTGCCCCAGCGTTGGCCGCGTCCGGCGAGGACGAAGGGCAGCCAATGGGTCGGGATTGCCGCATGGGCGAAAGCCACGACGAAACCGGTCACCATGACGGAAAAGAAAAATGCGCCGTCCATCGTTGCCGGGCCCGTCAAAGATACTTGGTGATCTGCTTGAATTCGTCGATCGGGCCCCGCCGTTCGCGCGGCAGCGCGCCGATTACGTCTTCCAGGCAATTATCCAAATGATCCTGGATCAGCGTTTTCTTGGCTTGTCCGACCGCCTTCTCGACGGCCTGGAGTTGCTGCGCGATGTCGAGGCAGGGCCGGCCGCTTTCGATCATCTCGACAATGCTGCGCAGATGGCCGCCGGCGCGATTCAAGCGCTTCACAACCTCGGGATGGGTATGGTGGCGATGATCTTTGGGCATCCGAAATACTATCCCCTAGGAGGGGATATGGCAAGGCACTCTGTGGACAGTGATGCTGCGTCGGAATCGCCAAACTATCGAGCGAGTAGGAGCTTCAGCTTGGCAATCGCGATCGATCGTTCTTCGTGGAAATCGACCGTTCCGACCATGTTCAGCGCTCGATCGAGCATCAAGACCGATGCGGTGTGATCCATGGTGTAGTTGTTGTCGCCCACCGGCACCTTCTTGTAATAGATGCCGTAATTGGCAGCAAATTGCTCTAACTGTGCCGAATTGCCGGTCAAGCCGACAATGCGCTGGTTGTACGGCTCCAGATAGGCCGCCATCTGGGCGACATCGTCCCGTTCGGAATCGACGCTGACGAACACGGCGGATAGGGCGTTGCCATCCGGGCCAAGTTCCTCGAGCCAGTCGGTCATGTCGCCGAGCGTCGTTGGGCAAACGACCGGGCACGACGTGAATCCGAAGAACACCAATGCCGGTCGCCCGCGCAGATCCGCTTCGGTGAAGGGTTTGCCGCGATGGTCGGTCATCGCGAATGGCCCGCCTTTCGCGATGGTAGAGGGTTCCTTGCGAGCGAGGGCGGCGAGCGGACCGTCCGTTACCAGCCACCCCATACTGATGGCGACGACGAGGAGACCCACGACGCCGACGCAGGCCCAAGCGAATAGCCGGATGAAGCGCAGATAGTTCATCCGATTAATTCTTGGCCTCGCCGCAATGGCCGATGCGGCCGCCGGACTCGGCCTCGCCATGGTGCTCGGCCATATTGTGACGTTCGGCTTTATCGCCGCATTCGGGATGGTCGCGCGTCTCTGCGTGGCCGGTGTCGCGCGCGCCCATCGATTGGACCGCCAATTCAACATCGACGCGTCCCGCGCGTTCGAAAACGAGCGTCAACGGCACGCGTGCGCCTTGGACGAATCCTTCCTTCGGTCCGATTAGCATCAAATGCCGCCCGTTCGGCGCAAGCCGGATTTCGCCGCCCGGCGGAATGGCGATGCCGCCTTCGATCGGGCGCATGCGCATGACGTTATCGATGACTGACATTTCATGAAACTCGGCGGTATTGGCCATCGGCGATTGGGCGCCAATCAATTTATCTTCCCGTGGACCCGCATTGCGGATCACGAGATAGCCGGCGGCCGTGGGCGCGCGCGGCGGGATCGCCCGAGACCAAGGATGGTCGATCGTGATGGCGCCGACGCGGAATTCATGCGCGGCGGCGGCGTTGCCGATAAGGAATGTCGCCGCTACGACGATCCTCCCGACGCCGCGCGCGAAACGGGAGAGCACCAGCTTGGTTCTCCTGGATTCAAATTTCATGGGGTAGCGTGCTGTGTTTCGAGAGCTTGATGATCGTTATGGCGTAGAAGATACCCACCAACGCAAGCAGCGCCAGCGCAATGGCGATACTCTTTCGGAGATTCCGTTTGACGCCTCGCGGGGAGCGCTTCGTCATGATTTGGAAGCTCCTTTCGGATTTTCAGAAGGTAGATTTGCCATGCAGAGGGGGCAGGTTTTTGCGGTTACCGGTAATTCTAGATCGCATGTGGCGCAACGCGTCGCTCCGGGGCCGGTCGATGCCGCGGTTCCAGGATGGCCGAATATGCGCGAGAAAGAGGCTTCATAATTCATGGCCGTAATCTATTTCGCCGCTCTGGCGAGTTCGTCGCGGACCAGCGCTAGAAGTTGGTCCGCCCCGAATTCCGGGAGTGGGCGGCCATTAACGAAGAAGGTCGGAGTTCCCCGAACGTTGAATGTCCGGACGTCCTCCGCGTCGAAGTTCAATGTGGCCGTAATGTGGGGCATCAGCCGTTCGCGCCGGGCGCGCTCGATGTCGAGGCCCGCCGACGCGGCTAAATTCCAAGCCAGATCCGGGTTCGTACCGGCTCGATGCGAAGCCCAGCTCGGCTGTCCTTCCAGAAGGGCTTCGAGAACGGGAACGAATCGATCCTGAAGACGCGCCGTCTCGATAATGCGCACGGCCTCCGCCGATCCGGGATGGAACGCCGCATATCGCAACACCAGCCGGATCTTGCCAGGATGAGCATCCATGATTCCTTTGACGATCGGGTGGAAGGCGCGGCAGGCTTCGCACGCCGGATCGAAGAACTCGACGATCGTCACCGGCGCGTCTTGTGGACCGATGGCCGGCGAATGCGCCCGGATCAGTTGATCGGCGCCTTCGACCTTCTGAATCATCGGAACGGCGGCGCGCCGCTTTTCGGCGACGTAATAGGCGCCGCCCGCGAAGGCCGCAGCACCCAGCGCCGCTGCCGCGCCGACGAGGACGTATCGTCTGTTCATCGGCTTTGACCCTGCTTGCCGTGCGATAGAAGAAGTATGATCATCGCGAACGCTCCAAGGGACAGCAACGGGATCGGCAATCCGAATACCTCCATATTTGCCCCTTGGCACGATGGTCCTTGTTCGCAAGGCACGATAGCGGCGGGAGCGATGTCGAAATAAATCAAGGAATGCCATAGGGCGATCGCGGTGCCGGCTAGTGCCACGGGGATCACGTAGATGCCGATCGACAGATCGTCGCGCAAACACGCGATGCCGAGGATCAGCGCCAGCGGAAACATCGCGATGCGCTGATACCAGCACAGCACACAGGGCGTTTGATGCAAGACTTCGCCGATGAACAGCGCGCCGAGCGTGGCGCCCAACGCCACGAGCCACGCGAGAAACAACGCGATAGAACCGTCGCCCATGAACTTTGTCTGCGAGCTCATTTCATGCCTCGCGAACGTCGTGGTGCCGACCCGAAGGTCGATAGAATGACGAAACCTACGCCTAGCGAAATGGCGACGTCGGCCATGTTGAACGCCGGCCAATGCCATCCGTTCCAATGGAAGTCGATGAAATCGGTCACACCGCCTTGACGCCATCGATCAATTATGTTGCCAAGCGCGCCGCCGACCATGAGCGAGAATCCGGTCCGCTCCGGCGCGGACTCGCTTTGCCACGCGAAAAAGACAAGCCCGGCCACGATTGCCAACTTGATTCCGGCGAGCAGGACTTGCCGATCGGCGAATAATTCACCCAGCAATCCGAAGCTGACCCCGGTATTCATGCCAAGCACGATGTTGAGAAATCCGGTTAGCTCGATCGTTCGTGGCGGCCGCATGATTTCGTTGACGATCAGCCATTTTGTCGACTGATCGACAGCGAAAGCAAAAGCCGAAACGGCAAGAATCATCGGTATACGATCGGGGGATTTCATGACGTATCGCGAGGTTGGCAATCAGCGGGCGTCGGCGTTGAAGCGCAGCAGGCGTAGCGCGTTCAACGTAACTAGAACCGTCGCACCGGTATCGGCGAGGATCGCGATCCACAATCCGGTAAGTCCGAGCACGCTGGTGACCAGAAACACGCCCTTCAGGCCGAGTGCGAGGGCGATATTCTGACGGATGTTTCCCATCGTCGCCCGTGCGAGACGGATTAGGCGCGGCACATCAGACACGCGATCGCCCATGAGAGCGCCATCGGCCGTTTCGAGAGCGACGCCCGTACCTGACCCCATGGCGATGCCAACAGTCGCGGTAGCCAGGGCGGGCGCATCGTTGATTCCGTCGCCGACCATCATGACGCTCGCTTTGTCCGACATGGCGCGGATCGCATCGACTTTGGCCTCGGGTAAGAGCTCCGCACGGACCTCGATACCGATCTTGTCGCCGATGGCTTTGCCGGTCGCGGCGTTATCGCCGGTGAGCATGATCGCCGAGATGCCGAGCGCGTCAAGCTCCTCGATCGCCGTTTTGGCGTCCGGCCGCGGTTCGTCGCGGCACGCGATGATGCCGATCGCGCGCGCGTTCTCGACCGCAACGACCGCCGTCTTGCCTTCATTTTGGAACACTGCGAGCGTTCGGGAAACTTCCGGCGATAACGCACCGAGCTCCGCCGCGTAGCGCGGCGACGCGATCGTCAGCGTGCGGCCGGCAACGCTGGCCTCGACGCCACGACCGGGTATCGCCTTGCCGTTTGCGGCCGCCTGTAACGGCAAAGCGCGGCGCTCGGCCTCCTTGACGATGGCTTGCGCGAGCGGATGTGAGGATTGGGCCTCGACTGCCGCGGCCAACGCCAATACGTCATCCTCGCCGACGCCGTAAGCGCGCAGATCGGTTACGCGCGGCGTGCCCGCCGTCAGCGTGCCGGTCTTGTCGAACGCAACGGCTTGCGTGCGCGCGGCGGCCTCGATGACGGCGCCACCTTTAAGCAGCAGGCCGCGCCGGGCACCGGCGGACAGCGACGACGCGATCGATGCGGGCACCGAAATCACCAATGCGCAGGGACAGCCGATCAATAAAAGGGCCAGCGCACGATAGATCCAAGTTGACCATTCCGCGCCCATCGTCAGCGGCGGGATCACAGCCACAAGTGCCGCCAAGCCGACGATGATCGGCATATAGACGCGGCTGAATCGGTCGATAAATCTTTCTGTTGGGGCTTTGGCGTCCTGCGATTCTTCGACCAAGCGGACGATCCGCGCGATCGTGTTGTCTTCGGCCTTGGTGGTTACCCGGACTTTGAGAGCAGCGTCGCGATTGACGGAACCGGCGAAAACCGGATCGGCGATCGTCTTGCTCTTGGGGACCGACTCTCCTGTGATCGGCGATTCGTCGATCTCCGACGTGCCGTCGATGATCTCGCCATCGGCCGGGATGCGGTCGCCGGGGCGCACCAGGACGTTTTGTCCCGGCGTCAGCGACGCGGCGCGAACTTCGCGTGTCGTCGTTCCTTCGATCAGGCGGGCGGTTTGCGGAATCAGATCGCCCAGGGCGCGAATGCTGGCGCGCGCGCGATCGGCGGCCACGCCTTCCAGCACTTCGCCGATCGCGAACAGGAAGATGACGAGGGCGGCTTCCTCGGCGGCCCCGATCGCCAGCGCGCCGACGGCGGCGATCGTCATCAACATTTCGATGGTGAAGGGCTGTCCCAGCGACAGAGCCGCGAAGGCGCGGCGCGCGATGGGAACTGCGCCGATAACGCACGCGACGACGAATGCCCAGCTTGCGATAGTTTCGAATCCGGCAAGCTTGGCGCCCCAAGCCGCCGCCAGCAAAACACCGGTGACGGCGACGAGGCGGCCTTTCGGCGTATCGAACCAGCGTGGTGCGTTTCGGACGGGCGCGGAGACCCGCTCGCTCGCATCTTTGGATGTTTGTGGCGCGGCGGCATCGCTCTCGTGATGGTCGTGATGCGCGCAGCAACCAGCGTCTGCGGATGCCGGAGATTCCGCCGGCAGACGACGCGAAATTTTATAGCCTAGCCGCGACACGCGGCTTTCGATCTCGGCGATTGCCACGGCACTGGGCTCAAGCGCCACAGTCATGGATTCGTTCATCACGGAAACGGCCACGTCGCGGACGCCTTGAACCGGCGAAACGGCGCTGCGGATCTTGGCTGCACAGCTTGCGCAGTCCATCCCGACGATGGACCAATCGATTTTTTCAGTGGACTGCGTATTGGCGGCGGTGGTCATGGCTTATCCATTGTTTTGGAAAGCACCACCCTAATTGCTATAGTTACTGTAGCTTCAAGTTACTTTTTGCGAGTCTGAGGGTTTCCCATGCTGTTCACCATCGGTCATGTCGCAAAAAGTGCAGGCTGCACGGTGCAAGCGGTACGATATTACGAGCAGGCTGGGCTTCTGCCGCGACCGGAGCGTTCGAACGGAAATCAGCGGCTTTACGAGCGCGCGGCGGTCGAGCGGCTGAGTTTCATACGCCATGCGCGCGATCTTGGATTCACGCTGGATGTGATCCGCGATCTTCTGAGCCTTTCGGACAACCCCGAGCAACCCTGCGACGCCGCCGACGCGATCGCGCGCGCGCAACTTGTCCAGGTCGAGCGGCGGATCGAGCATCTGAAGGCGCTGAAGCGAGAACTGCGACGTATGGTCGCACAATGTTCTGGCGGCCGTATTTCGGATTGCCGCGTCATCGAAGCGTTGAACGATCACGCGAATTGCGCCGGCCACGGGAATTCCGCGTCAACGCTCGATCAGTGCGGCGATCCGTAACGTTTTCGCCGGCTTAGTCGAAGATTTCCGAAAGCCAGGATTTCCTGCGATAGCCGTGTTTGCCGTAGCTGCCCTGATGCCCATGCCCGTAACGCGGCGGATTGGCGTAGGGCGCTTCGGGTGGCGCGCTTGAAGACGATTGCGGCATTTGTGCCGCGCTCTTTTCGATGATCTTGTCGAGTTCGCCGCGATCGAGCCACACGCCCCGGCATTTCGGACAATAGTCGATCTCGACGTTCTGCCGTTCGGTCATGACGAGATCTGTATCGGGGCAGGCGGGACATTTCATCGGTGAGGTTCCTTCCGGTTGGGGGAGCGCTAAAACACCCCAGGTTAGTTGGAAGGAGTGATCAAACAATCAAGTGGCGATGCTTTAGTCCGCTCACGCGCTGTCAAACAGTCTCGAAGATGATTCCGTAGTGATAGAGCCCGATCTCGAAGCACTCGGAAAAACGAAAGTCGGCTGGCTCGACGACGGCGCGAACTTGTTCGGGCGACATGCGCAGCGCCGTCGCTGGGCCACGAGGTTGTCCCAGTACGACCGTGGTCTCGCGCGGTCGCTGCCGCCAATTCAGGATAGCCAATCGTCCTTTTTGTCGGAGTATCGCTCGGATCGCGATTGCTAGGCCCGGTTGGTCCGGCACGCCATGGAACGTGTTAGCCATCAGCACGTAGTCCACGGGGCCGGGTAGATATTCGGCGATGTCCCGTGCATCGGCGCAAATCCATCGCTCGATTGATACGCCCTCGACAGCGGCTTCCGCTTTTGCGCGCTCGATCATCGCCGGATCGAGATCGAGTGCTACGACACGGCCGCCGACGAGCTTCGCCAGCGGCGCGGTGAAGTATCCGTCACCGCAGCACAGGTCGAGCACCTTCATGCCGGGGCGAACGCCGAGTGAGACCAGTGTGGCTTGCGGATCCGGCCAAACAGCCGCCCACCATGCGCGATCCGGCATAGATGTCGCTGGAAAAGGCGTGGTCATGAAGTGCGCACCTTCCAGAGGAGCCAAAGCAGCGCCAACGCCGAGAGTGCCATCCATGGCAGTAGCAGCACGTTGAGCATCTGCCAGCCGACGGCCTGAAGCAGGACGCCGGCTCCAAGCGAACAAGTCAATCCCACCACGAAAATGGTCATATCGTTGGCCGCTTGCGCCCGGCCTTTTTCCGCCGGATCGTAGGTCGTCGTCAGTAGCGTCGTGCCGCCTACATAGAGAAAGTTCCAACCGACGCCGAGCAGTATGAGCGCACTCGCGAAAGAAGCGAAGCCCAACCCAGTCAGAGTCATCGATACATGGCCGGCGAGCAACGCTACGCCGGCGAGCATGACGGCAACCACGCCGAAACGCGCGATCAGCGTCCCTGTAATGAAGGACGGCAGAAACATGCCCAAGACATGAAGCTGTATGACGTTAGCTGCCGTCGGAAGATCGTGCGCATGATGAACCATCGCGATCGGTGTCGCCGTCATCGCTAAGATCATAATGCCATAGCCGGTCGAGGCGCCGAATAGGGCGACGAGATAAGTCGGCTGAGAAACGATTACCCGCAAGGATCGGCCATGCGCGGCTTGCGCCGTTTCGACTTTGGGCGCCGGCATGCGCAGCGCCAGAAGCAGGCCGGCGCCGATCGCCGATGTCAGAGCGAGCAGCAGGAAGGAGCCGAAATACCTCGGCTCCAACAGCGTGCCACCTACGTGACCCAATATCGGCCCTGCGAGTGCCGCGACGATCCCGCCGGCAAGAACGAGCGAGATAGCGCGCGGCCGAAATACGTCGTCGGCCGCTTCACTTGCGGCGAACCGATAGAACTGCGCGAACGCCTGATACCCGCCGACAAGGAAGGTGCCGAACGCCAGCAGCGCCAGCGAACCGAACCAAATTCCCATCGCCGCGAATACGCCGCCCGCGACACCAAGTATCGCACCGGCGATGAAACCGGCACGGCGGCCCGCGCGCGCCATCCATATCGATGCGGGAAAGGTGGCGATAGCCGTCCCCAAAAACATGGCCGCGATCGGCGCCGTCGCAAGTTCGGCGTGCGCCGCTATCTGACCGCCCGCAAGACCGCCGACCGTCATTACAAGAACCGAAGCGGTTTGGAATAATGCCTGCGAGCCGGCCAGAACCAACACTTGCCGATGCATGGGATTCATGCGCATCGCGTTTCCTCTTACGATGGGTATTGCCGTTTTTAAAACATTCAATATCTTGTTTGAATGACTACGGGGAGGTAAATTTTCCGTCAAATGAAAAGCGCGAAGATCCGGATATTCGAGCAGCTTGCCGGACTGGCCCGTGTATTGGGACATGCGTATCGACTCGAATTGCTCGAACATGTGTCGCAAGGCGGGCGCTCCGTCGAGAATCTCGCCCGGCTCATCGGTCAGTCGATCGCAAACACTTCCGCGCATTTGCAGCAGCTTCGCCGCGGCGGCTTCGTCGAGACGCAACGCGATGGAAAAAGAATTATCTATCGGCTTTCCGATGGACCTGTCATTCCGCTACTGGCGGCGTTACGTATCTACGGTGAACGCAATCGCACCGATGTTAGAGACCTCGTTTCGGAATACTTCGAAAAGCTGGACAGGTTCGAACCGTTGTCGCGCGAAGAATTGACCAAGCGCATCGCGAAGCGGAGCGTGACGTTACTCGACGTCCGGCCGGACGACGAATTCGCGCTCGGACATTTGCCGGGGGCGATCAATATGCCGCTGGCGGAACTGAAAAGACGGCTTGGCGAACTGCCGAAAAACCGGGAGATCGTCGCTTATTGCCGCGGCGCCTATTGTATTATGTCGTTCGAAGCCGTCGCCGTTCTGCGTGCCAAAGGCTATCGGGGCCGGCGATTGGAAGACGGATTTCCGGAATGGAAAGCCGCAGGGTTGGCGGTGGAGGCGACCGCTTAAATAGATCTAAGCATTTCGAATCTCAACTTAACAAAATGACGCGTCGCTTTGCTAGGTCGAATTCCGCGCCTTGAATAGCGCCGAGAGATAGGCGGCGACGAGGCGGGAGCTTTCCGCGCCGGCGGGCCGCAGCAGAAGCGCCTTGAAGTAGATCCCCGGTTCGAACGCAATGATGCGGATATTATTTGGCAAAGGCTCTGGCAGGGAGATCGGATTGACGAGGCCGATCCCGGCCCCTTCGGCGACCAGCGCCGCACTCGTCGACGAGAACGGCGTTTCGGCGACGATTTGAGGTGCGGCACCGCTTTGGCGGAGCAACTCGTCGAGCGCAATTCTGACGGTGTCTTGCGGTGCCAGCGCCACGAGGCGCTCGCCGTGCAGATCCTTCGGCCCAATCTTGCGTCGCGCGGCGAAGCGGTGCGCCGCGGGCACGAGACAGACCGCGCGCGGCGTGGCGAAGACCTGATGTTCGATGCCTGCCGTGCTGATCTCATCCGCTGCCAGGCCGATGTCAACCTGACCCGACGCGACGAGGTCACGCACGCTGGCAGATGTGCGGATCTGCAGCGCCACGCAGGCGTCGCGATGGGCGCGCAGGAACGCTGCCGTCGCCTTAGCAACGATCGTGTTGCCCAGTGCCGACAGGCTGGCGACGCGCACCGTGCCGCCGCCGACCTCGCGGATGCGCGTCGCGGTCTGGCGCAAATGTTCGATGCCCAGAAAGCTGCGTTCGACCTCGGCGTGGAATAGGCGGCCTTCGCGCGTTGGCACTAGGCGACCCCGGATGCGGTCGAACAGATCGAAACCGCAGGCGTGTTCGAGTGCGGCGATCGATCGAGATACCGAAGGCTGCGATGTGCGTAGCAACTCGGCCGCACGGCCTACGCCGCCGACCCGCATGACCGCTTGAAAGACTTCGAGATCGCGCGCGCGCATGTCGATTAGATATCCAAAGTGAATGAACCTGTCTATCCATGTTATGGAACGATATGGGATGTTTCCGTAACTTCGGGACCATGCCCAGGCTCAAATCTTCGACACTCTACGTCCACGCGCCCGACGCGCCCGGCGGGTTCGCGGCGCTTTCGCCGCCAATCCATCGCGCTTCGACAGTCGTTTTTGATACGCCGGCCGCGTTTCGCGACCGCTCGACGCGGCTTTACGACGGCTACGCCTACGGCCTTTACGGCACGCCGACCACGCGCGCGCTGGAAGATCAGATCGCACGGCTGGAGGGCGCGTCGCGGGCGCTGGTTTTGCCGTCGGGGCTCGCGGCGATCGCGGTTGCGACGATCGCGAGCGTCGAGGCGGGCGGTGCCGTCATTTTGCCCGAAGGATTTTACGGTCCCGCGCGCGGGATGATCGAGCAGTTGCTGTCGCGCTTCGGCGTTACCGCATGCCGCTATCATGGCGACGGCGTGACCGAACTAGCGAAAGCGCGCGGTCCAGCGCCGCGCCTTTTGTGGATCGAAAGTCCCGGCTCGACGACGTTCGAGGTTCGCGATACCGGCCGCATGGTTGAGGCCGCGCGCGCTTCGGGTGTGCGGGTCGCGATGGACAACACGTGGGCAACGCCGCTGGGGTTCCAGCCGCTACGCCACGGCGTCGACATCTCGATGCAGTCGCTGTCGAAATACGCCGGCGGCCATTCCGACGTACTGATGGGTAGTCTCGCATTTACGGACGTGGCGCTTTATCGAAAGGCGAAGGACATCGCCCGGTTGCTGGGATATGGAGTGTCGGGCGAGGATTGCTTCTTGGTGTCGCGTGGTTTGGCGACGATGCCGCTGCGGCTTGCGCAGTCTGCGGCGAGTGCGGCGGCGCTGATGTCGCGTCTAGCCGCGCGCGCGGAGATCGTACGCATACTGCATCCGTCGTGTGCCGGACATCCCGGTCACGAGATATTCGCGCGCGACTACGCGACCGGCGCCGGGTTGTTCGGTCTCGTGCTGGATCCGGCATTGGGCGACGAAGCGGTGCTGGACGCGGCATTCGTAGCACTGAAGATTTTCAAAATCGGCGCCTCGTGGGGCGGGGCGCATAGCCTGATCGCACCGAGCGACCCCAAATCCGAGCGCGCCGATTTGGCGTGGATGCCGCAAGGCCCCTATCTACGCGTGGCCGTCGGTCTCGAGGATCCCGACGATCTCGCCGCCGATCTTTTCCGCTTTCTCGACGCGCTATCGCGCACGCCGGATAAAATCACCGCATAATCCCGAACAATGGAACAGGAGAGAGCAAAAATGAAAGGAAGCATGATCGCGGCGTTCGCCGCAGTATTGGCTGCGGGCCTCGTGCCTGCCGGTGTCGAGGCGCAATCGGTTGTCGATAAGATACGGCAGCGCGGTTACGTCCAATGCGGGGCGAGCACGGGCGTGCCCGGCTTGTCGCGAGCGGACGAACGTGGCGTATGGCGCGGGATCGATTCCGATATCTGCCGCGCTACCGCCGTCGCCGTGTTCGGCGACAAGGACAAGATTCGCTTCACGCCGCTGCTCACCGCGGCACGGTTGCCGGCGATTCAGACCGGCGAGATCGACATTCTTTCGCGTACCACGACCTGGACTTACACGCGCGACGCGGCCGTGCGCTTCGTTGCCGCGACGATCTATGACGGCGACGCGATCCTTTTTCGCAAGTCGTTGAACGTCAAGTCGATGCGCGATTTCGACGGCGCTACATTCTGCGTGACGGGTGGTGGCGGGTTGCCCGCACAGAAGTTGACGGCGCTGGAGGCGGCAACGAAGATAACACTACGTCGCGTGGTATTCGAGAATCCGACACAGGCGCGCGACGCCTATCTGGCCGGGCGATGCGATGCCTACATCACCGACGGCACGGCCGCCGCCGGCGCCCGCGCAACGATCGCGACCAACCCCGCAGAGCACGAACTTACTTCGATCGACAATCGGCCCGAACCGCTCGGCATCGCTATCCCGCGCGGCGACGACCGCTGGTTCGATATCGTGCGCTGGTCGATATTCGCGCTGTTCTGGGCCGAGGAGAACGGCGTCACCTCCGCGAACGCCGCCGAGAAGGCTAAATCTGGCAGCGACGAGGTACGGCGGATTCTAGGTGCTGAAGGTTTCGGTCGCCCGCTCGGTCTCGACGATAAATGGGTGTTGAACATCGTCACCCAGCTCGGCAACTACGCCGAGATTTGGGACCGTAACCTTGGCGCCGAGAGTCCGATGCGTCTGGAGCGCGGCAAGAATGCGCTTTGGCGCGACGGCGGCTTGATGTTCTCGCCGCCCTGGGATTGATTGGGGCGGACTAATCCAACGGCGGCGTGCCGGGCAGTTGCTCGTCGCGCCGCCGACGATTTCGGGGAAGCATGGGGTTCTTGCGCAATAGACGCGTGCGGAACTGGGTGATCCAGTTCTTGGTGATCGCGGGCTTGGCGGCGGCTTTCGGCGTCGTTGCGGTCACGACGGTGACCAATCTGCGTTTGCGCGGTATTCCGTTGGGCTTCGAATTTCTTTCGATGCCTTCGGGCATGCCGATTGCGGAAGCGCTGATCGCCTATACGCCCGCCAGCCCCTATTCACGCGCGATCCTGGTCGGCATTTTGAACACGATCGTCGTCTCCGCGATCGTCATCGTCACGTCCAGTGTGTTGGGGCTGTTTTTGGGGATCATGCGCCTGTCCGGGAATCCCGCGATCGCGGGAACCGCACGGGTCTGGGTGGAGATAGCGCGCAACACACCGCTAATCGTCATTCTTCTTTTCGTCTACGGCTTGTGGACGGCGATGCCAGGCGTCGCGGGTGCTCTTGAACCATTGCCGGGCGTGTTCCTTTCTCAGCGCGGGGTCGCGCTGCCGGCGATCTCCTTCGGTCCGGGCGCTTGGATGATCGCCGCTGGTGCTGCGGTTGCATTGGCTGCGATCTTCGCCGCATCGAAGATCGCAAGCGCGATCCAAGCGCGCACCGGCAATCGCCCGCTGCTTGTCCCGATCGTTGCGAGTACGGAGGCCGTGCTGGTGATAGCGGTCTTGGCGAGTGGATTTGCGGAGTTCCACATCGATTGGCCGGAGCGACGGCGATTCAATTTCATCGGCGGCGGCGAAGTTTCGCCCGAGTTCGCGACGCTGATCGTCGGGCTCGTGATCTATACCACCGGCTTTATCGGGGAGATCGCGCGCTCGGGCATTCTGGCGGTGAAGATCGGTTATTGGGAGGCCGCGTCTTCACTGGGTTTGCGCCGCAGCCAGACGTTGCGCTTGATCGTGTTACCGCTTGCTTTGCGCGTGGTGGTGCCGCCGCTCAACAGCCAATACATCAACGTCGTAAAGAATAGCACGCTGGCGATCGCGATCGGTTATCAGGAGTTCTTTACGATCGCGGGCACGATGATCAATCGGACCAGCCATGCGATCGAAGGGATTGTGCTGATACTCGCGGTGTATTTGGCGATCAATCTCGCGCTGTCGACGCTGATGAACTGGTACAACCGTCGGATCGCGCTGGTGGAACGATGAGAGCAGGCCTCGTCGCCGCGCTGCGACCGTATTTCGGCACGCCGCTCAACGCGTGTCTGTCGATCGCGTTCCTGGCGCTAGCGGCGCTGACGCTGCCCCGGCTGGCCGTATGGGCGGTGATCGACGCTGCGTTTCTGCCAGCGGTGCCGGCAACCTGCGCGGCGGCGAGCGGCGCATGCTGGAGCTTCATCGTCGCGAAATCCGGGCAGATACTGTTCGGCATCTACCCGCCCGATGAGCGCTGGCGGCCGGCGCTCGTCTGCGCGCTGCTACTCGCGACACTGGGTTGGTCGGTGCGCCCGACGGGGTGGAACGCGCGGCTCGTTGCGATCTGGATCACCAGCATGTTGGTCGTTCTGTGGTTGATGGGTGGCGGGCTGGGTTTGACGCCGGTTCCAACCTCGGCTTGGGGCGGATTGCCGGTGACGCTGATTCTGACGGTATTCGCGATCGGCCTGGGTTTTCCGATCGCTATTCTCCTGGCGCTGGGACGGCGAGCGGAACTTCCGGTCGTCAGCACCGTCTGCACGTTGTGGATCGAATTGATCCGGGGTTTGCCGCTGCTGTCACTTCTTCTTGTCGCGTCGTTGATGCTACCGATCTTCCTGCCGGAATGGCTGCTGCCCGATAAACTGACACGCGCTACTGTCGCGCTTACGGCCTTTGCCGCCGCTTATCTGGCGGAAGTGATTCGCGGCGGGCTGCAATCGGTGCCGCGCGGTCAGTTCGAGGCGGCGACGGCGCTCGGCCTTGGCTATTGGCGCATGCAGGCTTTGGTCGTGCTGCCCCAGGCGATCCGCATCGTCATTCCGGCATTGGCGAACACGATCATCGTGATGGTCAAGAACACGTCGCTGGTGCTTGTGGTCGGTCTGTTCGATTTGATCAGTTCGGGGAAGGCGGCCCTCGCAGATCCTGATTGGCCGTCGCCAACGGCAGAGACCTATATCTTCATTGGGGCGCTCTATTTCGCGCTCGCGTTCTCCTTCGCGCGATTCGCTGATTTCTTGGAAAGGCGCGGCGCCGCCGCGCGCTGAACGATGATGTTACTATGCACGTTAGTCGGCGTGTCGTCGCAGGTGGTGGGCCACAAGACGCTCGCGCCCGCGTTGATCGCGGCGCTGAAAGGCCGCAAGGCCGACGACATTCTGGTCGTGTGCGGCGGGGTGATCCTGCGGCAGGATTACGACGAACTCCTTCTACAAGGTATGGCGGCCATCTACGGTCCCGGTGTCCGTCATCAGAACAATCGAGACTGTTCGAGGCGGCTGCTAACGGCGGCTTCGGCGCATCTGAGTTTGCAGTTTAGGCGGTCGCTTGCCGGTGCAGCAAGCGGCGGTGCTCAATTGTCTTTCGTTTGATGGCTTCTCTCCTTTCCAAGATGGCCTGCCCGCGTCCGGTATAGACGGCGGCCGGCGTGAGGTTGCCGATGCTCTCGTGGTATCGGCGGCGATTGTAATGATCGACGAAGGCGCCGATCTTCGCCTCGAGATCGACCGGCAGGACGTGGTTCTCGAGCAGGATCCGGTTCTTCATCGTCTGATGCCAGCGCTCGATCTTGCCCTGCGTCATCGGATGATTGGGCGCGCCGCGCACGTGTTTGATGTTCTGCTCGCCAAGCCACGTCGTCAGAGCGCCCGCGATGTAGCTCGCCCCGTTGTCCGACAGTAGTCGCGGCCGATGCCGGCTTCCGGCCAGCCCCGACGCCGATAACGCCATCTCGACCGTCTGGGTGACGTCCGCTGCTTTCATCGTCGTGCAGAGCTTCCAGGCGACGATGAACCGCGAGAAGTCATCGAGGATCGTCGACAGATCGAACTTTAGATACGTGAAGTCGGTCTGCCAGAGCTGGTTGGGCGCCGTCGTCTTGTCCCGGAACTCGTCCGCCGCCTTCATCACGATGAACGCCGGGCTGGTCAGCAACCCGTTCGCCTGCAGCAGCCGATACACGGATACTTCCAAGATAAACTAGGCCTTCTCGTCAGTGAACGTCATCGCGAACTCGCGGGGGCTCAGTTCCAGGCGTTCGAAGGCTAGGTCGATCACCTGGCCCCGGACCGCGTCCGGCACCCAGTTCTAGCCCCGTCCAGGCGCAGACCGGCGATTTTCCAGGCCGACGACGCCGAAGCGCCGGTGCAGGCCGTACCAGCGGTAAAACTTCGACCGCGTGACGCCGAGCTTCTCGAGTGTGCGCTTGACCGGCAGCCGGGATCCCTCGACCAAACGTAACAAAGGCTCTCCGCGATCCCCTCGCGCCGGCACAGCTCGGCGATCGAGTGTTCGCCGCGGCGCCCCGAGATCACGATCCGGATCTTCTCTTCGGCCGAGTACTTCTCGCGCGTCTGGCGGCGTATCTCGCGGACATGCTGCTCGGCGGTGCCGTTCGCCGGCGTCTGTTTCATCGGTCTCATCCTCGTCCCTTTCACGGTGACGATGAGCCGAAAATCCTCCCTTACGCAAACCGATCAAACTATCCTAAACGTGCAGACGGGGGGCAAGCGAGGCTTCCGGCTCACCTTAATCCGAAAGGGAACGAGCATAAGTCAGCGCTGTCGCGGACGGCTGAACAGCATGTCTGCAAGAACCGCCGTCGGACAAGCCGGAACGTCAAAAGTATACTCAGTATACTTTTGATGATAATATAGATCCACATGTCAATTTTTATGTGTCCTTGGGGCTGTGGCCAATTCGTGCGGGGTAAATTATGTCCGAGGAATTTGAAGGACCGTATGCGATACCGCGATTGATGAAGGTGAAGCGGGATGCCTTGGGGCAGACACATGCCGCCAGGGCAGAAAATGGCGTCCAGCCTCCTCACCTAATCCCCGGAAATCCGAGACCCGAGGTCCTATTCAATGCAGCGCCTCGAGGTGTCAATTTTGTCGATTTCGTATTGTTACAATACGAACAAGCAAAAGCCCAAGGGCGAGTGTACCGCCCTCGAAAAGATCAAGTATTGGCTTTCGAAGGGCTCCTGACCGCTAGCCCAGAATTCTTCCGTCCTAAGGCGCCTAATGTTGCCGGTCAGTATGAAATCGAGAAGGTACATCAACTCCGCGAGCGCGCCGTTCCTTTCCTAAAGAAGCGTTTCGGGGAGAATCTGATTCGCATCGAATTGCAGTTAGACGAAGTTACGCCCCATTTTCAATTTGCTGTCCTTCCATTTGATGCAAAGGGACGGTGGTCGGCAAAAAACTGCATGTCGAAATCGGCGCTGAGGAATTTGTGGGATGGTTGGTACTTGGCTACCGAAGACCTCGGCTTGAAGCGAGGTAATCCGGAAATGATTGGAGATCATATCCCGGTAAGAGAATTCTATTTCGCGGCTGGCCAATTCAAAAAATTCAAAAACGATGCCGAGAAAAAGATTCGTCTACCTCATTATGAGATTGATGTGCCAAGTCGCGCTTCACTCTTGAACCCACCGAAATTGGCAGGTGATATCAACGCAAGGCTTGCTACGTGGTTGGATGAGCAGTCAAGCGTCCTGCGGAACCGGCTCGCCCCTTTACTCGCAGCCGTCGCGGAGCAGAAAATCAAAAATCGCCGAGCCTCGCAGTATCGAGCGTCGGCGCTGAAGCACGAGAAGCAAAATCGTGCACTTGAAGAGCGGCTCAAAGAGCTGACAACGAAACTCCAACGGCACGAACCAGTGAGTCTGGTAGACGTAGCCAAGAAACTTGGGTGGACCACGATCCCAAAAGCTCTTCAGAGCGAGGATGCGGTCAGATTTCTGATCGTGTCTAAGAATGTGAGTGAAAACGAAGCGTTCGGCTGGATTCTTTCTGAGTTTGGCGAGAATAGAGCGGCTGCAACAGCAGCGGCGTTAGAAAGATCTCGCTTCATTGCCCGCGCATCGAGGCTTCCAAAACTAAGCGGCCGCGATTTCGGGAAAATCAGAAGTGAAATTGAGGAACAGCTTTCGGCACTGGATGCCGACTATTTCCAGATCCGCTATCAGCGTCATGCCGATGAGACGGCTCAATTGTTGCTTAAGACAAAACTGAAAGGTAAGTCTACAGATTGGACACTTGAAGACGTGTTGACCTATCTACCGGCTATAAAAAAACTATCTGACAATCACGAGATCCAGGTTCTGCCTTTTAGTTCGAAGTACAATTACTTGCTTGTCGCTGGAGCGAGGTCAGAAAGAATGTTTTCTGATTTTCGTTATGATCCATGCGTAATTTTGCGTCTCGGGCTGAAAAAATTTGAGGCCGTATTGCGTTGCCCTACTGTGATTGTTAAAGCGAAAACTGAAGTCGGTATCGACGAGTACGCTGCTAGCCTTAAACTTGCTGCTTACTCGGTTGATCGGGGGGCAGCCATTCCGCTAGCAGGTTCGCGAACAGTGGATAACGATAAAAAAGGCAATATCGCTGGGAGAGTGGAGCTTGTCTCGGCAGTGGATGTCGATGCCTTCCCGACACCGGGGACTACGAATCGGCCCAAATACGAAAGCTAAATTTTATTATCCGGCGTTGCGTTTAACAAAATCGCGGCCGCTGACTTTGACAAAATCAAAAAATCTATTACTTGGTCTTGCGCTGATTTCTAGTCGAGATCCCAATCCGCCGATTGCCGATTGATCCGGAATTTTTCGGGTAGTCGTCTGGCTTCAAACGCTTGACAAGCAACGAAATATTTCTAAAGGGCGATCTAACGCCCTGTTTCCAACTTCGAATCGCATGAACAGTAACGCCAACGAGATCAGCAACCTATTCTTGAGTCAGGATGTGATTAATTTGCCAGTTTCTGAAGTCAGATCCATCAAACTTCTTCATATCCAGATCATGGATATCTGAATCGTGTTGGTGTGCGAAGAGGTTTTACTTTATACAAAGACAAATTAATAGTATAACGCTTTCATCCTAATCGCTACAGAGGTGCTTCATGCAGGATGATATTCCATTGGGTGAGCCCCTCGATAATCGACTGTGGATCGCCAGTTTTCCCGGCTTTTTTGAACTGGACCCAGCAGCAGCGGATGGCCTGCTCCGGGCTTAGGAGACACGCTGTTAAGCTAATCGCATCTTTGCCTCGAATGCCATCGGACTCTCGTAACCGATCGTCGAGTGACGGCGGTGCGGGTTGTAGAAGCGCTCGATATAATCGAACATGTCGGCCTTCGCGTCGTCGCGCGTCCGGTAGACCTTGCGCGCGATCCGCTCTGTCTTGACCGACGAGAAGAAGCTCTCCATCGCCGCGTTATCCCAGACGTTGCCCGCCCGGCTCATCGAACGGACGATGCTCTGATCCGCCAGCAACCGCTGGAACGCTTCGCTGCCGTACTGGCTGCCGCGATCCTAGTGATGCAGCACCGACCTCGGCCGGCCCCTTCGCCAGATCGCCATCATCAGCAGCCTTCGGCCGTCCAGACATAGGTGAAGTCTGCGACCCACTTCGCATTCGGCCGGTCGGCGCGGAAGTCGCGATCAAGGGCGTTGGCGGGAAGATGTGTCGTCGGCCGTATCCCCATATCGACCGGTAGATGACGCCGGCGCGCGCGCGCAGAGAACGCAGCAAGCTTATCCTCGACGCATTCGAGCCGTGGCTGCGCGGGCAGCTTGAGCGTGTGTCGGGCAGATCCCCGACCGCCGAGGCGATCCGCTACGCGCTCTCGCATTGGGCGGGACTAGCCCGCTTCGTCGACGACGGCCGTATCGAGATCGACAACAATGCGGTCGAACGCGCCATTCGGCCCCAAGCACTTACCCGCAAGAACGCGCTGTTCGCCGGCAGCGGCGGCGGCGCGCAACATTGGGCGTGCCTCGCCTCGTTGATCGAGACCGCGAAGCTCAACGCCGTCGATCCGCTTGCCTATCTGACCGCCACCCTCGAAGCGTTCGCCGCCGGCCATCCCATCAACCGCATCGCCGAGTTGGCGCCGTGGGCGTACAGTCGAGCGCTTATGGGAGACCAAGCAAGGACAGATGAGCGATGACGAACGCATCCAGCGCGACTGCGACGCGATAACGGCCTTGGGCTGGCGCGCGCGGGTGGGCCAATGGGCGCGTCATATCAAGCGCGACATTATGGCGTTATGGATAGCCGCTCGCGATCCTCGAACGCCGCTTGCTGCCAAAGTTGTCGCAGGAGTGATAGCTGCCTATGCGCTCTCTCCAATCGACTTGATTCCCGATTTTGTTCCCGTACTCGGCTATCTTGACGATATTATTATCGTGGCGGTCGGCATTATCTTGGCCGCTCGGCTCATCCCAGTGACTTTGCTCGAGGAGTTCCGGGCCCGAGCTGCTGAGATGATCAAACGGCCAATAAGCCGTGCCGGCCTAGCGATCATCATTACGATATGGATCACGGCCACAGGCTCACTCCTTTGGTGGGCTTTGCCCAGCGCAACAAGCTGAGAAAATGTCTCAATACGCTTCATGCTTTATTCTGTCGGACGTGATTCCGGGATGATGGCGCGAGTTAAGCGCCTCGGCAAACAGCTCGTAGTTCAGAAGACTGTTCGTCGAAGCCCTCGCCCGAAGATTGGCCCGCAAACGAGCCGCCGGAAGTACACCGTCCGCCTGAACGAGCCACCCAACGTCAACCGTGCCCCAGCCACGAAGCTTACGGAGAGCACGGGCTCATCCCCCCTTTCGACGGTTACGATGAGCCGAAAACTCTCCCTCGTACAAATCGATCAATCAGTCCTAAACGCGCTAAACGAGAATAGCTATAATAGCAGCCGCTTGATCGATTAGGTCTGCCCGGAGGCCTTGTATTTGAATTATTCGATGGCGAGAGATGCGGTGCTTGCCGCGCGGGTGCGAACGCAAAAACTGATCAGCGCAGTCGCGGCTGTGGCGATCCTCGTCATCGGCCTTTCGGCGTCGTTTGTGACAATGCGTTGGATCACCGAAGGCATCAATGACGATTCCCACATACGTCTGGACAGGCTCGCCAGTCGAGTTCGGACGACTATCGACGAGCGATTTCGGCTGCCGGTCTATGGTCTGCGCGGTCTCGCAGCCAGCTTCATTGCTCACGGAACGCCGAATCGCGCGCAGTTCGCCGCGTTCGTCGCTGCGCGAAATTTGCCGGTCGAGTTCCCGGGCGTTCGCGGCTTCGGTTATGCCGAACGTGTTGCGCGAGATCACGTCGCGGATTTCGTCGATCGGGTCCGCCGTGACGGTGCGCCAGATTTCTCAGTTCGCGGTGACGGCGACGCGGCGGATCTTTATGTCGTGCGCTATCTCGAGCCCCGGGAAGGCAACGCCAACGTGCTTGGCTACGACATTGGCGCGGAACGCATCCGGCGCACGACGATCGACACGGCGATCGAAATGGCAAGCCCAGCGCTGAGCGAGCCAATCCAGCTCGTGCAGGACACGAGTGGAAGATCGAGCTATCTGCTCGTCCTGCCGCTTTACGGCAGCGGCCCCGCACCGGAGGGAATTGCTGCGCGCCGGGCGGCGGCAACGGGTGTGATTTACGTGCCCATGGTCGTAGAGGAACTGGTGCGCGGCGTGGCCGCCGTGGCGGACGGTTTCGTGGAATTCGATCTCTTCGATGGCCTGCCCGACGGCCTTATCCAGCCCGTCTATAGTTACCGAGCGCATGGTTCGGATGTGCCGGTATCCGGTTTGGCGCCAGAGGATCGGGCTAACTTTTTCCTGCCCATCGTTATCGCCGAACAGCTACTCGTCGTTCGCGCATGGGCGGCGCCCGCGTGGGACGCCACAATCGACCGTACGACACCGATCGTTGCCTTCGGCGGAGTGGCCCTGCTGTCGCTCGCCCTGTCGTTTGCCGCATGGCTACTGCTCACCAGCCGCGCGCGCGCGGTGACGCTCGCCAGCGCGATGACCGAAAATCTCGACAGGCTGGCCAAAGTAGTGGAGCGCACAACGAACGGCGTCATCGTCGCCGATGAGCAACGGCGTATCGTATGGGTAAACGAAGGCTTCACGCGGCTTACCGGATACACCCTTGCCGAAGCGGTTGGCCGCAAGGCGCGCGAGCTGATCGGATTGGAAGGGACCTCGCGGGAAGGCGCGGACGATATCCGCACGGCGCTCGCCGAGCGTCGTTCTTACCGCGGCGAAATCCTCAACCGCGCGAAAGACGGACGACTATATTGGGTCGATCTGGAAGTTCGCCCGACGACCAACGTGTCGGGTGAGTTCAACGGCTTCATGGAGATACAGTCGGACATAACGGCGAGCAAAGAAGCGCACGATCGATTGGCCGCCAGTGAGGCAGAACTGCGCCGTGCCGTGATCGAGTTGGAGGATGGTCGCGAGCGGCTCGAACGGCAAGCGATGGACTTGGCGGCGCTGGCCGAGCAGCTCGCCGGTGAACGCCAGAAATCGGTTGAAGCGCTCGAGAGACTGCGGGAGGCGATCGAATCGCTCAGCGATGCGTTTTGCCTATTCTCGCCCGACGGCAAGATCGTCATGTTCAATTCGAAGTATCCCGAACCGTATGGCGTATCTGCCGCATGCATCGTTCCGGGCCTCGACTTCGAGGATATTTTGCGTATCGGCGTCGAGGCTGGCCTTTATCCGGAAGCGGCAGGGCGAGAAGAGGTCTTTGTGCGCGAACGCGCCGCATCGTTTGGCGCTTCCGTTCCGCCGCGTGAAGCGCAAGCGCCGGACGGGCGCTGGTACCGAATCTCGCGCATCCGCACCCCGAGCGGGCATACGATCACCTCTCGGGTGGATATAACCGAACTCAAGCGCAAGGAGGCCGAACTCGCCGCGCTGAACGTCGAGTTGGAACGGCTTGCCACGATCGATCCGTTGACCGGCGTCGCCAATCGCCGCTCCTTCCTTGCGCGCGCCGATGTGGAACTCGCACGAACGAAGCGCTACGCCGGTACTTGCGCGATCCTGGCACTCGACATCGATCATTTTAAGCGCGTCAACGACACCTATGGTCATGCGGCCGGTGACGGCGTTCTGGTGGAGTTCGCACGGCGCGTTCACGACTGCCTTCGTACGACCGACCTGCTCGGACGGATCGGCGGCGAGGAGTTCGCAATCCTCGCTCCCGGTATCGGCGTGGCGGAAGCGACCATCCTTGCCGGTCGCGTGCTTGCCGCTGTCCGCGACAATCCGATTTCCGTCGATGGCGCCGAGATCGGCGTGACGGTCAGCATCGGCATCTCGGCCCTCGATCCCGTGGGCGCCGACGTCGCGGCGGCGCAGCAACGGGCGGATGAGGCTCTCTATCGCGCCAAACGCGAAGGCCGCGACCGCTACGTGACGGCCTGAGTTTTCCAATCATATCAGTCGTAAAGTGGTGAGGGGACGAACGCAGAGAACCGTCCAAGCCCTCGCTCGAAAATGAGCCCATAAACCGCCGCTTGCAGGACGCCCCGCCTGACCGCGCCGCTCACGGTCAATCGTGCTCCATCCACGATGCTTACTCTTCAGCAGACGGCGTCAATTAGGAATCACTAGTGTTGCGTCGTGAAAGTTCGGTTTTTCTTTGCCTCGCAAATTTTGTGGCTTGGCTGACGGTGTGACGCGGCATTTGTGCCGATGTATCAGATTAAGCAATTCGATTCATTTCAAGAAACTTAAAGTCTACGTCTTCGCTTTGGGTAACATTCTCGGTATCATGGTTGTTTCGCTTGTGAGGGCGGTGGCGGCGGGGACTACGCCCAGAACGTAGTATCGATCGGATTGTAGCGTCCAGCGTCGTTGCCGCGCTCGGCACGGAAGTGATTTTCCTTTCTATCGAGCCATTCTACGTTTTTGTATCGTATACGCGCCGCTCATTCTTAGGCGAAAATCCAGCATCTGCGAGCTAACGCCATAGATGGTCATCGCCTGAAGTTTAAGGCCACTTCCAACGATGTGAACCGCTGCTTCATTAGGAATGAGTAAGCAGCCGGCCAGGAAATTGGCTTCGCCTTCAATTTGGCCATCGTGAGAACGCTCGCCATTTTCGAGTAACGGTGGAGCGCCTTTGTGCCCAAGAAACCAATGCGCCAGTTCATGGCATATGTTGCTGCGCTGGCGATTGCGGTGATGCGTATCGTTGTGAACGATTGCCAACTTATGGCCCATCGGAACAGTCACCGCAGAAAAGCAGGAGCTGTCTGTGCCGCAAAATGCGGACACATCGCAGCCTAATTTCGTCATTTCGATGAGTTCGATCTCAAGCCGTTTGCAAATATCTTCGGGGTTGATCGGGGCAATATCTTCGAGGCCCATTTTCTCTCGAATCCGAAGCGCAATACGATTTGCTTGAGCTTTAAATCCGTGGCGGTATTTCAATCTAAGAATCCCGAAGGCGATTGTAGGTTGCTACAACTATATCTTCGATCAGTCTTGCATTGTCAGGTGTAAGTTTCGGATCTGCACGCAGCAAGGCCGTAATCTTTGAAATTGGCTCTGCTTCACCTTCGTTCGTTCCGCGAATGAATTGCTCCGCTTTTAAATTCGACCAGCGGAGAAGTGCTGCAAGTCCGTTGACGTCTGGTTTTGCGCCTTGGCCCATTCGAGTCAGGGTCGATGCGTTCACTCCCGCCTCATCAGCTAGCTCTTTCCACGTTAGCTGCTTGCTTAAGCGGGTTGCATTGAGCGCAGAATAAAAAGCTTCTGAATCAAATAGATTCTCCATATTTCCCCCAAATTGTGATTTTCAAATGAATTGCGAACTTGCAATCCATGCCACACTTCAGTATATCAAATCCATTGCTACTTCGCAATTTGGTCCGGGGCACCGCCGGGCCACGCAGCTAGAAAGGAACTCCAAATGTCTGAGAAGGATGAAAAACACGACAAGAAGACGGTCACGATCATCGTGAACGGCCGCGCCAAGGTAGTACCGAAGAACGACGAGATCACATTTGATCAGCTCGTCGCTCTCGCCTTCCCCAATCCGCCGAGCGGCGATGGCGTGCAGTTCACGATCCAGTATACCCGCGGCAACGGAAACAAGCCCGCCGGCGTGCTGCTCGAAGGCCAAAGCGTCAAGGTGAAGGAGGGGATGGAGTTCGATGTCACGTCGACCAATCGCTCTTAGCCCCGACCTTCTGCGCCTGCGCAACGAGGGCTACGATCTCGACGTCATTGGGGGATATCTCGTGATTCGAGATATCCCCTTCGTCGCTGCCCCGAGCGTGGTCAAACGCGGTATCTTGTTCATGGCGCTGGACTTGGAGGGCGACATTGCCATAAAGCCCAAAACCCATGTTGCGTACTGGACCGGCGATCACCCGTGCCATCACGATGGCTCGAAGCTGAGAGCGTTCGAAAACGGATCAGCCGCGCAGAATTTCGGCGACGGCCTGCAAGCTGATTTCACGTTTTCGGCGAAGGCCGACTATCGTGACTATCATCATAAGGTGACGACTTATGTCGGTCGGATCTCCGCCGAGGCCGCGATGATCGACGCGTCGCTCACCCCCATGACCTTTTCGCCGATTCCGGAAGACACCGACGAAAGTGTTTTTTGCTACACGGACACCGCTTCAAGCCGGGCCGGAATCGGGGCGGCGACCGCCAAGGTCGCCGGACAGAAGATCGGCATCATTGGCGTCGGCGGTTCAGGTGCTTATGTGTTGGATCTTGTCGCCAAAACCTCCGTGAGCAAGATCCATCTTGTCGATGGCGACATCTTCTCCCAGCACAACGCTTTTCGTGCGCCAGGTGCCCCAACCATCGATGCCCTCAAGCAAAGACCGAAGAAGGTGTCATATCTTGCCTCGATCTACTCGAATATGCATCGAGGCATCGTCGTTCACGACGAGTTCATCGAAGAGCAAAATCTCTCACTGCTCGATGGTCTGGATTTCGTGTTTGTCTGCTTGGATAAAGCCGGTCCGAAGAAACTCGTTGTCGAGCGACTGAAGGCAAACGGCACACCGTTTGTAGAAGTCGGCATGGGCATCCTTTTGGACGACTCTCAACTCGGCGGAATTGTTCGTATCACGACCAGTACCAATGACTCTCGAGCGGCAGCCGATCAACACATCTCGTATGCAGACGCAGAAGATCCCGCCAATCTCTACGCGACAAACATTCAGATTGCGGAGCTCAATTCGCTGACTGCTGCCATGGCCGTCATCCGGTGGAAAAAGCACTTCGGCGTCTATCTGGACACGCGATCCGAAGTCTATGCGGGTTACAGCATCGCATCAGGAGAGATTGTTTGCGCGGGGCTGAGATGACGCGAATCACGAGGTTGGACTGCCAACACACCGAGTTCATCCCAGAGCGGCTGCAGCCCGGCGTCCTCTATGTCTCCAAGCGATACTCAACCGCTTCACATTTGTGCTGTTGCGGGTGCGGCCAGGAAGTCGTTACTCCGTTGAAGCCATCGAAGTGGAAGCTTTCCGAAAAAGGCGGAACAGCATCGTTATGGCCCTCGATTGGTAACTGGAGCTTTCCTTGCCAATCGCACTACATCATTCGTGACGGTCGTATCGTTTGGGCGAAGCAGTTTTCCAAGCGCCAGATAGCGTTAGTGCAGTCGCAGGATCTCCTAGCTACTCAAACGCTATATGCACCTCGTCCAGTAGGGCTCGTGGCCTTCATCGCTCGTGCATTGGTACGTATTAAAGAGGACTTTGCGAAGTTTTGGCGCATACCAAAGTGAAGATATCTTTCTATGTTGTTTCAAAATGCGCAGTTAAACTCTTTGCTCAAGTATGAACTAAATCAAATATTCAAAGCTCTTTTCTCGCTCTCCGGATTTTTGTCGCTACGCCGACTGGTCGATTTCCAGATGAGCCGGTAATTTTTGGATAGTCGCTGGGCTTGAGTCGTTCGATCAACAGGGCGACATAATTAGGTGGAGACCGGCGGCCCTGTTCCCAACCCCGAACAGTATCTACAGCAACGCCAATCAACTCGGCCGCTTGACTCTGCGTCAAGCCATGCTGAGTTCGCCATTTCCTGAAATCTGATCCGTCGATCTTCTTCATATGCATCACATGGATAACGCGAGTTGCTAGCGCGCGCGAAGTGATTTTGCTTGAAATTAGTATTTATTACTAGTATAGTAATCTCATCCTGATCAAGAAGGCGGGTGCGATGGACGTGGATGAAGATATTCCGATCGATGATCTGCCCGACAATCGTCTTTGGTTGCTGGTCTATCCAGGCCACATGAGCCAAAGCCAAAAAAGACGAATTTCGCGCTTCTTGGAAGCATCCGCAGGCTCCATTCTTACAAGGAACTCCGACCGCGAGATCCTGAATCTCAAAAAACATGAGCTACTGGCCCTCGCTGTGAGGTCCCTTCGTGCCGGGCTGGATGTCAGCGTTGTCGGATCATTTATTTCGTTGGCCAGCGAAGCCGGCTCTCTGATCGCCGATGTCGCGCTGGCTCAATTCGCTTACGTAGCGATCCGGCGAAGTTCTGGTCGATCTTATTCAATGGCCGATCGAAAAAGCCTCCGGCGCGTATTGCGTCGTCTCGTGCTGGAAATCGATGGCGATCCGATCTTGGAGGCGTTTGACCAGTATCACGCCGAGTTTGTCAGCTCGTCTGAGGCTATACGAATCAGCGATGTGTGGGGGCAAATAAGCTCGTCCGAGAGCGTGCGAGCCGCGTATCGAGTTATCGCGCCTAATCTTAAGTCGACCGCCCATATCGAAGGTGGCGGTAAAGAATTTGAGGTTTTGAAAACGCCTCTTCCGCTTTGGCGTTCGTCGATCTCATCTTCAATTCTTACGACCGTGCTTTCGACAGAATTTCCTCACTTCACCGAAGTCGCAAGTGACATAGCTCGCTTTATCTGCGGTGACGAAAGCGATTCTCTTCGTTCCCTCTTGGTCGTTGGTCCACCTGGCATTGGCAAGGATTCTGTACTGCGGAGGGCCGCTCAGCTCGTAGGTCGACCCTTCGGAGAATACGATCTGGCGGGGAGTAGCGATAACCGGATCCTCAAAGGCACGTCCAAGGGGTGGAGCTCTGCAAGTCCGAGTTTCCCGGCGGGGATATGCGCGCAAAATCTTTATGCAAATCCGTTGTTGATTCTCAACGAACTGGATTGCGCAGGGGGGAATCGTAGAAACGGTAATGTCCATGAAGCGTTATTGGGGCTATGTGAGCCAACGACGCGCGCGAATTGGTTCGATGATGGTCTCGGTGTGCCTCTCGATCTTGGGGCGCTGGCCATCGCATTCACAGCTAACGGCACGTCGGGTACGCCGGGCGCTCTATTAAGCCGCCTGCGGATCCTGCATGTCGAGAAACCGCGCGCTGAGCATGTGAGAGACATTCTTCAGCAGGCACGCCGCCGTGTTGCAGCGGAGCGGCAGGTCGATATCGATGATCTCGCTGAACCAAGCGCGCAGGTAATCAGGAACCTTGAGGCCGCGGCACGAAAAGGGCGGTTTCATTTGCGATTGGCAGACCGCGTAGTGCGTGCGCTTAGCGAGCTTCAGCCAGCAAAGCCGATGCATTGATGCCGAAAGTTTTATCGCCGCAGCCCAGGAGAAGTTCGATGATTGAGTTGTTGATGGGTGCCTTTGAACCTCAGGCTTTCCTTGCAAACTTGATCGGCGAGGCGACGAATGATGTCTCTGCAAAGGCAGCATTTTTTGCCGTCAAGTCGGTCGGCGTTGCATTGTTGGGTATGGCTTCAAATTCTCGTCGGCCCGGTGCCGCGGCTAAGCGCGTCACCTCTAAAAGTCAAAAGCGCAAGGTCAAGTCTTCAGTAAAGCGCCCTCCTCGTCGCCGTTGATGCGCCAACTAGAATTTTGATGAAGGCAGATGATCATTGCATTCATTGATTTTGAAGCTTCGGCTTTAGAAAACGGCTATCCGATAGAGGTCGGGTATGCGCGCTCTGACGGCATTGTGGGCGCATTTCTGATCAAGCCGCGTTCAGAATGGCTTTATCTCAATTGGAGCTCGGCTTCGCAGAGCATTCATCGACTGCCGCGCACGATTCTAAATCAAGGACTGGATGCCAATGAGGTGCTCGCGCGCCTTAACGTTGAGCTGCAAGGCTGTGTATGCTTTGCGACCGCGCCTGCGTTCGATTGGCAATGGCTGCAGATGCTAAATCCAGGTCAGGCGCTTGATTTTCGACTGATGCAAACGCCGGCAGATTCACTGTTGATGATGGTCGCCGAAGAAGCTGGAATTCCGGGGCCTATTGCGGCGCGTATCGTCGATCGCGCCACACGACTTGGCGGTCACACGGCCGCGGGGGATGCCGTCGGTCTGGCTGCGGGGTACGAGATTTTGAGGCGGCCTGGTGAGATCCGAATGAAGGAGGCTGAGGCTTGCTTTCGGAGGTGGCTGTCGTCAGCCGTGGCGGCGGCTGCGGCGTGGCGAAGCGGATAAGGGGGAACTGATCATCTCTATAGCGTGCGCGAATAGAACTCGTCCTTGGCGTAGGATTCAGGTGATTTCTTGTGATTTGAAGCGAGGAGTTTTTTAACCACTTGAAAACGCAATGCTAATTCGAGCGACGTTCCGGAACATGGCGCTACGATTGCGGGGTGCAACCGGCATCAAACATCCCTTTAATCATAGAGACCCAGGGCGACCTAGAGAGCTCGGGGGCGGAGCCGTGCGCAGGGACGTCAACTGATCAGACGAGCGGCGATTTTATGTCTCTAGATTGGCTTTCAGAGCGGTGGTCTTGCTCACGCAAAACGGCACGTCAAAAACTCCAAGTCTATGGTTTAGGCATCTGTCCGGCTGGAACTTGGCTAGTCTCTAGAGCCCGAGTCGAAGCGTTTGAAGCATCACTTTTTTGTAAGCCCCAGAATGTTTCATGCGACCCTAGCGTTACAGATCAGGTCGCTAAGCGCGCTTCGACGGTCAACGACAATCTAAAAAAATTCGGAGTCACCGAAAACGCCGATCTAAAGCGTCGCCTATTAAATCTAACATCATCGAGATCAAGAAAGGCCGGCTGACCATGCGTGGGCGCTCCGTCTATCTTCAGAAATCGACCGGCCGCTGGCGGATTGATTTCTACCATCAGGGCCGCCGCGTGCATTCCTACGCCAAGAATTTGGATGGGTCATTGTCTCGCACTCGAGGAGAAGCCGAGCAAGCAGCGTTTCGCCTCCGAGAGGCGCTCGTCAATCCTGGCTCGTTCGGTGCGACTTCGAACTCGGCCATTGAAACCTCGGTGCCGCAAGTGTCGGTCGCGCCGATGCATCAGCATGCTTCAGCGGCGAATTCATACACTCTTGGTGAAGCCGTACTTTCTTACGCGGCGGCATCTTCAGGCCTTCGGTCCTGGCCCTCGATCCAAGGTTATTTATCGACTATCAACTTGTTTTTTGGGCAAGAGTTTCTTGTCAACGATCTTGACGAAGTGAAGCTCGCCGAGTTCCGAGAATGGTTGCAAAGCGCGCCAATCCTTAACTATCGCGGTGGACCTACGACTCCTCAAAAATCAAAGCGACCAGAGGATCAGCTTTATTCAGTCCGCACTGCAAAAGAGTCGGATGTAGACGCCAAGTCTGCCGCGACACCGCAACGTAGCGAGACGACGGTCAGAAAATACCTCAAGGCTTTGCGGTCAGTTTTGCTGATGGCGCATCGTAAAATTGATCCCAATGATCCGTTGGGGCGGCCCCATTTGCGGGCCATGCCGGCGTTCAAAAATCTTCGGGATCCACAAGGGACACCGCGCCCATTTCCTGCCGAACGACTGTCAGATGTTCTTGCGCATCTCCCTGCGCATGCCCAAGCCGTGGTACTTGGTGCGGTGTTTACGGGCTGGCGCCGTGGGCAAGTGTGCGCTTCGCAGGTCAGTTGGCTGGACGACGAACGACAAGCGCTTCGCCATGATAGTCACAATAAGGGTAAGCGCGAGGGATGGACGCCGCTCAGCCCAGAGGGTTACGTGTTTTTCTGCGCATTGAGAGAGCAAGCGCAGGCGATTGGCTCAAAGCATTTCATTAACTATCGGGAGCCTAAATCGGGTCGCTGGCGATCGATCAAAACTATCGAGAGAAGTTGGCTGCGCGCGTTGGAAGCAGTCGGCTTAGCTGGCCAGTTCCGATTCCACGATTTGAAAGCGATGGTGCTCTCGAAGATGGCTGCTGCGCGTGTAGATCCACGGACGCTTCAGTCGATTGGTCAGCATGCTGATATCGAAACGACTATGCGACATTACATATTCACGCAGTTCGATGCGGCGCGCGATGCACAAACGCTCGTCAGTAAGGAGCTGGCTGATGCGGGTCTTGATCTCAATTTTGCAGTGAAGAAAGCGACCGAAGAGGCAAAGTCGCAGGAAATAAAACCCGCGAAGTCCCACACGAAGTCCCACAAACCGAGCGCGGCGCGCGTCGTCGTGAAACCCTCGAAACTGTCTAAGTCATTGAAAGTAATGGCGCGCCCGGCGCGACTCGAACGCGCGACCTTCAGCTTCGGAGGCTGACACTCTATCCAACTGAGCTACGGGCGCCCCGTCCTTGCGGACCTGTCCTTTACGGACGGGCGGAAACTAGCCCAAGCGCCCGCCATACGCAAATGCCGTGAATTCAGGGCGATTTGGCCCGTTCCAGCACCCAATCGGCCACGTCCGCTTGTACTTTCGCGCGGCCCAGATCGCGCAGCAGCATATGAAAGCCGGTCGTGTAGGTCTTGACCGTGCGGTCGCCGGATTTCGGCAGGCGGTCGAGCATCGCGCCCATCGCGTCGTCGGGAATCAGATTGTCGTTGGCGCCGATCAGGAACAAGGCGGGCGCCACGAAACCGGGGGCGGCCGCATAGGCCGCATCCATCAACCCGACGAGGCCGTAAAGCGCATCGACCCGCGTGCGCTTGAGCACCAGCGGATCGCGGCCCAGCGCGCGCAGCATCGGAATATTGTCGGAGGGGCGAATACCAATCCCTTCGACCGTCGGCGCGAAGCCGGGGATCGTGTGCGCGAGCAGCCAGAGCCAGGCATTGCTCCACCAGCTCAGCGTCTCGCGGCCGCGCACGGCGGGGGCGGCGAGAATGGCCCCCCGCGCGACACCCAAACCGCCGGACGAATAGGCGGCCATGATCACGGCCCCGCCCATGCTTTCGCCCGCGACGAAGATCGGCACGCCGGGATGTTTGGCGGCGACCAGGGCGATCGCCGAGCGAAGATCGCCGGTCAGCGCCGAATCGCCCGCCCAAATACCGGGCCGCGGTGCGCGGCCGAAACCGCGCTGGTCATAGGCATAAGTCGCGATACCCGCTTTCGCCCAAGTCTCGGCCGGCATTTCCCAGGCGCGCGAATAATCGTTGAAGCCGTGCAGGGCGAGGATCACGGCTTTGATCGCGCCGTCGGGCTTCCACAGCCGATAGGGCAACACGGCGCCATCCGCCATGGTGAACGACGCGTCGCTCAAAGCGGGGGCTTGTGTCGCCGGTCCCAACCCCTGTTGCGACGGCTGCGCGCAAGCCGCCGTCAACAGCAGCAGCAGAACGGCGACAAGCCTCATGCCGCCGAGCGGACGAGTTGCAGGAACACGTCTTCGAGGTCGCTTTCGCGCGTGCTGAGATCGGCGATGCCCACACCCGATTGCGCGACCGCGCCCAGAATGTCCGACGCTTTGACGGCGCTGGGCCGATAGGGGACGACCAGCAGACGCGAGGCTTCGAGCTTCGCGCCGAACGGGACCAGCGAGGCCGGGACCTCCGCAAGGTCGCAATCGATCGTGATGCGCATTTCCTTGGCGTCGACGCGCGCCAGCAGCGCGTCCTTGCTGTCGTCGGCGACCAGCTTGCCGTGATTGATGATCGCGATGCGATCGCACAGCTCCTCGGCCTCTTGCAGATAATGCGTCGTCAAGATGACGGTCGTGCCCTTGGCGTTGAGCTGGCGCACATAGGCCCACAGGCTTTGGCGCAATTCGATATCCACGCCGGCGGTGGGCTCGTCCAAGATCAACACCGGCGGCGTATGGACCAGCGCCTTGGCGACCAGCACGCGCCGTCGCATGCCGCCCGACAGCGAACGCGCATAGGCATCGGCTTTGTCGGCAAGGCCGACGGCGGCGAGGATTTCGGCCGTGCGCCGCTCGGCTTGCGGCACGCCGTAGAGCCCGGCTTGCAGTTCCAGCAATTCGCGCGGCGTGAAGAAGGGGTCGAAATTGATTTCCTGCGGCACGATGCCGATGGCCCCGCGCGCGGCGCGCGCGTCCCGGTCGATATCGATGCCCCAGACCTTGGCGCTGCCGGCGGTCTTGTTGACCAAGCCCGCCAGGATGTTGATCAGCGTCGACTTGCCCGCCCCGTTGGGGCCCAGCAGGCCGAAAATCATGCCGCGCGGCACGTTCAGCGAGACGTTATCCAGCGCTTTTTTTCCGCCGGCATAGACCTTGGTCAGGCCGCGCAGTTCCAGGGCGTTTTCGGGCGGGGCAGGTTGCATCGGGGTGGTTTCCATCGGGGTCGCGCTTGGGTATCATCCGGCCGGTTCCGAATCAACGAAAGCCCGACGCCCATGACCGCCAACGCCGCCACCCCCGTTTCCCAGAAGCCGATCGAAGTCGCGGAATCGCAGATCGCGTGCGACGGCGGCGGCGGGGCGCTCGGCCATCCGCGCGTTTATCTGACGATGGGCGCCGACGGTACGGTCGAATGCCCCTATTGCGATCAGAAATTCGTGCTGAAGGCGGGCGCTTCGCGCGGACACGGGCATTGAGTAAAAAGCCGGTCGAAGCGCCGCATCGCCTGTGCCTGGTCGACGGCTCGGGCTTCATCTTCCGCGCCTATCACGCTTTGCCGCCGCTCACGCGCGCCGACGGCACGCCCGTGGGCGCCGTGCAGGGCTTCGTCAACATGCTGGTGCGGTTGATCGAAAGCCATGCGGGCGATCGCATCGCGGTGATTTTCGATTCCTCGCGCAAAAGCTTCCGCAACGAGTTCTATCCCGAATACAAAGCCCATCGCCCCGATCCGCCGGAGGATCTGATTCCGCAGTTCGCGCTGGTGCGCGAAGCGACGCGCGCCTTCGACCTGCCGGCGATCGAAATGCCGGGCTACGAGGCCGACGATCTGATCGCGACCTATGCCGCGCATGCGCTGGCGCAGGGCGGGACCGCAATCGTCGTGTCGTCGGACAAGGATTTGATGCAGCTCGTGCGCCCGGGCGTCGAGATGCTCGATCCGTTGAAGCAGAAGCGCATCGGCGAGCCCGAAGTGCTGGAAAAATTCGGCGTGAAACCCGACCGCGTCGTCGACGTGCAAGCCCTCGCCGGCGATTCGACCGACAACGTGCCCGGCGTGCCGGGGATCGGCGTGAAGACCGCGGCCGAACTCATCAACACCTATGGCGATCTCGATGCGCTGCTGGCGCGTGCGGGCGAAATCAAACAGCCCAAGCGCCGCGAAAGCCTGATCGCCAATAAGGAACTCGCACTTGTCTCCCGCCGATTGGTGCAGTTGAAGGCCGACGTGCCCGTCACGGTGCCGGTCGAGAGTTTCGAGATCAAGAAGCCCGATTCCGCGAAATTGCGCGGCTTCCTGGCCGAGCAAGGCTTCCGGTCGACGATCGGCCGGCTCGAGAATATGGGCTGGTTGACCGACGGCGGGCCGATGCCCGCCCCGCGCGCGGCCGTTCCATCCGCATCGCCCGCCGCTGCCGCCGAACCGGCGGCCCCGTCGGGCCCGGCGAAATACGATCTGGTCGACGATCTGAAAACGCTCGATGCGTGGATCGCCAAGGCCAAGGCGGCCGGGCGTCTGGCGATCGATACCGAGACCACGTCGCTCGACGCGCGCAACGCCGACCTCGTCGGCATTTCGATGGCGGTCGAGGAAGGCCATGCGTGCTACGTGCCGCTCGGCCATGTCGAGCCGGGGGCGGCGGGCGAGCTCGATTTCGGCGGCGGCGTCAAATTGAAGCCCGGCCAGTTGAAGGCCGAAGACGTGTTGAAGCGTCTGGCGCCGCTGCTCGCCGATCCGTCCGTGCTGAAGATCGGCCATAACCTAAAATACGACATTCAGGTCTTCATGCGGGCCGGCATCGCCGAATTCGGGCCGGTGGACGACACGTTGCTGATCTCGTTCGTGTTGGATGCCGGGCGTCATGGCCACGGCATGGACGAACTTGCCGAAGCGCATCTCGGCCACACGACGATCAAATACGACGACGTGACGGGGACCGGCAAAGCGCGCATTTCCTTCGCGCAAGTGGCGCTGGACAAGGCGCGCGACTACGCCGCCGAAGACGCGGAAGTGACGCTGCGTTTGTGGAATCGTCTGCGCCCGCGTCTGGCCGATGAAGGCTTGCTCGCTTTCTACGAGCGCGTCGAGCGGCCGCTGATCCCCGCGATCGTGACGATGGAGCAGAACGGAATCGCGGTCGATCGCGATGCGCTGCGCCGCTTGTCGAACGATTTCGCCCTGCGCTTGGACGAGCTGGAGAAGACGATCCACAAGCTTGCCGGTCATCCGTTCAATGTCGGCAGCCCCGCGCAGCTCGGCAAGGTGATGTTCGACGAGCTGGGCTTGCAGCTTCCCGATGGCAAGGCGCCGTCCAAGACCAAGACGGGCGCTTATGCCACGGGGGCGGACGTGCTCGACGATCTCGCCGCCACGGGCCATGAACTGCCCCAGCGCGTGCTCGATTGGCGCCAGCTCGCCAAGCTCAAATCGACCTATACCGACGCGCTGATCGAAGCGATCGACGAGAAGACGCATCGCGTGCACACGTCCTTCGCGATGACCGGGGCGGCGACCGGGCGCTTGTCGTCCAACGATCCGAATTTGCAGAACATCCCCGTGCGCACCGAGGAAGGCCGCAAGATCCGCGAAGCCTTCATCGCGGCCAAGGGCACGACGCTACTGTCCTTCGACTATTCGCAGATCGAGCTTCGCTTGCTCGCCCATGTCGCGGATATCGAAACGTTGAAGGACGCGTTCCGCAACAAGCTCGACATTCATGCCGCGACCGCGTCGGAAATGTTCGGCGTGCCCATCGACAAGATGGACAAGGAAACGCGCCGCCGCGCCAAAGCGATCAATTTCGGCATCATCTACGGCATCTCGCCCTTCGGTCTCGCGCGTCAGCTCGGCATTCCCCAGGGCGAGGCGCGGGCCTATATCGACGCTTATTTCAAGCGCTATCCCGGCATTCGCGCCTATATGGATGCGACCAAGAAACAGGCCCACAAGCAGGGCTATGTGACCACGCCGTTCGGGCGCCGCATTTGGCTTTCCGAAATCGGTTCCAAGAATCCGGCGATGCGCGCTTTCGCCGAACGCGCGGCGATCAACGCGCCCTTGCAGGGCGGGGCGGCCGACATCATCAAGCGCGCGATGGCGCGTATACCGGCGGCGTTGGCCGAGGCGAAACTATCGGCGAAGTTGTTGCTGCAAGTGCACGACGAACTTCTGTTCGAAGTGCCACCGAAGGAAAAAGACGCCACGATCGCGCTGATTCGCCGCGTGATGGAGAATTCCCCGGCACCATCTGTAGAATTGTCGGTGCCGCTTGTCGTCGATTGCGGCGAGGGTGCGAATTGGTCGCAGGCGCACTGACTCGACCATCGCCGGGGCCGGGCGTATAATTCGAAAATCATGAGTACGACCATCACGCCGTCGGTATTTTCGGTTCAGGACGCCCTTGCCGCGCGCAAGGCCCAGCGTCCGGCGGCGCCGCGCGTGGAGTCGGACATCGCGCAGCGCGCGCTCGACATCAAGCAACGCCCCGACACCACGCCGCCATCGACCAACACGTCGACGCAAGCCTCGCGCGGCGGCACTGTCAGTTTCTTCGCCTGAGGTCGGGAAATGGCCGAACTCTATCCGCTGCCCGACGTGATCAGCCCGGTGGGGCCGCGCACGGCCCCCGCCCGGGCCGAACGCGCGGCGGGCCGCACGGCCATTTCCGCACCCGCGCAAGCCGCACCCCAACAGCCCGCACCGGCACCGCCCGCCGCTTCCGGCCGGGGCCAACGCATCGACGTTTCCGCCTGAACCCGCGCGCATCCCGCGTCGCAAGGGTTCGGTAACGATTGATCGGTTACCGTTTCTAATCATGCGCCAGGATCGTCCCGTCACCGATGCCCGCTCTGCGCTGCACGCGATCGACAAGCGCTTGGGCGAACTCTGGCAGCTGGGCTCGCGCTTCGTCGCGGCCTGGACGCTGGACGGCACGACGCTGATCGTCGCCACCGCGCGCATCGCCGATCTACCCGCCTTGGCCGCCAGCGAGCCCGCGCTGTTGCGCGGCGAGCGTTTGGATTTGCAGCAGCTCGCCCAAACTTGCACGCGCGCGCGGCTGCGCATGGAGGAAATTCAGGCGGGTCCCTGGTGGGGTACGCCGCAAATGCTGTCGGCGCTGGAAGCCTCGATCGGCCGCTACGCGATCCGGCGCACCGAATTTCACGCGATGTCGCGCATCGAGATCGACGGGTTCCGCGCCTTGCCGACGGCGCAGCGCATCGCGCAGCTCGCGACGTTGTCCTATTCGATCAATATCGCGGCCGAGCGTCTGGAAACGGCCGGGTCGGATATCGATCTGGGGCGTGCGCCCACGGGCAAGGGCTATCGCTTGTGGAATCGGCGCCAAGGCTGGAAGGCGGATATCGATCTGTTCTGCCTTCTGTCGCTCACCCTCGCCGAGAACGGGTTGGAACGCGCGCGCGACGAAGCCGCGGCCCCCGTAGTCAAAGCCGCGTTCACGGTCGGCGGCGGCTGGGAGTTCTCGCTGCCGCGCGGCGGCGGCAGTCCCGCAATCCATAACGACGTGCTGGGCGAGATCGAGGACGATACGCAAAGCCTGCTCGAAGCCACGCTGCCCGGCCAGATTCTGATCGGCGCCTTCCAGCGCCCGATGGCCGAAGGCGCCCCGCGCAAGGGCATGATCTATCGCACGCTGGATGCGCCGCGTTTCGTGGGTTTGGCCCAACGACGTCTGGGCGATTTCGACAACGTGATGCTGGGGGCGGAGAAAGTCTCGGGCATCAAGCTCTATCTCACCGGCGACGAAATCGCACCCGGCACGTTCGACATCAAAAGTTTCGCCTATCCCATCGGCCGTGCCCGCACGATGGAAGCGTTCAACGTCAAGCTCAACATCCACCGCCCGGCCCAGCCGCCGTTCTTCTTCGGGCTGCAGCACAAGGATTTGCGCGACGTGGCGCAAACCCGCGCCTATCGCTCCGACGAAGCGCCGAAGGATTTCGTGCTGCCCGCCTAAAGCGCATCCGGCCCGATTCTTGTATGATCGGCGCCATGACAACCGTGACCAAGCTGGCCCCGCCCCAAATCCGCAAGCTCAAGCCGCTCGCCTTGACGCGCGAAAATTTCGCGCCTTATGGCGAGGCGATTTTGCCCGCCCCCGATGGCGCACCGCTGCCGGGGCATGAGGCCGAAGGGCTCGACCTGTCGAGGGGCAAGCCGCGCTTCTACGTGATGCGGCTTGAGGGGCGGGGCTTGGGCTTTCGCCAGATCACCCGCCATCGCCGCGTGACGCAGTGTTTGGCCTCGACGCTCGGTCAGGATTGGTATTTGGGCGTCGCCCCGCCCAAGGGGCTCGACGATCCGGACGCCAAACCCGCGCTCGACGATATCGTTGCGTTCAAAGTGCCCGGCGGTATGGCGATCAAGCTGCATGCCGGCACGTGGCATGCGGGGCCGTTCTTCGCGGCGAAGCAAATGGATTTCTTCAACCTCGAACTCGCCGACACGAACGAGGTCGATCACCACACCGTGGTGCTGGAACGCGAATACGGCACGGCGTTCGAGTTCGAGGCGTAATTACTTCGCCGGCGGCGGCGTCAGAACGTCCTTACCCAGGAACGGGCGCAGGGCCTTGGGCACCACGATCGAGCCGTCGGCTTGCTGGTTGTTCTCCAGGATCGCGATCATCGCGCGGCCCAGCGCGATCGCCGTGCCGTTCAGCGTGTGGACGTAAAGCGGCTTGCCCTTGGGCTCGGTGCGATAGCGAATGTTCAGGCGTCGCGCCTGGAACTCGGTGCAGTTCGAGGTCGACGTGATCTCGCCGAACTCGCCGCCTTGCCCACGCGCCGGCATCCAGGCTTCCAAATCGTATTTGCGATAAGCGGCAGCGCCCAGATCGCCCGTGCAGATATCGAGCACGCGATAGGGAATTTCCAGCGCGTTGAAAATGTCGCGCTCGTTGGTCAGCAATTCCTGGTGCAGCGCTTCCGATTGCTCGGGCGGGGCGATCACGACCATTTCGACCTTGGTGAATTGGTGCACGCGATAAAGCCCACGCGTGGCACGGCCCGCCGCGCGCTCGGTGCGGAAGCAATGCGACACGCCCGCGATGCGGATCGGCAACTGCGCGGCGTCCAGGATCGTGTCCTGGTACAGGCCGCACAACGTGATCTCGGCCGTCGCGATCAGCGACAGGTCGGTGTCTTCGATGTGATAGGTGTTCGTCTCGTTGCCGCGCGGCACGAAGCCCGTCCCCAGCAGAATCGAATCGCGCGCGATATCGGGCGTGATATGCGGCACGTAGCCGCGCTGCGCCAGGAAATTCACCGCGAAATTCTGCAAAGCGAGTTCCAGCAGCGCGCCGTCGCCCTTCAGGAAGTAGAAGCCGGGCCCCGCAACCTTCGAACCGCCTTCGGTATCGATGATGCCGTGAAGCTCGCCCAGCGCCACGTGATCGCGCGGCGCGAAGTCGAATTTCGGAATCGCGACCGCATTGCGCTCGATCTCTTTGTTGTCGTGATCGTCGCGCCCGATGGGCGAGGCCGGATGCGTCATGTTCGGGATGCGCCACAGCAGCGCGTCGGCTTCTTCCGTGCGCTTGTCGACTTCGGCTTTCAGCGCCTCGCGCTTTTCGCGCAGCGCCTTGCCGCGCTCGCGCTTCTCGTCGACCGACAGCGACTTGTCCGACGCGAGCGCGTTGGCCTCGGTCTGGGCGGCCTGCAACGCCTTGTCGGCGTCGCGGCGCGCGGTCTCGGCGGCGACGAAGGCCGGAATGTCGACGTCCACGCCGCGATTGCGGCAGTTTTCGGCGACCTTGTCGGCATTGGCGAGGACATAAGCGCGGTCGAGCATGGCGGGTCCGGGAATTGCTAAGAATTTAAGGAATGACCGCTTAGCACGGGAGGGGCAGCCCTTGCCAGTTACGGCGTTTTGCCCCAGTTTCCCGGCCCGAAAGGTAGCCCGATTATGACCCGTTACGCCGATTTGAACCCGCCCGCCCGCCTTTTGATGGGCCCGGGCCCGATCAACGCCGATCCGCGCGTTTTGCGCGCCATGGCGACCCCCCTGATCGGGCAGTTCGACCCGTCGATGACGGGGCTGATGAACGAGACGATGGGGCTTTATCGCGGCGTGTTCAAAACCACGAATAAATGGACGATGCTGATCGACGGCACGGCGCGCGCGGGCATCGAAGCCGCGATGGTTTCGCTGATCGAGCCGGGCGACAAGGTGCTGATTCCGGTTTTCGGCCGCTTCGGCCATTTGAAGGCCGAGATCGCGCGCCGCTGCGACGCCGAGGTGATCACGGTCGAACGCGAATGGGGCACGGTCTTTCCGCTCGACGAAATCCGCGATCTCGTCAAGAAGCACCGGCCGCGTCTGCTGGCTTTGTGCCAGGGCGATACGTCGACGACGATGCTTCAGCCGCTCGCCGGCGTGGGCGCCATCGCGCACGAGTTCGACGCGCTGTTCTATACCGATACGACCGCGTCGCTGGGCGGCAACACGCTGGAAACCGACGCGTGGGAAGTCGATTGCGTGTCGGCCGGTTTGCAGAAATGCCTGGCCGGGCCGTCGGGCTCGGCACCGATCACACTGAGCGCGCGCGCCGAAGCCGCGATCGTTCGCCGCCGTCACGTGGAGCAGGGCATCGCCACCGCATCGGATGTGCCGGGCAATGGTGCCCGCATCCGTTCCAACTATTTCGATCTCGCGATGGTGATGGATTATTGGGGCGACAAGCGCCTCAACCACCACACCGAAGCGACGTCGATGCTCTACGCCGCGCGCGAATGCGCGAAGATTTTGGTCGAGGAAGGTATCGACACCGCCGTCGAACGCCATCGCGTGGCGGGCGGGGCGATGGCCGACGGGTTGAAGGCGATGGGCCTCAAACTGTTCGGCGACCAAACGTCGCGGATGAACAATGTCGTGGGCGTCTATATTCCCGCCGAGGTTCAGGGCGACGCGGTGCGCAAATCCATGCTCGACGATTTCGCGATCGAAATCGGCACCAGCTTCGGACCTCTGCACGGCAAGATCTGGCGGATCGGCACGATGGGCTACAACGCGCGCAAGGATACGGTTCTGACCACGCTGGTCGCGTTGGAAAGCGCATTGACGCTGCACGGCGCCAAGATCGCGACCGGCAAGGCCGTTCCCGCCGCACTCGCCGCGTTCCGTGCGGGTGAATCGCGCGCGGCGAAAGCCGCCGAATAGGGTGGAACACCCGACGCATCTGGCGCTCGCTTTCGCCGACGGCCCATGGGGTCTGGCGCTGGCGATGTTTCTGGCGGCGTTGGGCGGCGGCTTCGCGCATTGCGCGGCGATGTGCGGGCCGTTCGTGATGGCGCAAACGCTCGCGCGGATGGGAACGGGTCCGACGCGCCTCGCCGGGGCGGCGTTGCTGCCCTATCATTTCGGGCGCGCGATCACCTACGTTTTCCTCGGCGCCGTGCTCGGCGGGTTGGGCGGGGCGTTGGGCTCGGTGCCCGGCTTGCGCTTCGCGATGCCCGCCTTGTTGGCGGTGGCGGGCGCCTTGTTCGCGCTGCAAGCGTTGGGGCGGGCCTTTGGCGGGACGGGCGGTTTCATCGCCGCAAGCCTGGGCCGGTTCGTGCGCCCGTTGATCGAAAATCCAGGCCCCATGCGCGGTTTCGCTTTGGGCTTGGCGCTCGGCTTCTTGCCCTGCGGTTTGCTTTACGCGGCGCTGGCGGCGGCGGCGGGTGCGGGCGGGGCGGGCGAAGGGGCGCTGGCGATGGCCGCCTTCGCGCTGGGCACCATGCCCGCCTTGCTGGTGGTGGGATTCGCCGGCGCCATGGCCGCCAAACGCTGGAAAGCCACGATGGCGCAGTTCTCGCCGGCGCTAATGCTGATCAACGCCAGCTTGCTGTTTTGGATGGCGTGGCGCGCGCTTTAGTCGATCACCAGATCTTTATAGGCGTGCCAAGTGGCGTGGCCGATCAGCGGCATCGTGATCGCCAGCCCCAGGAAGAACGGCACCATCCCGAAACCGGTGAAGGCGACGATCAGCGCCGCCCACAGCGCCATCGGCTTCCAATTCGCGCGCACCGCGACCCATGACGTGGCGATCGCGACCCATACGGTACAGTCGCGCTTGTCGAGCAGCATCGGGATCGAGATCGCGGAAATCGCGAAGACCAAGGCGGCGAGGATCGCGCCCAGCGCCGTGCCCACGATCAGGAACGGCAACGCCCCGGGCGAGAACAGCGTCAGATCGATCAACTCGCGGATATTGTTGCGCGGCGCGCCGAAGAACAGCGCGAACAGCAACAACGCGAAGCGCACCCAGAACAGATTGAAGACCGCCAGCACCAAGCCGAGATAGGCGAGATGTTCGGGGTTGCGCGCCAAAGCCCCCGCCGTGGTGGCGAAATCGGGGGTTTCGCCCAATTCCAGGCGTCGGCTGGTGTCGTAGATCCCGGCGGCCAGCAGCGGTGCGACGAACAGGAAGCCCGCGGCCAAAGGCCACAAGGCGTAGATCTGGTCGAACCACCAAAGCGCCGCGACAACCGCATAACTTGCGGCAACGATCGCACCACCATAGGTCAGGCTGGTGTTTTGGGCGCGGCGGAAATCGTCCCAGCCTTTGCCAAGCCAGACCCAGGGCCGATCGACCGGCACCAGCCGGATTCGGGGCGAAGGACTGGCGAAGACGGGAATGGCTTCCGGCATGGCGTCGAGCTCCCAACGGTATTCGGACCAGCGTTAATTGGTCGCATCTTGCGGCGGTTGAGCCGCCGTTACCTTGACCTGGATCAATGTTTTCCGTCCGTCGAAGGACGATAGTCAAGCATCGGAGTCCAGCCGGGCTTTTTGGCGCCATACTCGACGCCAAGAAGACCGGACAGCAAAGGGGAGCAAAATGGCACTTGCCGCCACCGCGTCGGGCGCGCCCGCCCACGCCGCAACGGGGGCTGCGCCGGCCTATAACGACGATGTCGTTCGGGCCGCCGCGATCGCGACGATCTTTTGGGGCTGCGTCGGCTTTTTGGTCGGCGTGGTGATCGCTTCGCAGCTCGCATTCCCCGCGCTCAATCTCGGGCTCGAATGGACGAGCTTCGGCCGTCTGCGTCCGCTGCACACCTCGGCGGTGATTTTCGCCTTCGGCGGCAACGCGCTGCTCTGCGCCTCCTTCTATATCGTCCAGCGCACCTGCCGGACGGAAATGTTCATGGGCTCGGCGGGCGCCTGGTTCGTGTTCTGGGGCTATCAGCTTTTCATCGTGATGGCGGCACTCGGTTACGTGATGGGCATCACCTCGGGCAAGGAATACGCGGAGCCCGAATGGTTCGTGGACCTCTGGCTCACGATCGTCTGGGTCGTCTATCTCGTCGTCTATGCGGGCACGCTGATGAAGCGCAAGGAACCGCATATCTACGTCGCGAACTGGTTCCTGCTCGCCTTCATCATCACCATCGCGATGCTGCATATCGGCAACAACATCCAACTGCCGGTCAGCTTCCTGGGCTGGAAGAGCTACACGGTGCCGTCCGGCGTGCAGGATGCGATGATCCAGTGGTGGTACGGCCACAACGCGGTCGGCTTCTTCCTGACCGCGGGCTTCCTGGGCATGATGTACTACTTCATTCCCAAGGCCGCGAACCGCCCCGTCTATTCCTATCGCCTGTCGATCGTGCACTTCTGGGCGCTGGTCTTCCTCTATATCTGGGCGGGCCCGCACCATCTGCACTACACCGCGCTGCCCGATTGGGCGCAGACGCTGGGTATGACCTTCTCCATCATGCTGTGGATGCCGTCCTGGGGCGGCATGATCAACGGCCTGATGACGCTGTCGGGCGCGTGGGACAAGCTGCGCACCGATGCGTCGTTGCGCTTCTCGGTCACCGCCGTCGCCTTCTACGGCATGTCGACCTTCGAAGGGCCGATGATGTCGATCAAGGCGGTCAATGCGCTGTCGCACTACACCGACTGGACTATCGGCCACGTGCATTCGGGCGCGATGGGCTGGGTCGGCTTCGTCAGCTTCGGCATGCTCTACTATCTGGTGCCGGTGCTGTGGGGCCGCGCGCTCTATTCGACCCGTCTGGTCGCGTGGCATTTCTGGATCGCGACGTTGGGCATCGTGCTCTACATCACCGCGATGTGGGTGTCGGGCATCATGCAAGGCCTGATGTGGCGCGCCTATGACGAGTACGGCTTCCTGCAATACTCGTTCGTCGAAACGGTCGCCGCGATGCATCCGTTCTACGTGATCCGCGCTTTGGGCGGGGTGCTCTACCTCGCGGGCGCGCTGATCATGGCCTACAACTTCTACAAAACCATCACGGCCGGCGCGCCGGTACGCGTCAGCGTGCCGCAAGCGGCCGCGGCCTGAGGGGGAGGGCGAAACATGGCCTTCAAGTTCAGTCACGCGATCTTCGAAAAGAACGTCGTCATCCTGGCCGTCGCCACGCTGATCACGGTCGCCATCGGCGGCTTGGTTCAGATCGTGCCGCTGTTCGCCAACGAACAGGTCATCGAGCGCGTGGAAGGGGTGCGCCCCTACACGCCGCTCGAACTCGCCGGGCGCAACATCTACATCCGCGAGGGTTGCTATAATTGCCATAGCCAGATGATCCGTCCGTTCCGCGACGAGATCGAACGCTACGGCCATTACAGCCTCGCGGCCGAGTCGATGTACGACCATCCCTTCCAATGGGGATCGAAGCGCACGGGCCCCGATCTCGCGCGCGTCGGCGGCAAGTATTCCGACGATTGGCACGTCGCCCACCTGATCGATCCGCGCGCCGTGGTGCCGGAATCAATCATGCCGGGCTACGCGTTCATGGCGACGCGGCCCTTGGCGTATGGCGACATCGCCGAACACTTGAAAACGCTGCGCATCATTGGCGTGCCCTACACGCAAGCGCAGATCGACAACGCCAAGGCCGATCTGGAAGCGCAACAGAACCCCGACGCCGACGGTGCGGCGGATATCGTCAAGCGCTATCCCAAGACGATCGTTTCCACCTTCGGCGGCGACCCCGCCAAGGTCACCGAGATGGACGCGATGGTCGCCTATCTGCAGATGCTCGGCACGCTGGTCGACTTCAAGTCGGTCCGCCCCGAACAGCTGACGCAGTAAGGGGGCGCGCCGCCATGGATAAACAGGAAATGATGAGTCTGATCGGCAGCGTCCAGATGGTCTGGCTGGTCGTGTTCTTCGCGGGGCTTATCGCGTGGGCCTTCTGGCCTTCGCGCCGCGCGGAAATGGACCGCAATTCGCGCATTCCGCTGCGCGACGACAACGACGCCAACGGCCGCTGAACGGGATCCGGGAGCAAATCGATGCCCACCAAGATCGAGAAAGACGAAATCACCGGCACCGAGACCACCGGCCACGAATGGGACGGGATCAAGGAGCTGAACACCCCGCTGCCGAAATGGTGGCTGTGGACCTTCTACGCGACGATCATCTGGTCGATCGGGTACTTCATCGTGTATCCCGCGTGGCCGACGCTGTCGGGCAACACGAAGGGTATGCTGGGCTGGACGCAGCGCATCGAGATCGCGCAGCGTCTGGAGGAAGCCAAGACGGCGCGGGCCCCGTTCGTGGGCCGGATCGAGAAAGCCTCGCTCGACCAGATCCGCAGCTCGCCCGATCTCTTGAACTTCGCCATGGCCGGCGGGCGTTCGGTCTTCGCCGAAAACTGCGTGCCCTGCCACGGCGCGGGCGGTTCGGGCGCCAAGGGCTATCCCAACCTCGCCGACGATTCCTGGGTTTGGGGCGGCGCGCTCGACGACATCCACACCACGATCGCCTACGGCATCCGCAACGCCAACACGCAATCGCGCGTCAGCCAGATGCCGCGCTTCGGCGCCGACGGCGTGCTGAACGCGAAGCAGATCGACGACGTCGCCGAATACGTGTTGTCGCTGTCCAAGCGTTCGACGAACGCCGACGCGGTCAAGCGTGGCGAGACGGTGTTCTCGGAAAACTGCGTCGCCTGCCACCAGGAAGGCGGCGTGGGTTCGACCGATCTGGGGGCCCCCAATCTTGCGGCGAATATCTGGATCTATGGCGGCGACAAAGCCACGATCGTAGAATCCGTGCGCAACTCCCGTGCCGGGTCGATGCCGGCTTGGACCGGGCGTCTGGACGACGCCACGATCAAGATGCTCGCCGTCTACGTTCACGCGCTGGGCGGCGGCAAGTAAGCCGCCGTCCCAGGCATCCTCGCTCGAAGCGGAGGAAGGCAAGGCTCGATCATGGACGGCACGTCTCCCCCCGATGCCGATGCGTCCGCCAACAAGGCGGGGCATGTCGCGGTCGAAGATGCGGTTTCGACGAAGGTTCAAAAAGCGGCCGCGCCGCTTTACGTCAGCCGCATCAAGGTGCATCCGAAGGATGTGAAGGGCCTCTACCGCCGCATCAAATGGGCGGTCTTGGCCCTTTGCCTCGCGGTCTATTACCTGGCGCCGTTTCTGCGCTGGGATCGCGGGCCCACGGCGCCCGATCAGGCGATCCTGATCGATCTGCCGGGGCGCAAAGCCTATTTCTTCATGATCGAGATCTGGCCGCAGGAAGTCTATTTCCTGACCGGCCTGCTGATTCTGGCGGCGATCACGCTGTTTCTGGTGACGTCGCTGTTCGGCCGTTTGTGGTGCGGCTATGCCTGCCCGCAAACCGTGTGGACCGATTTGTTCATGTGGGTCGAACGCAAGATCGAAGGCGACCGCAACGCGCGCATCAAGCTCGACGCCGCCCCCTATACGGCCGAAAAGATCGTCAAGCGCACGCTCAAGCACGCCGCGTGGATCGGCATCGCGCTGGCGACCGGCGGCGCCTGGATCCTCTATTTCGACGATGCGCCGACCGTGGTCCGCGACGTCTTCACCGGCAACGCGACGCTCACCCAGTATTTTTTCATCGGGATGTTCACGGCCACGACCTATACGCTCGCCGGATGGGCGCGCGAACAGGTCTGCACCTATATGTGCCCGTGGCCGCGCTTCCAGGGCGCAATGCTCGACGACCAAAGCTATGTCGTCACGTACGAGGATTGGCGCGGGGAAAAGCGCGGCAAGCTCGCCAAGGCCGCACCGGGCGTCGACCCGTGGGCCGGACGCGGCGATTGCGTCGATTGCAATTCCTGCGTCGCCGTCTGCCCGACGGGCATCGATATCCGCGACGGCCAGCAGCTCGAATGCATCGGCTGCGGGCTTTGCATCGACGCGTGCGACGCGGTGATGGACAAGGTCGGCCGCCCGCGCGGGTTGATCCGCTTCGACACGCTGGCGAACCAAGCCTGCCGCGCCAAGGGCGAGCCGGCGACGCATAAATTCGTCCGCCCGCGCACGCTGATCTATGCGGGCGTGCTCGCGTTCGTCGGCGCCGTCATGCTCGTGGCGCTGTTGTCGCGCGCCACGGTGGAGCTCAACGTGCTGCGCGACCGCGCACCGCTTTTCGTCACGTTGTCGGACGGCAATATCCGCAACGCCTATACGATCCATGTGCTGAACAAGACGCACGCGCCGCGCGACTTCACGCTCGCCGTGTCGGGTCTGCAAGGGGCCGTGCTCGGCGTGGCGGGATCGGACGTGGCGGCCGCACCCGTCGTAACCTTGGCCGCCAAGCCCGATTCGGTCGCGACCTATCGCGTGTTCGTGACCGTGCCGTCGCAAAGCGTGCGCGGCAAGGCGTCGTCGCCCGTGCGTTTCGATCTGAAGCCCCGCGAAGGGCGGGGCCATGCGGATTACGATTCCGTCTTCCTCGCCCCCGGACGGTAGGAGAGCATTATGAACGTCGCCGGTTTCCGCCTGTCGCCCGAACGTCATTTGTGGCTGGTCTATCCGCTCGCCTTCGTCGCGGTGCTGATCGCCAACGGGGCGCTCGTCTATTTCGCGCTGTCGTCGTGGCCGGGCCTCGCCTACGACAACGCCTATGAGCGCGGACGCAAATACAATCAGGTGCTGCGCGAGGAAGACCGCGAAAACGCGCTCGGCTGGAAGATGGACATCCATCGCGACGGCGACATGGTCACCGTGCGCGCGCAGGATGCGGCCGCGAAGCCGCTGTCGGATCTCGACGTGACGGCGATTCTCGTGCGCCCGGTTGGCGGCACGCCGAACCGGACCTATAAATTCCGCTCGGTGGCGCCGGGGACCTATACGGGTGACATCGAATTGCCGATGCCGGGCCAATGGGAATTGCGCGTCGTCGCCGAAGGCACGCAAGGCGGGCGCGCCCACGAATTCGTGCGCTTCTTCGTGCGCTGAGGCTTTTGGATGGCCCCCCTCGACGATCTTGCGACACGCGCCGACGCCGCAGCTTGCGTGCATTGCGCCGCACCGGTCGCACCGGGCACGCGGTTTTGTTGCACGGGCTGCGAGGGTGCTTACGAAGCGGTGAAGGGCCTGGGCCTTGACGCGTTCTACGCGCGGCGCACGGCGCCCAGCGCGAAGCCGCAGGACGACGGGGTCATCCAGGATTACGCGTCGCGCGTGAACGTGTCGCCCGAAGGGGTGGCGACGCTGCATTTGATGGTCGAAGGCATCACCTGTGCGGCCTGCGTTTGGCTCATCGAAAGCGTCTATGCGCGCGAGCCGGACGTGCTCGACGCGCGGGTCAATCTGTCGACCGGGCGGCTCGTCCTCAAATGGAAGGGCGATGCGGCGCGCGCCGATGCGCTGGTCGCGGTTGCGGCCAAGCTCGGCTTCCGCTTCGTGCCCTTCGATCCTTCTTGCCTGACGCGCGCGGGCGACGCGGAAGAACGCGATCTGCTGCGCGCGACCGGTGTCGCGGGCTTCGCCGCCGGCAACGTGATGATGCTGTCGCTGGCCGTCTGGGTCGGCAGCGATATGGGCCCGGCGACCAAGGATCTGCTGCATTGGGTGTCGGCGCTGATCGGCTTGCCCTGTATCTTCTATGCGGGACTGCCGTTCTATCGCTCGGCCATCGGGGCGCTACGCGGCGGCCGCGTCAATATGGACGTGCCCATCGCCGTGGGCATCACCATGACGGCGGCGATGAGCCTCTCCGAGACCATTCGCTCGGGCCCCTACGCCTATTTCGACGCGGCGCTGACGCTGCTGTTCTTCCTGCTGGCGGGCCGCTATCTCGACCGGCGCGCGCGCGGCAAGGCGCGCGAAACGGCCGAACATCTGCTGGCCTTGCGCGCGGCCCCGGTCACGGTGATCGATCCGGAAGGGCGTGCGCGCGCCATTCCGGTCGACGCGGTGAAGGCCGGGGATTTCGTCCAGGTCGCGGCGGGCGAGCGTATCGGCGTGGACGGCGAAATCCTGTCCGGCGTCACCGATCTCGACACCAGCCTCGTCACCGGCGAATCGCTGCCGCGCGGCGCCAAGCCCGGCGACCCGGTATTCGCCGGCATGATCAATCTGGGCGCGCCCTTGCGTTTGCGCGCGACCGCGACGGGCGAGAACACGCTGCTCGCCGAGATCGTCCGTTTGGTCGAAGCGGCCGAAGGCGGGCGCTCGCGCTTCGTCGCGATCTCCGAACGCGTCACGCGGCTCTATGCGCCTGTCGTGCATATCACCGCGCTGGCGACGTTCCTGGGCTGGTATTTCCTGATCGGTGTGGATTGGCAGGTGGCGATGCTCTACGCCGTCGCCACGTTGATCATCACCTGTCCCTGCGCGCTGGGCTTGGCCGTGCCGTCGGTGCAGGTCGTCGCCTCGGGCCGCTTGCTGAAAAGCGGCGTGCTGCTGAAAAACGCGACGGCGCTCGAACGCCTCGCCCAGATCGACACGATCGTGTTCGACAAGACCGGCACGCTGACCCAAGGCCGCCCGGTCCTGGCCGACGATCCGGCGCGCGCGAAGGACGATCACCGTTTCGCCGCGTCGATGGCCGCCGCCTCGCGCCATCCCTTGTCGCGCGCTTTGGCCGCGACGATCCGCGATGTATCGGTTGCCGTCGGCGTCGTCGAACATCCCGGCCAGGGTCTGACGCTGGGCCAAGCGAAGCTTGGCAGCCGCGCTTTCGTGCGCGTGGACGATGTGCTGGCGGGCCCCGCGACAGGACCCGAGCTATGGCTCGATCGCGGCGACGGGCGCAAGATCCGCTTCGCCTTCGAAGATGCGCCCCGCGACGACGCGGCCGAGACGATCGCGCGTCTGATGCGCGAGGGCTACGCGGTCGAACTGCTATCGGGCGATCGGCGCGAGACCGTGCGCGATGTCGCGGCGATGCTGGGGATTTCCGAGTGGCGGGCGGAAGCCAATCCGGCGGCGAAGGCGGCGCGGCTTGCCGAACTCGCCGCGTCGGGCCGCAACGTTCTGATGGTCGGCGACGGGCTCAACGACGCGCCCGCCTTGGCCGCCGCACACGCATCCTTGTCGCCCGCGACGGGGGCGGATGTGGCGCAAGTCGCGGCCGACGCGGTGTTCCAAGGGGCCGGGTTGTCGGCGGTGGGCGAATTGCTCGATGTCGCGCGCCGGGCGCGCGAACTCGTGCGCCATAACATCGCGGCGTCGATCGTCTATAATGCGCTGGCCGTACCCGCCGCCGTGCTCGGCTATGTCACGCCGCCGCTCGCGGCGTTCCTGATGTCGTCGTCGTCGATCTACGTCGTCGTCAACGCTTTGCGCCTGGGAAGAACGCGATGGACACGCTCCTGATCCTCATCCCCGTGGCGCTGGTCGCGTCGCTGCTGGCGCTGGTCGCGTTCCTGTGGTCGTTGCGCTCGGGCCAGTACGAGGATCTCGACGGGGCCGCATCGCGCATCCTGTTCGACGACGAAAAACCGAAACGCTGAGGCGCTTGCGGGGCGCCGCGCGCCGGGGCATGGTTCCGCCCCATGTCCCACGATCTCGATCCCGAAATCGCCGCCGTCCTCGCCGAAACCGTCCAGCGTTTCGGCCCGGCCCCCAATCATCTGCCCGGCAATCCGGTCGCCGCACGCCAGGATGTCGAGCTGCGCCGCGCCTTCGTCAATCTCGGCGGGCCGCAGATGCGCGAAAAGCGCGATTTGACGATCGATCTTGCCGGCCGTTCGATCCCGGCACGCTTCTTCGTGCCGGAGGGCGAGATGCGCGGCCTGCTCGTGTGGTTCCACGGCGGCGGCTGGGTGCAAGGCTCGATCGACACGCATGACCGTCTGTGCCGCGCGCTGGCGGCCGGGGCGGGCACGCGCGTTTTGTCTGTGGGCTATCGCAAGGCGCCGGAATTTCCGTTCCCGGTGCCGCTCGACGATTGTTTCGACGCCTTCGTTTGGGCGCGCAAAAACGCCGAAACGCTGGGCGCCACGCCGGACAAGCTCGCGGTCGGCGGCGATTCCGCCGGCGGCAATCTCGCCTTCGGCGTCTCGGTGCGCTTGGCCGCACAAGGTCTGGCGGTCCCGGCCGCGCATATCGGCGTCTACGGTGTCTATGATTGCGATCTCGATACGCAATCCTATCTCGCCCCGTTCGGCGATGGACGCTTCGGGCTTAGCCGCGCGGCGATGGCGATGTATTGGGACATGTATTGCCCCGACGCGAAGCGCCGTGAACATCCGGAAGCCTCGCCTTTGCGCGCATCCGACATGACGATCTTCAAGCGGCCTTACATCATGGCCGCGGGTCTCGATCCCTTACGCGACGACAGCCGCCGGATGCGCGACAAGCTGGTCGAAGCGGGCGTCGATACGGTCTATGTCGAATTCCCGCGCGCCAATCACGCTTTCGTGCATCTGGGCGCATTCGCCGCCGTGTCGCGCGAAACGGTCGCGCAGATGTCCGCGCATCTGGCGCGCGCGTTTTCGGTTTAGACGGGCAGGCGTAGGGCGCTTTTGCCGATGACGGCGCCGATGGCGGCGACCGCGGCCACGGCCGTGCCGTGCCACAGCAGGATCATCGTCGCGGTATCGAGGCTGTGGAACGTCTCCAGCGTCGCCGACGCGAAGGCGGAAACGGCCAATGCCGCCCAAGCGCCCGTCGCGACGGGGGCGAGCGGGGCGGCCTTGCGCAGCATCCAGCCGAGCACGAGGCCGAGGGGTATGCTCGTTTGCAGGATGACCTGCACGCAATGCCAACTCGTGCCGATATGCGAATAACCGTAGGCGACGAGTTCGCCAAGGCATCCCGCACCCAGCGTGCCGAGCCACACGGCAAGCGGCGGGATCGGCAGCAGGAAAAGCCAGCGCGGCGCGCCGGGCACGGACAAATGGAACACCGCGACGGTGGCGAGGATGCCGGTCAATACCGAGGCGAGCCACGGCACCATGAAAACGGGCTGGTTCAGGCGCGCGAGGAACATCTCGCTCGGCCCGTAGTAAAGCGCGATCGCCAGCAGGCAGGGCGCCGCGAAGGCGAGGTAGCGCAGCGCGCGGCTAATGGGGCCGGCGAGCGGCTTCACGGGCCGCACTTCGGCACTTAAGGCGCCGATCAGATTTTCGGTTTCGCGCGTCGTCATGTGGTTTCCTTCTTCCACATCTTGCGCAGATTCGCCAAGGCGCGATGCGTGGCGACCTTCAGCGCGGTGATCGACTGGCCCGATTGGGCGGCGGCCTCGGCCAGCGACATTTCCTTCAGCTTCAACATCTCCACCGCCTGGCGCTGACCGGGAGGCAATTTGGCGACCCAGCGCCGCACCGTCTCGCTTGAATCACCGCGATCCAGTTCCCGGTTCGATTCGGGATCGGCGAAGGTTTCGGCCGCATGGTCGGGCATCGCGACTTCGTTGCGCGAAATCCCGGTTCGCCGGCGGCGCCAATCGACCGCGCGCCGTCGCGCGATCGCGGTCAGCCACGGCCGCACGGGGCGGGCGGGGTCGTAGGTGTGGCGGATGGCGTGGATGGTGATCAGCGCTTCCTGCACCACGTCCTCGATCGCGTCGGCGGGAATGCCGGTGCGCGCGACGATGGCGCGTAAGAATCCTGCACTCTCGCCCAGGAAACGGCGATAGGCGGCTTCGTCGCCCTGTTGGGCGCGGGCGAGCAAATCGGGCCAGTCGTCGTCGCGCATGGGCTCGACGATGGCACGGCCCTGGGGGGCGACGCCACAGATCGCGGCGCTCACGCCCCCAGATTGATCGTCCGGCCGCGATCGCCGAAGCTCAACGGCGCGTTGCCGGACGCGAAATCCGCCAGCAGTCGCGTCACGTCGAGCGCCGGGTTGCGGTCCAACGCGCTCGAATCGCCCGGGGCGGCCTTTTTGGCGCGCTCGACATCGGTACAATTCTGACACGGTATCCCATTCACGATTTCCATGCGGATTCTCCGCCGTTGCGTCGTGAACAAGTTCGGCCCTGCCGCCCGGCGGGTTACCCGCCGGGGGGAAGATTTATTCGGCGGCCTGACGCGGCGTTTCGGGCTTGGTCGCCGTGCGGATTTCCTTTTCGCCCGCTTCCGCCAGCAGCGAAATGAAGCGCCGGCGCATCAACATGCCGGGTTTATCGGACGGCATGTGGAATTCCTCGCCCGAGGTCGCTTCCAGCGGCACGTCGAATTCCGTCGCTTCCAGGATTTCGCGGTCCTCGCCGGTGACCTGCCGGTCGAAGGCGACGACGCTGGCGGCCGGCGTTTCGGCCTCGCTATCGTTGCGATAGACGAACTGGACAAGCTGGCTGCGCGTATCGTCGATCGGCGTCGCCCCGGTCTGGATGCAATGCACCAGACCGTTGGGATAGCGGATACGCAATTGCCGGAAGAACGGCATGAACCAGGTGCGCGTGTTGTCGCGCGTGGTCATGCCTTCTTCGATGCCGAGATTCTTCTTCTGCAAATCCGGGTTTTGCACGCGCACGATGGAATGCGTGCGGAAGCCCCAGGGGAATTCCTCGTAGGTCATTTCCGACGGCGTCGGGTCGGGATCGCCGAAGCTCGATTTATGCACATAGGTGAAATGCGCGTTGTCGAACGCGTTCTCCAGCACGCGCAGCGCGTTCACGTTCCACGGCTCGTAGAATTCCGGGATGCGGCGAAAGCTCGGGTCCGACGCTTCGGGAATTTCGGGGATGTCGAACATCGGGTCTTCCAACGCCACCCAGACGAAGCCGTAGCGTTCCTTGGCGCGATAGGCGTCGATCTTGAATTTGGGCGTGCGGCTCGCATCCTTCCATTGCGGGATGCGCGTGCACTGGCCGGACGCGTCGAACTCCCAACCGTGATAGCCGCAGGCGATCTTGCCGTCGCTGGTGCAAAATCCTTTCGACAATTTCGCCGTGCGATGACAGCAGCGATCGATCGCCGCCGCCGGCTTGCCGTCCGAATCCTTCCACAGGACGATCGCCTGGCCCAGCAGCGTGAAGGGGACCGGCTTATCGCCCAGTTTGTCCATCGGCAGGACGGGGTACCAGAAACGGCGCAGAATCTTCTGTTGGGTGACAAGCATGGTTCGCTCTCCCGGGATCGGTCCGATGCTTGCAAACCGCTTGCCGCTCGGGCAAGGGGGAATGATGAAAATTCTGCTGATTTCAGCCCATCCGGTCGAAACCTCGTTCAATGCGGCGATCCAGAAAACCGCCCTCGCGGCCTTGCGCCGGGCGGGCCACACGGTCGACCATCTCGACCTCTATGCCGAGAATTTCAACCCGGTGCTGAGCCGCGAGGAACGCCTGGGCTACCACGAAATCCCCGCCAACCGCGGGCCCGTCCAGCCTTACGTCGATCGGTTGATGGCGGCCGAGGGCATCGTGTTCGTGTTCCCGACCTGGTGCTACGGTCTGCCCGCGATTTTGAAGGGCTGGTTCGACCGCGTGCTGCTGCCCGGCGTGTCGTTCAATCTGGGCGCGGACGGGATCGCCCGGCCGGCGCTGACGCATATCAAGCGCGTGATCGGCATTTCGACCTACGGAAGGCCGTGGTGGGTCGCGACCTTCCTGGTCGGCAATCCGCCCAAGAAGCAGATCATGCGCTATTTCCGCCTGCTGACGGCGGGGCGCGCGAAAATGAACTGGCTGGCGCATTACGACATGAATCGCGCGACGGATAAAACGCGCGGCGATTTTCTGGCGAAAATCGACCGCACACTGGGCGGTGTGCGATGAAGTTTCTGCTCGTCTACGCCCACCCGCGCGACGACTCCTTCTGCCACGCTCTGAAGGAAAAAGTGACCGCGACGCTCGCAAAAAGCGGACACGACGTGGACGTGCTCGACCTCTACGCCGAGGGCTTCCGGCCCGACATGTCCGCCGAAGAACGCGGCCGCTACAACTACGAAAAGACGAATCTCGAAGGGATCGAGACCTATGTCGGCCGCCTCACCGCGGCCGACGGGCTCGTCTTCGTCTATCCGACCTGGTGGTACGGCCTGCCCGCGATGCTGAAGGGCTGGTTCGACCGCGTCTGGGCGCCGGGTGTGGCGTTCGAGATCAATGGCGGCGTCATCAAGCCGCTACTCAAGCGCGTCAAATCCATCCATGTCGTCACGACGATGGGGGCCCCCTGGTGGTTCGCCTGGCTCATGGGCCATCCGGGCCGCATGTTCCTGCGTCTGGGCGTCAAAAGCATGTGCGGGCGCAGCTGCCGCTTCGTGTGGCGCGCGCATGACCGCATGGATTCCTCGACGCCGGAAAGCCGGGCCGCGTTCCTGGCCGAAGTCGAAAAGACCTTCGCGCGCGTTTAGACCCAGCCGGTCGTTTCGAGATCGGCGGCCGCACCGGCCCCCAGCGGCTTCAGCGCCGGGCCGCCCTGCCAGCCCGCCATCTTGCCGGGATTGGCGAGGCCGTAGGGATCGTGACGCTTGCGGAATTCGAACTGCGCGTCGTCGATCTTCTTCATGCCGCCGTTCTGCAACAGCCATGTATGCGCGTTGGCGATGCGAATGCCCAAGGCTTCATGCGCCTTCACCAAGCGGTCGAGCTGGTCGCGCCCGGTATAGCGGAATACCGGAATGCCCTGCACGGTGACGCGCCCGTCGAAGCGCACGCATTCATAGTGATGCATCATCTCGCCGCCGGTCGCGCTTTCGAGTTTCGCGACGATATCGAGCGTGCCGTTCGCCGGCAGCATCGATTGCAGATAGGTGACCGACTTGTCGGCGCGCAACGCATGCAGCGTCGTATGCCCCCAGGAATATTCGTAAAGCGGAGGTTCTCCCGGCGATTCGTCCGCCTGGCGATCCAGCGTGATCGCGGCGCCATGTTCGGCCGCCAAAGCCTGCACGCCCAGATGCGAGTATTCGGCGACGATCGCCAGGACGAGCCATTTGCCGGCCGGGCAGAATTCGCGGATCGGCTTGAAGTTCTTGGCGAGATCGGGATGCGCGATCGTCGCAAGCTTCTTCACCAGCCCGTCGGATGCCGCCAGCGCCAAGCCGAAGCGCGTCGCGGCGAGCGTATCGGGGAAGGCGAAGATCATCTCGCGCCAGGGCACGGCTTGCGTCGTCGCCATATCGACCGACAGGATCAGACCGTTGGTGCCGTAGGCATGCATCGCCTGCTGCACCTCGTCGCCTTCCAGATCGACGATGGTCGGTTCGTCGGACAATGTCACGACGCGCAAACCCGCCACGTTGCCGCGATCGCGCAGCATGCCGTATTGGATCGAGCCGATGCCGCCCGACCCACCGGCGACATAGCCGCCCAACGTCGCCGTGCGCGCGGTGGAGGGATGCAAACGAAGCTCGACGCCATGCGCATCGCGCAACTGGTTGTCGAGCGAGGCGATGCGCGTGCCCGCGAGGGCGCGCACGCGGCCGGGGGCGACGAATTTGAGGCCCTCGACGCGGCTGAAATCGACAAGCGCGCCGCCCGCCAACGGAATCGCTTGGCCGTAATTCCCCGTACCGCCGCCGCGCGGCGTGACCGGCGTTTTGGTCGCGACGGCGGCGCGCGCGATGGTCAGCACGTCCGCTTCGTCGCGGGGCACGACGATCAGATCGGCCTCCAACGCGCCAAGCTCTTCGCGCAGGATCGGCGAGAACCAATAGAAATCGCGGCTTTTGATTTTCAGCGCCACCGGGTCGTCGACGACGGGAATGTCGCCGAGCAATTCCCGGAAGCGGTCGAGATTCACAGGCTGGCCTCGGCCCATTTGGAGCGTGTGGGCGTGCGCTCGTCCCAGGCGCGCATCTTGCCGACATTCAACAGGCCGTTCGGATCGGCCATTTTCTTGAACTCGTATTGCGCCTCGTCGACGACCTTCATGCCGCCGTCCTCCAACAGGAAGGTGTGCGGATCGAAAATCGGGCAGCCGTTCTTTTCGTGAATCTCGATGATTTCGCGCAACCGCGCATCGGTCGTGTAGCGCACGACCTGAAGGCCGAAACACGCGACCTTGCCGCCCAAGCGCACGAATTCCAGATGCAGCGGCACTTCGTCGCCGAAGATCTTCCACATCTTCTCGACCAGGGCCACGTGATCGGGCGGCGGGAACAGCGTCTGCAAATAGGTGATCGACTTGTCGACCTTCAGCACCTGCAGCGTGGTGTGGTTCCAGGTGAATTCGTAAAGCGGCGGGATCTCGGCCTGATCCGTGCAATCGCGATCGAACACGATTTCGCCGGCGAAATCCTTCACGAGATCGGCGGTCGCGTCGCGGCTCGTCTGCGCGATCATCAAAATGACGATCGCCTGGCCGTCCTTCAGCAGGGGGCGCAGCGGCTTGAAATGCTGGGCGGCCCCCCAATCGATGGGCGAGACGAGCTTCTTGACGACACCGTCGGCCTCGCACAGTGCTTGCGCGAAGCGCGTCGCCGCCATGATGTCGGGGAAACACGCGACCTGCTCGGCCCAGGGCCAGGCGCGCGCCATCGCGACGTCGAGCTCGGTGATGATGCCGTTGGTGCCGTAGGCATGGACGACCTTCTGCACGTCGTCGCCGGTGAGTTCGACGATGCGGGGCGTTTCCTCGACCGTCACCACGCGCAAGCGGCGCACATTGCCGCGGTCGCGCAGAATGCCGTAATTGATTGAGCCGATGCCCGACGAGCCGCCGGAAATGAACCCGCCGATCGTCGCCGTGCGGCGCGTGGACGGGTGGAAGCGCAATTCCCAGCCTTGCTTCAGCGTTTCGTTTTCGAGATCGATCAGCTTCATGCCGGGCTGGACGGTCAGCACGCCCTTGTCGAGGCGCACGATCTTGTCGAGGCCCGACATATCCATGATCACGCCGCCTGCCAGCGGCATCGCTTGGCCGTAATTGCCGGTCCCGGCCCCGCGCACGGTCAGCGGAATGCGACCCTTCGCGCAGGCGGCGGCGACGGCGATCACTTCGGCTTCCGTTTTCGGCAAAACGACGATGTCGCCGAAATGCTTGCCGAGCTGCTTTTTCAGCACCGGCGAATACCAATAGAAGTCGCGGCTCTTCTGTTTGACCAGCGCCGGTTCTTCGATCGTTTCGACGCCGCCGATCGCGGCTTTGAACGAGGTCCAGTCGGTGATGGGAACGGGCGGGGCGGGCGGATCGGCCCAAAGATTCTCGCTCATGCTGACTTCCAACGACGCATTTTGCCGGGATTGAGCAGGCCGAAAGGATCGGTCCCGCGTTTGAAATCGAGATGGTGGTCTTGCGCGATCACCTTCGGGCCCTTGTCTTCGAGCACGTAGGTGTGCGGGTTGGGGATGATGCAGCCCGCCGCTTCGTGATCGCGGATGATCTCGTAAAGCCGTTCCTCCGATTTCCAGCGCACGACTTGCAACGCCGAGCAATTCACCCGGCCGAAGCGGCGCTGGAATTCGAGATGCATCATCACCTCGTCGCCGTATTTCTTGTACATCGCCTCGACGACTTCGAGATTGCGGCCGATGGGAAACACGGTTTGCAGATAGGTGACCGTCTTGTCGGTTTTCAGCGCCTGCAACGTCGTATGGTTCCAGCAATATTCGTAGATCGGCGCATCGTGGCCGTCTTCGTCGGGCGTGTCGCGCCACGCGGTCAGCGTGCCGTTATGATCTTTGATCAGCGCTTCGAACGGTTCGCGATCGCCGGCGGCGATCATCGCGAAGAACACGTGCTTGCCCTCGGGGCACTCGTCCTTCAGCCCTTTGAACAGCGATGGGATCGGCCAGGCGACGGCGGCGGCTTCCTTCTTCACGATGCCGTCGGCTTCGGCCAAGGCCTGGCCGAAGCGCGCGCTATCCATGAAGTCGTCGAACGCCACGACGGCGTCGCACCATTCCCACAGGGGGACGAGGCCGATTTCGGCTTCGAGGATCACGCCGGTCGTGCCGTAGGCATGCGTCGCCTTGGCGACGTCGCGCCCGCGCAGTTCCAGCGTGCGTGGAACCGGCTCGCAGGTCGCGACTTTCAGGCCGGGAATGCAGCCCCAATCGCGCAACTGGCCGTGCATCACGCTGCCCACGCCGGCGGCCCCGCCGGCGAGATAGCCGCCCAAGGCCGATTGACGCTTGGTGGAGGGATGCATGCGCAATTCCCAGCCCATGGGCCGCGTGCGGCGGTCGATCTCGATCAGCAGCGTGCCCGCTTCGAAACGGCCCACGCCCGGCTTGATCGAAATCGTGCGGTCGAGCTTGTCGGTCGCCAGCATCACGCCGCCATTGAGCGGCACAAGCTGGCCGTAATTGCCGGTCGCCCCGCCGCGCGGCATCACGGGGATGCGGAATTGCGCGGCCGCCCCCAGCACGCGCAACGCTTCGTCCTGATCCTTCGGGACCGCGACCAGATCGGCGGATTTGCGGTTGAGCTCGGCCTTCAGGATCGGCGAGTACCAAAAGAAATCGCGGCTTTTGAGGCGCACGATCTGCGGATCGTCGATCACCTCGACGCCGCCCAGCGCCTTGCGGAATCCCGCCAGATCGTAGCCGTGGCCGCCGTCCATCACGGCGCCCCGACGATTCCGTCGAGCTCGGCGAAATCGGGCGGCGATGTGTCGATCGCCTTGCCGTTGCGGATCACGGCGCGGTCGCTTTGCGCGCGCGACAGGAACTCCGACCAGCTGCGCGCCTTGAACACGATCAGATCGGCGGGCACGCCCTTGGCCAAACGGCCGGCTTGCGGCAAGCGCATCGTGTCGGCCGGGTTCTTGGTCGCGGCCAGCGCCCAGCCGTCCAGCGGATGGTCGAGCTGCAGGATGCGCACGGCCTGGACGAAGGTCTCGGCCATGTCGTGATCGCCATAGGCGTAAAACGGGTCGCGGACGTTATCGCCGCCGACGGCGACGTTCATGCCCGCCGCGCGCATTTCGTGCAGCACGGTCACGCCGCGCCAGCGCGGCGTGCGGCCGGCCTTGCGGCCTTGCAGATACATATTGCACATCGGCAGCGAGACGACGGCGATGCCCGCATCGGCGCAGAGTTTCACCGTTTCGGCGATCGCGTCTTCCTCCTGCAAGGACAGCGAGCAGCAATGCCCGCATTGGATCTTGCCCTTGAATTTGCGCTTCAGCGCGATCTTGGCGATGCGGATCAGCGTGCGCGCCGTGGTGTCGTCGGTTTCGTCGACATGCAGGTCGAGATCGAGGCCGCGCTCCTCGGCCAGGATGAAGACCTTCTCCATCAATTCGTCGAAACCGGCGGGTACGCCGGCATGGTCTTCGCCCGCCATGCGCGTGACGCAGCCGAGCAAGCCGTTATGCTTGGCGACGAGATCGGCGAGCTGCTTGCCGCCGTCGGTCGCGAACAGATCCATCGACACGATGGACGCGGCTTGCAGCGTGACCTTGCCGGCCCATTTGTCGCGCAGTTTCGCGAAGACGGGCCACGAGATTTCGGCCTGCGGCGGGAAACTGTCGAGATGGGTGCGGATCGCCGACACGCCGCGCGCATAGGCGGTCTTCACGCCGAACTCGAAGCGCGCTTCGACGTCGGCCGCGTTCCAATGCGCCTTGCGGTCCTCCATCGTCCCGGTCAACGCGCCGAAGAACGTGCCGTCCACGTTCGGGTTGCGCGGCCAGATATGCCCCTTGTCGAGATGGGTGTGCACGTCGACCGGGCAGGGCCAAACCATGGCCCCCTTCAAATCGGGGCCGATATCGATGGGGGCCGCCCCCGCAATCAGGATATCGGCGATCTTGCCTTTTTCGACCACGATGTCGCGCTTGGCGAGATTGCCGTCTTCGAGCAAAGCGCTGACATTGCGCAGCGCGTAGAGATCGGTCTTCGGCGGCTCGAAAAAGGACGGCAACTCAATTCTCCCGCTTGAGGGCGCTTTCGTGCCAGCGGCGCAGCACGAGATGCGACAGGAACGACAAACACAAGAAGATCACGATTCCGGAGATCGAGATCATGAACAATGCGGCGAACATGCGCGGAATGCGCAACTGATAGCCCGATTCCAAAATGCGATAGGCGAGACCCGAAGCGGAACCGCCTGTGCCCGCGACGAACTCCGCGACCACCGCGCCGATCAGGCTGAGGCCGCCCGAGATTTTAAGACCCGCGAGGAAATAGGGCGTGGCGGCGGGCAGACGCAGATAGAGCAGCGTCTGGAAGCGCGAGGCGCGGTAGAGCTGAAACAAATTCAGCAGATTGTGATCGGCCGAGTTGAGGCCGAGCGTCGTGTTCGACAGGATCGGGAAGAAGGCGACGATCCAGGCGCAGATGAGCAACGAGAGTTGGACGTTGTCGACCCAGATGATGATCAGGGGCGCGATCGCGACCACCGGCGTCACCTGCAAAATGACGGCGTAGGGGAAGAACGAGAGCTCGACCCATTTCGACTGCGCGAACAGAATGGCGAGGGCGACACCCGCGACGACCGCGACCGCAAGGGCCGCGAGCGAGATCGACAGCGTGATCCACAGCGAGCCCGACAGCGTTCCCCAATCCTGCCACATCGTCGTGGCGATCAGGATCGGGCCGGGGAGGATGTAGTGCGGGATCTGGTTGATCCGCACGACCATTTCCCAAGCGCCCAGCGACAACAGGCCGACGGCGAGCGGCATCAGAATTTTCGGCCAAGCCGACGCGGGCAGACCGAGGATCGTCTTTTCCCGCAGGAAGACCGGCGCGGTGCCGTCCTGTTCGGCGACTTGTGCGAGCGGTGTCGTGGTCATGCCGGTCAGCCGTGATGCGCGTGATGGGCCATGGCGCTTTCCAAGGCGGCGGAAGCGCGGCGGCAATGCTCGTTATAGAGCGGGCTGGTGCGATACTCGTTGTCGCGCGGATAGGGGGCGGCGACTTCGATGTCTTCGATGATGCGCCCCGGGCGCGCGGCCATCACCACGATGCGTTCGGACAGGAACACGCTTTCGAACACCGAATGGGTGACGAAGACGACGGTGAAATTCGAATCCTGCCACAGCCGCAGCAGATCGTTGTTGAGCTTGAAGCGCGTGATTTCGTCGAGTGCGGCGAAGGGCTCGTCCATTAGCAACACTTGCGGGCGCGTGACCAGCGCGCGCGCGATCGACACGCGCATCTTCATGCCGCCCGAAAGCTCGCGCGGATAGGAATTCTCGAACGCCGACAGGCCGACCAGGCGCAGCGCGTCGGCCGCACGCCCGCGCGCTTCGTCGGCGGACATGCGCGCGATCTTCAGCGGCAGCATCACGTTCTTGAGGGCGCTCGCCCAGGGCATCAGCGTTGGTTCCTGGAACACGAAGGACAGCGCATGCGCGTCGCCCTCGCGGTCGGCGGGCCAATCGATCTCGCCGGCCGACGGCTCGCCCAATCCCGCGATCAAGCGCAGCAGCGTGGACTTGCCGCAGCCCGACGGGCCCAACAGCGACACGAACTGATGATGCTTGATGTCGAGATCGACGTTTTGCAGCGCCAGCGTGCCGTTGGAGAACACTTTCGCGACACCCCGGCAGGAAACGACCGGCCGCGTGGCCGGTCGTTCCTGGAGCTTCGCGGCGTTCGCGAAAGCCGTCATGCTCAGCCCATACCCACGCGCTTGTTGATGAACTTCAGCGTATAGGCGCGCGAGATGTCGAGACCGGGGCGCACCGCGCCGGCCGCGGACATCGCGTCGTAGAACGATTTCCAGCGCGCGTCGGTCATGCACATCACGCCGAGTTGCTTGGAATCGCCCGAATCGACGATGCCGTATTGCTTCATCTGCGCGATCGACATCAGGATCTTGTCTTCCGCCATATCCGGGTTGTCGCGCTGGATCAGGGCGTTCGCGGCTTTCGGGTCGCCGTTGAGATAGCCGTACCAACCTTCGATCGACGCGTTGATGAAGCGCTGCATCAGATCGGGCTTCTCGTTGACCAGCTTGACCGAGGTGTTGATGGTCGTCTGGTAGTTCTCGAAGCCGTATTCGGCGAGCAGATGGATCACCGGCTCGACGCCCGCCTTGCGGATTTCGTTCGGCTCCGACGTCAGGAAGCCCTGCTGCGACAGGTTCTTGTCGGCGAGGAACGGCGCCATGTTGAAGGTGTAGGGGCGGATCTGATCGTCGCTGAAACCGAACTTGGCGCGCAGCCACGGCCAGTAGGACGAGCGGCCGCCCGCGCCGATCAGGATCGGCTTGCCCTTCAGCGCGGGGAGCGTGTCGTTGCCCATGCCGGGATGCGAGATCAGGACCTGCGGGTCCTTTTGCATGACCGAGCCGACGACGATGAAGGGCACGTTCTCCTCGACATAGCGGAAGCCGGAGAACGAATTGGACATGATCGCATCGACGCGGCCGGCGACCAGCAGCGCGTTCGGGTCCTGCTGCGGCCCGCCCATGCGGATCTCGGCGTCGATGCCGTATTTGCGATAAATGCCGGTGGCGAGGGCGTGATAGAAGCCGCCATGCTCGGCCTGGGCGCGCCAATTGGTCTGGTAGACGAATTTGTCGAGCGTTTGGGCGCGCAGCGCAGGGGCGGGCAGCGTCGCGGCGGCCACGCCCGCACCGAGAAGACCGAGGCTGGTGCGACGGGAAATCGTTCTTTGGGTCATGGGGTTGCTCCGGAGTGGGGGACGGCAAAGACGGCCCCCCAGGGCAGCAAATTCCGGACCATGCCCAACACCCTGCGGCGCCTGGATGGGACTATAGACGTGCCCGCGCTTTAGGCAATCGGCCTAGTGCCGGTCGACGATATTCGCCAGTGGATAACTCGCGATTTCCGACAAGGCCTGGACGAGCTTCGCGGCCATGTGGTCGACGAGTTTTTTACCGCGCTCGGCGTCGGCGTCGAGCGCGTTGCCCGCCGCCCCCAGCGGATGCAGATCCTGGATCTGCCATGCCACTGTCGTGCGGCCGTTCGGGATGATCGTCTCGAACTGGCCCTTCAGCTTCTTGGGCAGCGTTTCGAAATCGCGCCGTTCCTCGTTCTTCACCAGGTCGGGTGTCAGATGCATCATCAGCGAGGTCTCGGACGAGCCCGCATGGATGCCGTAGGTCAATTCCTCGGCCGGGAACAGGCCCGGCGGTTTGCCCAGCATGTAGGAACTGATCGCCACCGCGACCATCGAATGGCGCACGCGCAGATCGCGGCACACGATATCGACGATCTGCGGCTGGCCGCCGTGGGAATTGAAGATCGCGAATTTGCGGATCCCGGCGCGCGCGACACCGTCGCCGATTTCGGTCCACAGCCGGATCAGCGTTTCGGCCGACAGCGTCAGCGTGCCCTTGAAGCCCAGATGTTCGTTCGATTTACCGATCGGCATCGCGGGCAGGAACAGCACGCCCAGATCTGCAGGCAGCAATTCGACCGCGCGTTCAACCACGCCCTGGTTGATGCGCGCATCGACCCAAACGGGCAAATGCGGCCCGTGCTGCTCGATGGCGCCCACGGGCAAAACGGCGACGGTGCGTTCGGGATCGAGCCCGTCGAAATCGGGCGAGGTGAGTTCGTGCCAGTAGCGCTTGGCCGGGATGCGGCTCACTGCAGCACGGCCTTCTGCCAGCGGAATTCCGAATAGCCCTTGCCCTGGATCGCGCCGACCAGATGCGCTGGGCCCAGGAAAACCGGGCGGCGCGTCATGTCCATATACATGAGCACGACTTGCTTACCCGCGAAGCGCGGCGTCATGTAGCTAAGGGTGCGGCGCTGCATTTCCGGCGTGGAAACGGACGCGGGATCGACATTGACGATCACGCATTGCACGCCGCCGACGGCGTGAAGGGCGACGTTGAAGGTTTGAGCGGCCATGGGGGAATAAAATTAATCCCGCGTCCGGCGCCTGAAAAGCCCGAACGCGGGAGAATCTCCGTAAGTTTTACGGCAGCGCCTTCGGCGAGTCCGACAGCGTGCGCAGATGCGCGATCAGGTTCGCGCGATCTTCGGCGCGGCGCATACCGGCGTAAGCCATGCGCGTCCCGGCGATATAGGCGCGCGGATTTGCGAGGAACTGGTTGAGCTCCTCGTAGCCCCATTGGCCGCCTTTCGCCGCGACGCCGGGCGAGTAGGCGAAGCCGTCGATATGGCCCTTCTTGTTGCCGACGATGTCCCACAGATTGGGACCCACGCCGTTGCGCCCGCCCTTGTCGAAGGTATGGCAGGACGTGCAGTTGCGCAGCAGCGCCGCACCCGCCGCGGCATCGGCCGACGCCATCAACGGCGCGATCGGCGCCAATTCGACCGGCGCCGCGGCGGCGGCGGTCGGCGCCGCGGATTCGATCTTGATGTCGAGAACCGACTTCTCGAGCTGACGCGGATGGACGAGCAGGTTGGAGATGTAGCCGATCACCGTGATCGCCAGCACCGAGCCGACGACGGCGCCGAAAATCTTGTTAAGCTCGTAGGAATTCATCGCGCTGCCCGATCGTGAATAGGGATCCCTGCCGGTCGCTCCCACAGCTTCCGGAACGGGGGCAATCTAATTCCGCCGCCGTCGCTGCGCAACTGCGGCGCAAAGCCCCAAGAAAAACGGGGGGAATCCCGGTTATCGCGCCGAATCAACATGTTCGGGCAGGGCGGCGATTGACACGCGTCCCCGCCTTGCCGATAACCGGGCCCTTCGACACCGCCAGACGGGACGACTCGCCCATGAAGTCCGCCAAGATTCCCGCCCGTATCGCCTTCCAGGGCGTCCCGGGCGCCTATTCGCATCTTGCGTGCAAACACGCCTATCCGAAGCTAGCACCGCTGCCTTGCGCCAGCTTCGAAGACGCGTTCGACGCGGTGCGCGGCGGCAAGGCGGTTTTGGCGATGATCCCGATCGAGAATTCGACCGCGGGCCGCGTCGCCGAAATCCACCAAATGATTCCGGAAGCGGGCCTGCACATCATCGGCGAGCATTTCGAGCGCGTGAACCATCATCTGCTCGCCCCGCCGGGCGCCACGCTCAAAACGCTGAAGACGGTGCAAAGCCATGTCCAAGCGCTCGACCAGTGCCGCGGCAATACGCGTGCGCTCGGCCTGAAGCGCGTCACGGGGGCGGACACCGCCGGTTCGGCGGCCGAGATCGCCAAGGCCGGCGACATCACGCGCGGCGCCATCGCCTCGTCGCTCGCGGGCGAAATCTACGGCCTCAAATCCTTGCGGAAGGATTTCGAGGATGCCGAGCACAACACGACGCGCTTTGTCGTGCTGTCGAAGAAGCCGAAGCGCGCAGACGCGAAAAGCGGCGTGTGCGTTACGACCTTCGTGTTTCGGGTCAAGAACCGCGCGGCCGCGCTTTACAAGGCGCTGGGCGGGTTCGCGACCAATGGCGTGAACATGACCAAGCTCGAAAGCTACATGATGGGCGGCAAATTCACGGCGACGCAGTTCTACGCCGACGTCGAAGGCCATCCCGACCAGACGCCGCTCGCGCATGCGCTGGAGGAACTCGAATTCTTCTCCGACATGGTGAAGATCCTCGGCGTGTACCCGGCGCACCGCTATCGCTTGCAGGGTCGGCACTAGTCGATCGCGTCACCCCGGGCGAGCGAATGCGAGACCCGGGGTCTCGTGAGATCCCGGCGCGCGGCGGCAAGCCGCCTTGGCCGGGATGACGTTTATTTTCACAGCAGGCTGAATTGATCGCCCTTCTGCGGCGGGGGCTTGAATGCCGACAGGTCGTAGGACCAGTCATTGCGGTCGAGCCCCAGGCTTTTGCGCGCCTTGAAAAACCGCGCTTTGATCATTTCGGCATAGGGGCCGGTGCCGACGAAGCGCTTGCCGAATTCGGCATGGTTGAGCTTGCCGTCGCGCGATTCACGGATCAGGTCGAGCACGCGCTTTTTCTTCAAGGGTGCATGCTCGTCGAGCCATTCGGCGAAGAGATCCTTGATCTCCAGCGGCAGGCGCAACAGCGTGTAGCCCGCACTCGTCGCCCCGGCGTCGCGCGCGGCCTCCAGGATCGCTTCCAATTCGTGATCGTTGATCGCGGGAATCATCGGGGCCGCCATCACGCCGGTTTTGATGCCGGCGCGCGTCAGTTCCCGGATCGCATCCAAGCGGCGCTGCGGCGTGGAGGCGCGCGGCTCCATCCGCCGCGCGAGATCGCGGTCGAGCGTCGTGACCGAGACGAACACATGCGCCAGATTGCGCGCCGCCATCGGGGCGATGATGTCGATATCGCGCGCGACCAGCGCCGATTTGGTCACGATCGAAAACGGATGCGAGAAGTCGCGCAACGTTTCCAGAATGGCGCGGGTGATTTTATGCGTCCGCTCGACCGGCTGATACGGATCGGTATTGGTGCCCAGCGCGATCGACTTCACGCGATAGCCGGGCTTGCGCAACTCCGCCGCCAGCAATTTCGCGGCGTCGGGTTTGGCGAACAGCTTGGTTTCGAAATCGAGACCGGGCGACAGGCCGAGATAGGCGTGCGTGGGGCGCGCATAGCAATAGACGCAGCCATGCTCGCAGCCGCGATAGGGATTGATCGATTGCTCGAACGGAATATCGGGGCTGTCGTTGCGCGCGATCACCGTGCGGCTGGCGTCGGCCTGCACGAAGGTGCGCAAGGGCGGCAGATCTTCGTCCGGGTCCGTGCCCCAGCCATCGTCGATCCGCACCCGGCCGAGCGGTTCGAACCGGCCGGCAAGGTTGGAAACGGCGCCGCGCCCTTTGCGCGCGCGATCGGGAAGTGCCTCGTCCATGACACGGGAAGCCTATCCCAATGCCATGAACAATTCAAGAACATCGAGGCGTTCGAGCTTAGCCCCAATCCTTGCGCTGATCGGCGATGGTCTTGACGTCGAGAGCGGCCGCGATCGCCTTGTCGGCGTGATCGGCGTAGCGGCTGTCGAGGCCCTTATGCGTGCCTTCGACGCGAAAACGGATGAACTGGCTGGTCGTGCGCAGCCACACCAAGCGCCGGAACGGCCGGAAGGCGGACAAGGTTTCGCGCGCCAGCGCATCGCCCGCGCGCAACGCCCAGGCGCGCATGAAGCCGTCGATATCGGCGGGCGACAGGCTCGCCGCGCAATCGGGATCCCAGGCCAGCGCCGGTCGCGTGCAGGTATGTGCGAGGTCGAGTGCGGCAAAGGAATAGAGGCATTTGTCGATATCGACGAAATAGGCGCGGCCCCCCGGCGCCGAAATGAAATTGCCGGGATGCGTGTCGTACATGCACAGGCTGCGCGTCATGCCTTGGAAGCGCTTGTCGTTGTTGGTCGAGAATTCCTTGGCCCAGGCGAGTTCCTGACCGAAAGCGATCTTCGCTTTGGGATCGAGCGACGCTTTGTCGGCAAGCGCCAGATTCGCCTCGATCGTCGCGACCGTCGCGGCGACGGGATTGGCGGGCGAGGCGAGGGGGCTGCGCGCCGCCTCGTCCGGCACTTTCATTTTATGGATCGAGCCGAGTGCGGTGCCCAACGCCATCAGATCGCCCGGCAGTCGCGGCGCCGCACCGCCGATATCGTCGACGATCAACGCGCCGGTGGGCACCAGCTCGCCCGGCGCGATCGTGTCGATGAGGCGCGGCGTGGCCTCCGACGGGGCGGCGCGCGCGAACATCTCCGCTTCCAGCGACAAACGGGCGTCGGCGCTTTCGCCGCTGCGCAAACGCGGCAGGCGCAGCAACACGCGCTTACCCTTCACGCGTACATGGTTGTGGGCGAGGCCTTTGCCCGCGAGCGGGATCAACTCGCTCGGCGCCAATTCGGCGAAGCGCGGGCGCGTGGACAAAGCGCGGAACAGATTGTCGAGGTCGGGGCGGCTCATGATTTTCCGGCACTGTAGCGTTGCCGTGCGGCGGGCGCCATGATGGCGTGTCCATGCGCCTTTCGATCGTCGTCCCCGCCCTCAACGCCGAAAGATTTCTTCCCGCCTGTCTCGCGGCCTTGGGCGCGTGGGAACGGGCGGAGCGTCTTCTGGTCGATGGCGGCTCGACCGACGCGACGCAGGCTGTCGCCCGCGACCACGGCTTCCGCGTGATCGAAGCGCCGCGCGGCCGGGGCCCGCAATTGCGCGCGGGTGCGGCCGCCGCGACCGGCGATTGGCTGCTGTTCGTCCATGCCGATACGGTGTTGTCGCCGGGCTGGGTCGCGGCGGTGACGGGTTTCACGGGACAAGCGGGATATTTCCGTCTCGCCTTTGCGGGTGACGACAAGCGCGCCGCCCGCGTGGCGCGCCTCGCCAATTTCCGCGCGCGTATGTTCGGCTTGCCCTATGGCGATCAAGGCTTGTTGATCGCGCGCGATCTTTACGATCGACTCGGCGGCTATCGCGATTTGCCGCTGATGGAGGATGTCGATCTCGTCCGCCGCATCGGCGCCAAGAATTTGCGCGAACTCGACGCGGTGGCGGCGACCTCGCCCGCGCGCTACGAACGCGATGGCTGGATCCGGCGCCCGCTGCGCAATCTTTCGATCCTGGCGCTGTGGTTCCTGGGCGTGTCGCCCGAAACGCTCGCAAGGCTCTATCGATGATCCGGCCGACGATTTTCGTTTTCGCCAAACCCGCACGGCGCGGCCGCGCCAAAACGCGGCTCGCCAAGGGCATCGGCGATGCGGCGGCGCTGGCGTTCCAGCGCGCGTGCCTTGCCGCGACGTTGCGCAAGCTTGCGCGCGGGAAGTGGCGCTTGGTGTTGTGCGTCACGCCGGATGGCGCCGCGCGGATCGGGCATTTTTGGCCGTTGCGCACGCAGCGCAAGGGCCAAGGCCGCGGCGATCTTGGCGCGCGGATGGAACGCGCGTTGATGTCGCGACGCGGCCCCGCGATCGTCGTCGGCAGCGATATTCCCGATCTGAACGCGGCGCTGGTACGCGACGCGTTCAAGAAGCTCGGCGATACCGATCTCGTGTTCGGCAAATCACGCGACGGCGGCTATTGGCTGGTCGGGTCGCGCCATGGCGGTTTGGCAAAGGGCGCGTTCAAGAACGCGCGCTGGTCCAGCGCGCACGCGCTCGCCGACACGCTGGCGAATGTGAAGCATCGGCGCGTCGCCTTCGCGGCCACACTCGACGACGTCGACGACGCGGCCGATTATGCGCGGTGGATCAGACGGTTGCCTTCGGCTTCGACGTGAGATGTTCCTGCAAGCGCGGCATCAGCTCGACCAGATTGCAGGGGCGGAAGCGGTTGTCGAGCTGGTGCTTCAAAATCTCTTCCCACCCGTCACGGCAGGCCGACGGCGAGCCCGGAAGTGCAAACAGATACGTGCCACCGGCCACACCGCCCGTGGCGCGGCTTTGCAGCGCCGAGGTGCCGATCTTGGGAAACGAGATCATGCGGAACATCTCGCCGAAGCCGTCGATCTTCTTTTCGTAAAGCGCTTCGAAGGCTTCGGGCGTCACATCGCGGCCCGTCACGCCGGTGCCGCCGGTCGAGATCACGACGTCGATCGCCGGATCGGCGATCCAGGCTTTGAGCTTGGCTTGGATCAGGCCGATATCGTCCTTCACGATCGCGCGCGCGGCGAGCTTGTGCCCGTCGCGGGCGATCATTTCGGCCAGCGCGTTGCCCGAACGGTCGGACGCTTCGTCGCGCGTGTCCGACACGGTCAACACGGCGATATGGCAGGAAAGGAAGGGGCGGGTTTCGTCGAGCTTGGGCATGGGACGAATCTAATCCGCCCGGCCGCACTTGTCAGCGGCGCTGGATCTGCTCGGCCGTCTGCTCGAGATCGTTCGCCGGCACCACGCGCGCGGCGCGCTGCGGGACGGCGTAAAGCGGCCATTGGCCCTCGGCCAACTGGTCGAGCGACGGTGTGGCCTGGCCCAGGCGTTCCGAATACATCCAGTAGGAGTAGAGCAAGCGCGTGATGAATTGCCGCGTCTCGGCCGAGGGCAGGCTTTCGATGAACAGCAGCGCGTCCTCGCGCGTTTCGCCGCGCTGATCCTGCATCCGCTTCCATTTGGAAAGATTGCCCGGCCCGCCGTTATAGGCGGCGGCGAGGCGCGTAAGCTCGCCTTCGATCAGCGGATCTTCCAGCAGCGCCTTGATGTAGCGCTGGCCGAGCGTGATGTTGGTCTCGGGCTCGTACAGCTTATCGAGCTGCCCGCGCAGCGAGGCACCATTCATCATGCCGGCCGTCCCCGGCATCAACTGCATTAGGCCGCGCGCCCCGGCGGGGCTGATCGCGCGCGGGTTGAAGCCGGATTCGATGCGCATGAAGGCGAAGACCAACGCAGGGTCGATCTCGAACCCGCCTTCGGGACGCCAATGCGGCACGGGATAGTTGGCGCCGTCGTAGCGCCGCCCGTCGATGTCGTTGAGCTCGCGGGCGAGGCGCATGGCGAGGCCCGGCATATTGGCGCGCATCGCGACGGCGAGTGCGGCTTGCGAGAGCTGCAACCCGCCGCGGCCCAGCACCAAGCGCAGCTCGGCTTCCGCGCGGCGATCCTCGTCGATTTGCAGAAGTGCAAAGGCGCGCGACGCCGCCGGGAATTTCTTGAGCTGGGCGAGATCTTCGGGGCCCAGCGGCGGGGGATTCCAGTTGAGGCCGGTATCGATGCCAAGGGCCCGCGCCGCGAGCGAGCCATAGAACGTGCGCGGATTTTCGGCCGCCTGGGTCAGCCAGAAATTATAGATCTCGGGCTTGCGGTCGTGCAGATGGGCGCGTGCCGCCCAGAAGGCGCCGGCGGCTTGGTCCCAGGCGGGCGTGTTCGGCAGGCGGTTCAGCGCTTCGAAATGCTGAGCCGCCCGGCCATAACGCTGCTGGCGGAACTCGGCGAGGCCGGCGATCCAATGCGCACGTGGTACCGAAGCGCCCGAGCGGCGCGCGGCATCGCCCGCCAGGGCGATCGCCTTGCGATCGTCGCCGCGCATGAACCAGCCCGAGGCGAGCTGGGCGCGGTAATGGTCGATTTCCGCGACCGACAGAAGATTTTGGGTGTCGCGGCCGGACAACTCGCGCTCGACGCGCTCGAAATGCCCGTCGGAAATCCACTTGGCGAAGCGCCCGCGCAATTGCGCCGCCCCCGGCGCGGTCGAGCGCATCGGCGGCGTGCGGCCCAGGCCCGGCCCCAGATCGTCGGCCCCCGCGCGTTCGGTAAAGGATTCGCCGACCGGGCGATTGAGCTTGGCGTTACGCGGGGCCCGGCGCTGGGCCAGCGCATGGATCGCCGGCGCGTCGGGATTGTCGTTGAACTCGCGCAGCCAGGCCGACAATTCCTCGTGGCTCGAACGGTGATGGCGGCCCAAGTAACGCTCGGCCAGGACATGGCCGGCCAGCGAACGGTCTTTCACCTGGCGCAACGCGGCGTCGGCGGCGGCGGCATCGCCGCGTTCCTGGGCGGCGAAGGCGGCGCGGTAATGTTTGGCGTCGGCTTCCGACAGCGGGCGCGGCAAATCGGTCGCGCGCTCAGGCGCCAGATCGGCGCGCGGTAGCGACGCGGTCTCGGTGCCGGCATTGGCGCGGGCGGCGCGGGTCTGTTGGGCGGAAAGTTCGCCGCCGAAGAGCGTCACCCCGACGAGCGCCACGAGCGCCGTCTTGAGGATTGCCCGATGGCTTGCTGCCAATCGGCAAATATAGGTGCGCGAATTCGGCATGCTGAGGGGCTAAAAAGCAGGATTTGCCGCCCCCGGCAAGGAAAAATCTTAGATTTTCCACAGATTTAGTTCAAAGTTATTGTGCCTATATTTACTTGGTCATTATTTGGAAAGCATTTGTATTCTTTGCTTCAACGACAATAAATCGCGCCACGAATCCCTTTTTTGTGCCGGGGTCCGCAACAAATACGCCGGATGGAAAATTGGTAACGCGGGGATGGGGGCTTTCAGGCCCGGCGAGCTGTACTCGCGCCATTTACCGCGCATCCGGATGATGCCGTCGGTCGTGCCCAGCAGCGTCTTGGTCGAGATATTCCCAACCAAAACAAGGATTTGCGGGTTAACGAGCTCGATTTGCCGGCGGATGAAGGGCTCGCAGGCGGCGATCTCGGCGGCCGTGGGCGTGCGGTTGGCGGGCGGGCGCCAGGGGATCACATTGGCGATATAGGCGTTGGTATTCCGGTCCAGCCCGATGAACCCGATCATCCGGTCGAGGAGCTGGCCGGAGACCCCGACGAACGGTTTGCCCTGGCGGTCCTCGTCGGCCCCCGGCGCCTCGCCCACGAACATGATCTTCGCCGCAGGGTTCCCGTCGGCGAAACACAGATTGGTCGCGGTGGCCTTCAATGGGCAGCCGTCGAACTTGGCCAGCGCCTCACGCAGTTCGTCGAGGGTGTTGGCGGCCGCCGCCGCATCGCGGGCGGAGATCACCGCCTGGGCGGCCGGGACCGGGGCCGCGATCGCCGGGCTCGTGACCGGGGCAACGACGCGCATCGCCGGGGCCGTGCGGGCGGGGGCCGGCATTTCCACCGGCGGCGGGGCGGAAAAACGATCGACCGGCGCCTCGGCGATCGCCTCGTCGGCGCCGAGTTCGACCAGGTAACGGAGGGCGGCCAGATCGTCCATTGCGGCCGGACACTAGCATGATTATGACGTTCGCCAGACTCGAGGAGTAAGCCCGTGACGACCAGCCAGCGCCCCGACCGCGAACGCATGGATTACGACGTGGCCATCGTGGGGGCGGGGCCGTCGGGCCTGGCCGCCGCGATCCGCCTCAAACAGCTTTCCGCCGAAAAGGGCCGCGAGATTTCGGTCTGCGTGCTGGAAAAGGGCTCGGAGGTCGGCGCGCATATCCTGTCGGGCGCGGTGCTGGAACCGCGCGCGTTGAACGAGCTGATCCCCGATTGGAAGGAAAAGGGCGCGCCGCTGAACACGCCGGCGACGGAAGACCGCTTCCTGTTCCTGACCAAGAAGCGCGCGATCCGTTTGCCGACCCCGCCGCAGATGCATAACGAGGGCAACTACATCGTCTCCCTCGGCAATGTGTGCCGGTGGCTCGCGACGCAGGCCGAAGAACTGGGTGTGGAAATCTTCCCGGGCTTTGCGGCCGCCGAAACGTTGTTCGAAGACGGGCGCGTGTGCGGCATCGCCACGGGCGATATGGGTATTGGCAAGGACGGTCAGCGCACGGCGAATTTCACGCCGGGCGTGGAAATCCATGCGCGCCTCACCGTTTTCGCGGAAGGTGTACGCGGCTCATTGTCGAAAGCGCTGATCGAAAAATTCGATTTGCGCAAAGATGCGCAGCCGCAGACCTACGGGATCGGCATCAAAGAGCTTTGGGAGATCGATCCCGCCAAGCATCACGCGGGCCGCATCATCCACACGGTCGGCTGGCCGCTGGATTTCGAGACCTATGGCGGCTCGTTCCTCTATCACCTGGAGAACAACCAGGTTGCCGTCGGCTACGTGATCGGGCTCGACTACAAGAACCCGTATCTGTCGCCGTTCGAGGAATTCCAGCGCTTCAAGACCCATCCCGCGATCCGCCCGATCTTCGAAGGGGGCAGGCGCATCGCTTACGGCGCGCGCGCCATCAACGAAGGCGGCTTGCAGTCGATCCCCGAATTGGTGATGCCGGGGGCGGCGATCATCGGCTGCTCGGCGGGCTTCGTGAACGTGCCCAAGATCAAGGGCAGCCACACGGCGATGAAGTCGGGCATGCTGCTCGCCGAAGCGGCGTTCGAAGCGCTCGCGACCGAGGGGCCGGTCGGCACGCTCGACGCGTATCCCGCCGCCGTCAAAGCCAGCTGGATCTGGGAAGAGCTGTCGGCCGTGCGCAATATCCGCCCCGGTTTCACCAAGGGCTTGGTCGTCGGCATGGCCAATGGCGCGCTCGAAACCTATGTGCTGCGCGGCAAAGGCCCGTGGACGCTGAAGCACCACCCCGACAACGAATCCTTGCGTCCCGCCGCCGCCAGCACGCCGATCGAGTATCCCAAGCCGGACGGAAAAGTGTCGTTCGATCGGTTGTCGTCGGTGTTCCTGTCGAACACCAATCACGAGGAAAATCAGCCCGCACATTTGACGCTGAAGGATGCGTCGGTGCCGGTCGCCGTCAATCTCGCGCTCTACGACGCGCCCGAGCAGCGCTATTGCCCGGCGGGCGTCTACGAAATCGTGCGCGAAGGTGCGGCCGCCCCGCGCTTGCAGATCAACGCGCAGAACTGCGTTCACTGCAAAACCTGCGACATCAAAGACCCGACGCAGAACATCGTCTGGGTCGTGCCCGAAGGCGGCGGCGGCCCGAATTATCCGAATATGTGACGCGCGTTTGCGCGTCACCCCGGCCGAGCGAAAGCGAGAGCCGGGGTCTCGAGATCCCGGGTCGCGCGCGACGCGGTCGCGCTTGCCCGGGATGACGATTACTCGTCCAACTTCAGCGGCGGCACGCGCATCACCGGCACGCGCTGCACGACCAAGCGGCCGTCTTGCGACGCGACCGGCACTTGCACGGAGCCGTCGTTGCTGCCGCCCGTGCGGCCTAAAAAGCCGAGGCCGATTTTCAGGATCGCCGCCGGGCCGGGCTCGATGATCTGGGCCGCTTGCAGCGCGTCGATCGTTTCGCGCCAGCCCGCGACGCGGATCGTGCCCGCACCGAGCGGCCGGTCCTGATCGTCCAGCGCCAGCGTGCCTTCGGCCGTGAGATGCGCCGGGCCCCAATCGAGGCCGAGAAGTTTGATCTCCAGCGTGCCGCCATCGTCGCGCCACGCGCGCAAGGCGGGGCCGAGTTTGGTTTCCCGTCCGACAATGCTTCCCTTCACATTGCCGACGAATTCCGCGCGCGCGATGTCGCGGCCCAAAGCGGGGACCGGTTCGATCAAACGCACGCCCAACGCCAGAAGCCGCAGGTCCAGCGTGTCGGCCCGATGATCGGGATTGGCCGGGCGGTTGGGCGAGAGCGTCGCGTCGAGCTTGCGCATCGACAGCGGCGCCGAGCCGTCGATCGTCGCTTCCAGCGCTTCGAAATCGAGAATCAGCGACGCGACCTTGCCGCTTTCGTCGAATGTGATCGTCGCGTCGGGCCGCGCGGCGCGAAGCGCGATTTTGGTTTCGAGATCGCCCGCACCGAACGATGCTTCTTGCGCGCCGGGCAAGCGCACGCGCAATTCGCGCAAATTCCACGGGTCGAGCGATGCGGTGAGGCGTTCGCCCGACCAACTCCACGCGGACGGGCCCGCCCCGGCGGCGCGGGGCTTGTCGACATTGGCGCGCCAACCGAACGGCCAGCCTTTGATGTCGAGCTGATCCCATTCCAGCGTCACGCCCGACTGGGCTTGGGCCGTGCGCCATGTCTCGATCCGGCGCAGGATATTCTGCGCCGTGACCATCCAGAACACGGTCCACAGAAAGACGATTGCGATTCCCGCATAGGCGAAGTGCTTGGCGTAGCGTTTCATGCGGCCATTTATAGGCTATGGTCCGCGCGCTTCGCGATGGCCCATCTCGTTCCCCTCGTTTTCGTGGCGCTTTGGTCGACCGGCTTCATCGGGTCGAAGGCCGGGCTGCCTTATATTGAACCGCTGACCTTCCTGGTCGTGCGCTTCGCGATCGCGACACCGCTATTCGTCGCGTGGTCGCTGGCGGTGCGTGCCCCCTGGCCGCGCGGCCGGCAAGCCTTCCATGTCGCGGTGGTGGGTGCGGCATTGCACGGCGTCTATCTGGGCGGCGTATTCGTGTCGATTTCCTGGAGCCTGCCCGCCGGGTTGTCGGCGCTGATCGTCGGCCTGCAACCTTTGCTGACCGCCGCGATCATCCGGGCGTTGGGCGAAGCCGTGACGCCCCGCCAATGGCTGGGCCTCGGTCTCGGCTTCGTCGGCGTGGGCGCGGTGTTGTGGGAGAAACTGGGTTTCGAAGGCATTCCCCTGGTCGCGGTGTGGCCTTCGGTGATCGGGCTGTTCGGCATCACCTTCGGCACGCTTTACCAGCAGCGTTTCTGCCGCAACGTGAACCTCGCGACCGGCGGGGTGATCCAGTACGCGGCGGCGACCTTGGTGCTGGTCGGGCCGATGTTCGCCTTCGAAACCCGAATCATCGACTGGACGCCCCAGCTCGTGGGGGCGCTCGCCTGGCTGATCCTGGTCCTGTCGATGGGGGCGATTTCGCTGCTGATGCTGCTCGCCCGGCACGGGGCGGCGGCCCAGACGGCCAGCCTTTTCTACCTCGTCCCGCCGACCACGGCGCTGATGGCCTGGGTTTTGTTCGGCGAGGTTTTAGGATTTCTCGCGTTGGCGGGCATGGCGCTGACGGCGTTTGGCGTCTATCTTGTCCGCAAGAGTTGACCCGCGATGCCATCGACATTGACGCAAACCCGCCCGCGCACGGGCAAGATCCCGGACTGTGAAGGCTGTCCGCCGCCGCCCGACACGGCGGATTTCTGGCTCTTCGCCTATGGGTCGCTGATCTGGGACCCGGGCTTTCCCTATGAAGAGGCGCGGCCGGCGAAGCTGATGGGCTTCCACCGCGCCTTTTGTCTTTATTCGACGCGCTATCGCGGCACGCCGGAAAAGCCCGGCCTGGTGCTGGGTCTCGACAAGGGCGGCTCGTGCCGGGGCATTGCCTATCGCGTGGCGAACGAACATCGCGAAACCACGATGGCCTATCTGTGGGACCGGGAAATGCTGAACCGGTCCTATCACTGCATGGATTTGTCGATCACCTTGCAGGACGGACGCGAGGTCGTGGCGCGAACCTTCGTGATCGATCGCGACGGCCAATCCTATGCCGGCAAGCTGCCGCTGGAAGATGCCGCGCGAATCATCCGCGACGCGCATGGCCAGCGCGGGGCGAACGCGGCCTATCTCGCCAACACGGTCGAGCATCTCGAACGTCTGGGCCTACATGACCGGCGCTTGGCGGCGCTGTTGGCGGCGGTACGCGCCTAACGCTTGTGACTCTTGCCCGTTTCGCCCTTTCGGGGGAGAGTCGGGGCCGCGATGAAATTCCTCGAAGACTACCGCTCGCCCACCGACGGCGAAATCAAGGAACTGACGCTCGAGGAAGCGGAGCGTATCGACGCGCTCAACAAGGAAATCCATCTGCGCAACCGGCTGCTCGTGCACAACGCGCGCGCCGTCCTGCAGGAAGTCGATCCGGCCGCGAAAGTATTGAAGACGATCGACGCCCCCGCGCCGCCCGTCCTCTACGCGCGGGTCATTCAGTTGTTGGGCGAACGCGGTGCGGCGGCGGCCGAACGCGTCGCGGCCGCGGCGGCGGCGAAGAAGCCGAAGAGTTAGGCCTTGCAGCCGCAACCCCAACCGCCCTTCGAACGGCCGCGCGCCTTGCGCCAGATCCGCCAATTGCGCGGCGGCGTGGTGGCGGGCGTGATGGAAAAGGCGAGCGATCTGGACCTCTCGATGTTCGTCGCGTCCTTCGTGCGCTCGGGGCTTGTCGCGGACGAGGGCGACGGCGCGTCGCATGTGCCCCCGCCGGCGCATGGTTACGATCACGGCGCCATCGTCGATCCGTCGATGCTGCCCGCACCCAAACGGAAATTCGGAAGGAACCCCGCTATGTCGAGCGATCCCTGGGCGCCGTCGGAAGAGCAGAAGCGCATGCTCGCCTTCATCGACAAATCCGTGCGCCTCGTGAACCGCGAGATCATCCATAAGCAGATCCCGGGCCTCACCAAGGAACGCTTCGTCGAATTCGCGGCGACGGTGGCGAGGCTGCGCGCCGATTATCTCGCCAGCGCCATGACCGCCTTCCTCGACGGCAAGGGCGAAAGCGCCGAGCTCGACGATCTCGCGCGCAAGCGCGAATTGTTCGAGGAAGGGGTCAAAGCCTACGAAGCGCTGCACCGCGCGCTGGAGCGCGGCTATATCGACCCCGAAGGGACGAAGGCGTGAGCGCGCCCGCGCGTCACATCGGGTGTTGAAGCCGCGACGCGACCGCGATCCGGTTCCAGATATTGATCGTGCCGATCGCGACGGTCAGCTTCGCGATTTCCTCGTCGCTGAAGACTTCGCGCGCGGCGTCGTAGGCGGCGTCGGGCACGCCCGATTGCGCCGTAAGTGTGACGCTTTCCGCCCATTCCAGCGCCGCGCGGTCGCGGGCGTCGAAATACGGCGATTCGCGCCACACCGACACGAGGTGCAGCATTTGCGGGTTCAAGCCATCGGCCAGCGATTCCTTCGAATGCATGTCGACGCAGAAGGCGCATCCGTTGATCTGCGAGGCGCGCAACTTGACGAGATGCAGCAAGCGGCTGTCGATACCGGATTTCCTTACGCTATCCTCCAGCGCCATGACGGCACGGTACAGGTCGGGGGCCAGACGGGCGATGTTCATACGGGCTTGCACGGGAATTTCTCCTTCGAGGGTCTATGACTTTAATCATCGACAAAATATATCCATGATTAGAGAATGTCAAGATCGCCCTGAAAATCGGGCGCGGAGGGCCGTATGCGACGTTTAAGCGATGGGGTCGAAGCCGCTTTGCATTGCGCGCTGGTGCTGGCTTCGCTGCCCGAAGGCAAAGTGCTGTCGGGCAAAAGCCTCGCCGAGTATCACGGCGTGTCGGAATCCTATTTGCTGAAGCATCTGCGCGCGCTGACGGCGGCGGAGCTGGTCGAAGCGTTGCCCGGCCCGCGCGGCGGCTATCGCCTGGCGCACCCAGCGGCGAAGATCACGATGCTCGACATCGTCGAAGCGATCGACGGCACGGAACCGGCTTTCATGTGCCGCGAAATCCGCCGCCGCAATCCGGGCAATTCGAAGGACCCGTGCGCCTACAAGGCCGATTGCTTCATCAAGTCGCGCATGCTCGCGGCCGAGAAGCTGTGGCGCGACGCGCTGCGCGCGCAAACGCTGGCCGATCTCGCCGCCGACGGCGAGAAGCTGATCGATCCGCACAACAAGAAAGCCTTCGCGGCCTTCCTCGGCGAACAACAGCGTTAGGCGAAAGCGCTCACCCGCATTTCGAGAAGCCGCAGGTCGTGCAGGTGTCGCAGCCTTCCATGCGGATCAGCGTGGGCGCCGTGCATTTGGGGCAGTGACGCGCGCCCGCGAGCCGCGCGGTCGAGCCGTCGGGTGGCGAACCCGTAAACAACGCCGCGACCGTGCCGGACGACGCATTCGGATTCGCCGTCGTTTCCGGTGCTTCGGCGATGGCACCGCCGCCCATCGCGGCGACGGGCATGTGCTCGGCCGCCGGATCGCTGGGCAGCGCTTCGCCCGGCCGCAGGAAGCCGATCTGCACCATGTGGCGCTCGATCACTTCGCCGATGGCGGCGAGCAACGAGGGCACGTAGCGCCCGCCCATCCATTGGCCGCCGCGCGGATCGAACACGGCTTTGAGTTCCTCGACGACGAACGACACGTCGCCGCCGCGCCGGAACACCGCCGAGATCATGCGCGTCAGCGCCACGGTCCAGGCGTAATGCTCCATGTTCTTCGAATTGATGAACACTTCGAACGGCCGCCGGCGCCCATCGGCGACCACGTCGTTGATCGTGATGTAGAGCGCGTGTTCCGCGTCCGCCCATTTGATCTTGTAGGTCTGGCCCGGCAAAGCCTCGGGCCGGTCGAGCGGGCGGGTCATGTAAACGACACTCGCCTCGTAATGATCTTCGGGCTTGGACGGCGACTTCGCCAGCGGCAGCGATTGCTGCACGGGCTCGGCCCCCTTCTTCGGCTCGTCCTTCTTCACGCTCAGCACGGCGCCCGTGATGTCGTTGGGGCGATAGGTCGTGCAGCCCTTGCAGCCCAGCGCGTAAGCCTGGGTGTAGACGTCCTTGAACGCCTCGAAGGAAATATCCTCCGGGCAGTTGATCGTCTTGGAGATCGAGGCGTCGATATATTTCTGCACCGCCGCCTGCATCACCACGTGTTCGGCGGGCGTCAGGCGCTGCGCGTCGACGAAATAATCGGGCAGTTGCGCGTTCTCGCCGAACATCCGCTTGTAGAGGCGATAGGCGTGGTCGGAGACTTCCTCCTGCCGGCGCGTGCCGTCGGGCAGCAGCACGGTGCGCATGTAGCTGAACGAGAACACGGGCTCCAAGCCCGACGACACGTTGTCGGCCATCAGCGAAATCGTGCCGGTGGGCGCGATCGAGGTCAGCAGCGCGTTGCGAATGCCGTATTTTGCGATGCCGTCGCGGATCTCGGGCTCGAGAATCTTGACCTGCTCGCCTTGCAGATATTTCTCGCGGTCGAACAGCGGGAAGGCGCCTTTCTCGCGCGCGAGGTCGATCGATGCGCCATAGGCAAGGCGGCGGATCGCGCCCATCCAGCGCTCGGTTTGCAGCACGGCGGCTTCGGAGCCGTAGCGGAGCCCACACAGGATCAGCGCGTCGGCAAGGCCGGTGACGCCCAACCCGATGCGGCGCTTGGCCTTGGCTTCGGCGGTTTGCGCGTCGAGCGGGAAACGCGACACGTCGGTCACGTTGTCCATCATCCGCACGGCGAGTTTCACCACGCGCGCGAGTTCGATCTCGTCGAGTGCGGCGTTCGCCTCGAACGGGTTCTTGACCAACGCCGCGAGATTGACCGAGCCCAGCAGGCACGCGCCATAGGGCGGCAAAGGCTGCTCGCCGCAGGGGTTCGTCGCCGCGATCGATTCCGCGTACCACAGATTATTGGCGCGGTTGATGCGGTCGATGAAGATGACGCCGGGCTCCGCATACGCGTAAGTCGCGCGCATGATCTTGTCCCACAACTCGCGCGCGCGCAGCGTTTTGAAATGCGTGCCGTTGAAGGTCAGTTCCCACGGCGCATCCTCCTTCACCGCCGCCATGAAGGCGTCGGTGACGAGGACGGAAAGATTGAACATGCGCAAGCGGCCGGGCTCGCGCTTCGCTTCGATGAACGCCTCGATATCCGGATGGTCGCAGCGCAACGTCGCCATCATGGCGCCGCGCCGATGCCCCGCCGACATGATCGTGCGGCACATTGCGTCCCATACATCCATGAAGGACAGCGGGCCGGACGCGTCGGCACCCACGCCCTTCACCGGCGCACCCTTGGGGCGCAGCGTGGAGAAGTCGTAGCCGATCCCGCCGCCCTGCTGCATCGTCAGCGCGGCTTCGCGCAGATGGCCGAAAATGCCCGACATATCGTCGGGCACCGTGCCCATGACGAAGCAGTTGAACAGCGTCACATGGCGCGCGGTGCCGGCCCCGGCGACGATGCGCCCCGCCGGCAGGAATTTGAAATCCTCCAGCGCCGTGCGGAACTCCGCCGCCCAATGCGCGCGCGCTTCGGGCGCCTCGGCCTCGGCCAGCGCGTTCGCCACGCGCGTCCAGGTATCCTCGATCGATTTGTCGATCGCGGCCCCGTCGGGCGCTTTGAAACGGTACTTCATGTCCCAGATTTGCTGGGAAATGGCGGCGATGGGGCGCATGGCGTCTCGGTTTCCCGCGAACGAAGGGAAGGAAAAGTCTCGGTGCGACAGGGAAGTTAGGAGCCTTGGCGTCGCTTGGCAATTGAAAACGTTCTCCATATGTTTCAACAGTCCTTAGGTCCACAACATGTTGTAGGGCCGCCGGAAATCGACTTGTCCCGGTTATCCACAGGGTAATGGTGTGGGCGTTGTGTGGAATCTTGGCAGCCCTTCCGGCTGCGCTAACATGGGTAGACGGGCCGGTCGTTCTGGACACAACCGCGCGCCCGAAACGGAGGACGGCATGACCCCCTTGCTGACTCGCGTCACCGTGGACGAAGCCGATGCGCTGCCCTTGCCGCCGGGCCGCTTCAGCGCCCAGGCGCTGAATTCGCCGGGGCTGGAGGCGCGCTGGTATCGCCCGCCCAATCCCGATACCCAAAAGCCGCATGACCGCGACGAGGTCTATATCGTCGTGCGCGGGGCGGGCGCGTTCGAGCGCGAAGGCGTGCGTGTCCCCTTCGGGCCGGGCGATCTGCTATTCGCCGCGAAGGGCGACACGCATCGCTTCGTCGATCATTCGCCCGACACGTCGGTCTGGGTCGTGTTCGGCGGAAAAAGCTAAGCGCCGAGATCGACCGCGCGCGGGAAGGCGCGCACGCGGACCTTGCCGTCGCGCCCGCGCAAATCGACATCGACCGCCGCAATACCGCGCGCGTCGAGCGCTTCGCCCGATAGCCCGGCGCGGCTCAGCACCGATTCCGCGACGACGAGCTCGACGCCGAAATCCTTGGTCAGGCCTTCGATGCGGCTCGCCGCGTTCACCGTGTCGCCGATCGCGGTCAAATGCATGGCGCGCGCATAGCCCATCTCGCCGACGATCGCGGGGCCGGCATGCAGGCCGATGCCGATTTTAAGCGGCGTTTTCAGATCATGCGCGAGTTCGGCGTTGAGCTTGTCGAGCGCTTCGCCCATCGCCTTGGCGGCGGCGAGCGCCAGGCGCGCGGCGGATTTGGCGTCGCGCCCGTCGGTGCCGAACAGCGCCATCACGCCGTCGCCGATGAACTTGTCGACATAGCCGCCATTCGCCTCGATGGCGCGGCCCATCGCGGCGAAATAGCGGTTGAGCAGAAAGACGGTGTCGAACGGCAATTGCCCGGCCGACAGACCGGTGAAGCCGCGCAGATCGGCGAACAGCACGACGATATCGAGCTCGCGCCCCGTGCCGTAACCGTCGCCGCCGCGCGCCGTCGCGGGGCCGGCATAGGCGGGCAGCAGCGGCACGATCGAAATCGGCCCCTTGCCGGTGACGAAGGCTTGGCACGCAAGGCGCACGATCGCCATGCCGTCCGCACCGTCGGGATCGGCGCCGACGCGCGCCAGCACTTTGCGTTCGGCCGGGGCGGCCGGGGTGAGATCGGCGGCCCCGGCGACGATGCGCACGCGGCAGGTGGAGCAGCGCCCGCGCCCGCCGCACACACTGGCATGCGGCACGTTGTTGACGCGCGACGCGCCTAGCAGCGACAGGCCGGGGGCGACGCGCAACGTTCGCCCGTCGGGATAGACGATGGCGATGCCTGCGCGCATGCGCTTCATCTGGCCGCGCAGCAGACCGATCGCGCCCGCGAAAATTATGGCGATCCACCAGAAACGTTCGGTTTGTGCCGCGCGCGCGGTCAGCGCCATATAGGCCTCGCCGCGCGGGATGTTGTATTCGCCGTCGAAACGCGCGCGGAACGATGGCTCGGCAAGCAGCGCTTCGGCTTCGCGCGAGCCCGTGACGAGCCCCAGCAACGCGAGGATCGGCAACAGGATCGCGACGCAGGCCAGCGTCGCGCGCCAATGGGGATAGAAGGGCTTCAAGCGCAGCCAATGCGCCATGCCGATGCAGCCATGGAACCACACGACGCAAAGGCCGATGGCAAGATCGGTCGCCACGCCGGGATTGAGCACCGCATTGCCGACGACCGCCGTGTGGAAGGGCAGGTAGCCGTAAAGCTCGGTACCGGTGCGCACCAGTGTCACGTGGCCCGCCATCAGCGGAACGATCAAGATGCCGAGCAGCAATTGCAGCACTTCGGCGGGTTTGATGCCGCGCCAGGATTCGCGCATCGCCAGCGCGTAGAGCCCCAGGAAGGCGTGCAAGGCCAACGCGCCGTAGAGCAGCAGCGAGCCGGGCGGCGAGCGCAGAAATACGAAAACCGGCGTCGCGAAGGCTTCCGCCGCCGCCAGCGAGATCAACATCGTCGCGTGGTTGACGAGATGCGTGGCGACGTAAGCGAACAGCACGAAACCCGCCCCCAAGCGCCAGCTGCGCAGGGCGGCGGGGTTCACTTGCGCCCCGCTGATTCTGTATTCTCCGCTTCCAATTTCGCGGTGGCGGCTTCGATGCGCGTTTCGATCTCGCGCATGAAGGCCGCGCGCGGCATGCCGGGCGGAATGACGCCCAGCACGTCGACATAGATCGTGCCGGGGTGTTTGTAGAAGCTGCGCCGGCCCCAGATTTGGCCCGAGTTCAACGCCACCAGCACGCAAGGTATGCCGAGCTTGGCGTAAAGCCCGGCCGTGCCCGGCTGATAAGGATAATCCGCGGTCGATGCGCCGGGCTTCACCCGCGTTCCTTGCGGGAAGATGATGATCTGGCGCCGGTCGGCGACCGCCGCCATCGCCCCGTCGATCATGCGCTTCAGCGCCTTGGCGCCGCCCTTTCGATCGACGCGAATCATCTTCTGCTTGATCGCGAGCCAGCCATAGATCGGCACGCGCAGCAGCTCTTTTTTCATCACGTAGGTCGGGTCGGGGCAGACGAGATAGAAATAGAGCGTGTCCCACGCCGATTGATGTTTGGACACGATCAGGACCGGTTCGCGCAGCAATTCGACCTGGCCGCGCAACTCGATCCTCGCGCCCACGAACACGCGCAAACCCAGGCAGACGAGCCACGCCCAGCCGCGCGCAAGGAAATAGACGCAAACGCGCGGCAACAGGAACAGCGGCAGCGACGCGATCAGCGCCAGTGCGGTGACACTGAAGAACCAGATATTGAAGGTCAACGAACGAAGAAACGCGATCACGGAATTTCCCCGGGGGCGAGGTCGGTGTCGGGCGGCGGAACCGGCATATAAGGCCGGATCAACGCGCCCAGATATTTGTGATACTCGCCCTGAACCAGCGCGAAGGTGCCGGGCCAGCGCCACCACGCGTCGATGCGGAAACCGTCGGGAAACACCGGGTGTGCCACGATCTTGGCGTCGGGCATCGCGCGGCGGAATTCCAGCAGCGAACGGCGCATATGGTAATTCGCGGTGACGAGCCGCAAGGACGCGAAGCCCTCGCGCTCCATCCACGCGGCGGATTCGCGCGCATTGCCCAAGGTCGAATCGGCGGCGTAGCCAAGCTCGACGCAGCATTCGACCTCGCGCGGCGATTGGCGCGTGATCCGCAGCAATTCCTGCACCTCCACGCCCCGATAAACACCGGAGACGAGCAATTTCTTCCCGCGGCCGGCGGCGAGCAGATGCAGACCTTCGCGCAGGCGCAACGGCCCGCCGGTCAGCACCACGATCGCGTCGGTCGCATCCCCGGTGTCGAGACTGGGGGCGCGGTCGATCGTCTGCGCGAACCAGACCAGCCCGCCGGCATAGGTGAGCGCCCCCGCCACCAGCAGCAGGAAGATCCACGCGAAAGGCCCGCCGCGCCCGCGTTTCATGGCGTCGTTCCCAAAAGCGCGTCGACGGCGGCGGCAAGATCGGCGTGCACGCGCACCGGCAGCACCTCCGCCGGAATCCCCGCCGCCTGGATTTTGGCGCCATGGCCCGTGCGCACCAGATGGCGCGGGCAGCCGGCTTTCGTCGCCGCTTGCAAATCGCGCAGATTGTCGCCGACGAAGGGCGTTTGCGCCGCCTCCGCGCGAAATTGGCGGATCGCGTCGAGCAGCATGCCGGGCTCGGGCTTGCGCCGTGGCGAGGCATGCGCGTCCGGGCAATGGAAGATCGCGTCGAGCGACGCGCCCTCGCGTGCGAGCTCGTCGCGCAATTTGGCGTGGATGCGGGCCAGCATCGCTTCGTCGAAAATCCCCTTCGCGATGCCGGCTTGGTTGGTGCAGATCGCGACGGTGAAACCGGCCGCGTTCAACCGCGCGACCGCCTTGGCGGCCCCCGGCAGCATCACGAGCTCGCCCGGATTCTTGACGTAATCCGGGCGGTCTTCGTTCAGCACGCCATCGCGATCGAGCAGGACGAGTTTCATCGGGTGTATCTCTACACGATCCGCGCTAAAGCCCGCATCACGGTCGCATAGGCGGAAATCGCCGCGACCAGCGTCGCCGCCAGGGGGACGGCGGCCAAAATCGCCCAGCCCAGCGGGTCGAGCGTGGGCAGCGGAAAGGCGAGCGCGCCGGTCGCGGTCGCCAGCATATAGGCGCCGGCCAGCACGCCGGCCCCCGCGCCCGTGCCGATCGCGGAGCCGACGAAGGCCAAGCGCAGCGCCGCCCGCGCGAATTGGCGTGCGATGTAGCGATCTTCCGCCCCCACCAGATGCAGGATGTCGACCGCCTCGCGATGCATGGCCAATCCCGCGCGTGTCGCGAATCCGACGGCGCCCGCCGCCGCGATGCCGACGGCGACGACGACGACCAGCGCCACGATCCCCGCCGCGCGCGCCACGGCCAGGAACCCGCCCAGCCAGCGCGCGTGATCATCGACCTGCGCGCCGGGCGCGGCGGTCTTGATCGTCGATTCCAAAGCGCCGGCGTCGAAAACGACGCCCTTTTTCAGCCGCGCATCGACCAACGTGGGCAAGGGCAAAGCGCGCACGTTTTCCGCCCCCAGCCAGGGGCTAAGCAATGCTTCGGCGCGTTCGCGCGGCAGGGCTTGGGCGGTTTCGATCGCGGGATCGAGGCGCAGAATATCCAGCACGTCGCGCAATTGCTGGGCTTGGCGCGCGGGATCGGGGGTCGCGGGAATCTCGATCGTCGCGATCCCTTCGAAATCTGCGCGCCATTTCGATCCGGCCGACGACAAGGCAAGCGCCAGACCCAAGGCGAGGGCCGCGAGCAGCGACAGCGTGCCGATCACGCCCGCGATCCAGCGCCGCTCGCGGTCGCGCTCGAGCCCGAGTTCCGAACCCTTCAACTCCGAACCGGGTCCCTTCACGCGGCACCTTTGCGCGTTTGATAAAGCGCGCCGCCGTCCAAGCGCAGCTCCGGATGCCGGGATTCGTTCACCAACTGCATATTGTGGGTCGCGATGACGATCGTCGTGCCCAGGCGGTTGAGTTCGTCGAACAGCCGCATCAGGCGCACCGCGATCCGGTCGTCGACATTGCCGGTGGGCTCGTCGGCGATCAGCAGACGCGGCCTTCCGATCACCGCGCGCGCGATCGCCACGCGCTGTTTCTGCCCGCCCGACAAGGTGGGCGGCAGGGCGTTGAGGTGATCGCCGAGGCCCACCCAGGCCAGCAGCTCGGCCGCGTGTTCGCGCACCTGCGAATCGGCGATGCCCTGCACGCGCAAGGGCAAAGCGACGTTGTCGATCACCGGCAAATGGTCGAGCAGGCGGAAATCCTGGAACACCACGCCGATCTGGCGGCGCAAGGGCGGCAGGTCGCGGCGCGCGATGGCGGTCACGTCCTCGCCGAACAGCTTGACGGTGCCCCGAGAAGGCTTGCGGGCAAGGTACAGCAGCGACAGCAGCGAGGATTTGCCCGCACCCGACGCGCCCGTCAGGAAATGCAGGCTGCCCGGGGCCAGGGAAAAGCTGATATCGCGCAGGATTTCGGGCCCCAGCCCATAGCGCAAACCGACGCGTTCGAAGCTCACCATACCGTCCCGCACCCTTCCGGAATTCGGCACGGACGGCCGCGCCTCGCAGATCGCCCGAATCCTGGCACGCGGCGCTTGCTCCCGGCAAGCTTGCCGGGTCCGCCCCGGGCCCCCTATAAACGTCTCGGGTTTCTCGCGTTTCCGCCTTTGGGAGTCGCTTACGGCACGTCCCGCATGATCGTCGCCTGCCCAGAATGTTCGTCGCGATTCCGCGTGCCCGAAGACGCGTTAGGGGCCGGCGGACGCTATGTGCGTTGCGGCAATTGCGGCCATAGCTGGGTTCAGAAGCCGCGCCAGGCGATTCTCGAGGTCAATCACCGCTTTCCGCGCACCGAAAAGCGCCTGAGGAAGGACGAGCCGGGGGCGGCCATGCCGGCCGCCGCCGCCGCACCCGCGCGTTCCGCCGGGCGCGGCCTTTTGGATATCGCGCAGGAGGAGATGGCGCCGAGCTTCGCGCCGCCGCCCCCGCCGCCGCCGCGCATGGCGCCGCCACCCCCGCCGCCGCCGGCGGCGAGCCCTGCGCCCGAACCCGATTTGGCCCCGCCGGTCGAGGAAGCGCCGTCGCTGGAGGCTTTGGCCGAGACTGTCGCCGAGAGCGTCGAGCCCGCCGACGACATGCCGCGCCGCCGGGGCCCGCGCCCCAAGCCGCCGGAAGCGCCCAAGCGTTCGATCGCTGCAGCGATCGGCTGGATCCTGCTGCTGGTCACGATCGTCGGCTTGGGCTTGGCGGTCCAGATGCGCGCCGACGTGGTCGCCGCATTCCCGCAATCGCGGCCGATCTTCCAAGCGTTCCGTTTGGACGTGCCCGCCCCCGGGGCGGGGCTAACCGTCACGGTTCAGCCGCCGGTGCGCGGTTCGTCGGCCGGTACGCCGACGATGGAGGTCAGCGGCAAGCTGCGCAACGCGTCGGCCTCGTCGCTGGCCGTGCCGGTCTTGCGCGTCTCGCTGATCGACGAGAAGGGCGCCTCGGTCGCCGATCGCGATCTGATGCTCGACGCCAAGTCGCTCGAATCGGGCGAGGAGACGGCGTTCACGGTGGTGTTCGAGAATCCGCCGGCGGCGGCACAGAACCTGGTGATCACGCTGCACGACCGCCCGGGGGCGGGCTTCGCGCTGCCGTCCTGGCTGGCGGAGCTTTTCTAGAACCGGCGCAGCAGGCGTTCCAGATAATCGCGTTCGCCTTCGGGCCGCGCACGCTCACCCAGGCGGCGGATCAGTTCGTCCAGGATTTCCTGCGAGCGCATGACCTGCCCTTCGCCCAAACCCGGAATGCGCTGGAACGCGTCGGTCATCGTGCCGTTATTGCCGTCGAGATCGCGGCCCGCCGGATCGCGTTCGCTGGCCTGTTGGTCGCCGAACGCGTCTTCGCCTTGGCCTTCGCCCTGGCCTTGACCTTGCTGCTGGCCGAAGCGCTCCATCATCTGGCGCATCGCTTCGCGCGCCCCGGCGCGCAGCTGATCGAGCGCTTCCATTTGCGGGCGTAGGGCGCGGCCCGGCTGGCCGCGGCGGAGTTGATCGCCCGAATCGCGCATCGATCCTTCGGCCTGACCGAAGCCGTCGGGAACCTGGCCCATCATTTCGCCGAATTGGCGCATCATGTCGCCCAGCGCGCCGCGCAGCGAATCCTGTTCGCCGGCGTCGCCTTCGCCGTCCCCGTCGCCTTGCTGGCCCTGTTGACCCTGCTGGCCTTGTTGCCCCTGTTGGCCGCGTTGACCCTGCTGGCCCTGCTGGCCGGGGCGGAACTGGCCGGGACGGTTCTGCTGCGAGCGGCGGAAGGTGCGGTCGGTCAGTTGCTGCTGGCGCTGCATCAGCTCCTGCAAGCTGCGCATCATTTCCTGCGCGCCGGAATCGCCCGGCTGGCCTTGCTGGCCCTGCTGGTTTTCGCCGCGCTGGGCCTGCATCGTGCGCAGGTTTTCCAGCATCTCCTGCAAGCGCGACAGAAGATCGCGCGCCGCGTCGCGGGCCCCCGTGCGCGCCAACTGGCGGGCTTGGTCGAGCAGACGCTGAAGATCCTGACGTTCCAAACGCTGGCTGCGGTCGGCGTTCGGATCGCGGCGCTGCGCCTGTTCGGGATTGCGCATCGCGTTTTCGATCATCGCCTGCAAATAGCGATCGATCGCCTGCTGCAATTCCTGCATCAGCTTTTCGATTTCGGCGTCGGGCGCGTTCTGGGCGAGCGCGTCCTGCAAACGCTGCTGGATCGCGCGCAACTCGCGCTCGGCCGACGACAAGCGCCCGTCTTCGATGCGCAAGGCGACGTCCCACAGCAGGTTCTGCATTTCGTCGACGACCGCCGGTGTCGCATCCTTGGCGATCAGGCGCTGGGCGGCGGTGCGCAGGCCCAGGAACACGACCGTGTCGTCCGAATATTGCGGCGTGTTGGCGCCGATCGCGGCGATGGCGCGCGCGATCAACGCGCGGCGCGACATGTCGGCCACCAGCAGCTTGCGCTGTTCGACGATGGCGCGCGCGACCGGATGCTCGAAGGTCCGTTCGGGCATCACGAGGTCGATGGTTTCCGAAGCGCCGGTCTGGCCCGCGACGTCGGTCGCGCGCAAAGTCACCTTCACCGGCAACCCGGCCCAGGGATGGGCGGAAAGATCATGGAAGCTCGACGCCGTCGCTTCTTTCAAGCGCGGCCCCGGCAGCGGCAAATTCAAATCGATCGGCGCGCCCGGCCCTTCGACATTCGGGCGGCGGATTTCGGCCACGACGCCCGCGATGCCGTAATCGTCCTTGGCGAGGTAGTCGAGCTTCAACGCCGCGCGGCGTGTGCGTTGCGGGGCTTGCGGGAATTCGACCGTCGGTGCGGCATCGGGGATCAAGCGCAGCTTCCAAGCGCCCAGCGACGCATGGCCCTGATCGATCGCCAGCAATTGCCCATCGACGAGCTCGGCGCCGGCGCGCCAGCTTTGCAGGCGCTGGCCATTGTTGCCGGTGACCGAGGTTTCGACGGGTGCGAAGGGGGCGTGACGCGCATCGACGGTCAAACGCGGCGTCGTAGCGCCGCCGGTGACTTGCGCGATCAATTGGCTGCCGACGGGGACGGCGATTTCCGTCGTGTCGTGACGCGGGATAACCGGCGGCAGGCCGGTATAAGCGGGCGGCGTGATCCACAGATCCAACGCACCCGGCGGAATCGCGGGCGTATCCACGCCCGGCGAAAGTGCACGCGCGAAACGCGCGCCCGCGCGATCGCCGCCCACGCCCACGCCGACGACGAGCAGCAGAATCAAACTGACGCGCAGCGCCAACGGATCGCGCGCGGGCATGCCGGGCTTGGGCCAGCCGACGCGCACCTTCGCCAATGCCGCGAGCAAGCGGCGGCGATGCGCGTCCCACAATTTGGTTTGCGCGGAATCGGGCGTGCCGGCGGGCTTGTCGCCCAACGCTTGCAGCGGGCGATGGGCGAAACCGCTGGCGGTTTCCAACCGGCGCTGACCGGCTTGCGCGTCGGGCAGCAGCAGCGCTTTGCGCGCGTACCAAATCGCGGCGGTGAACGCGGCGGCGAAGGCGGCCAGCGCGGTCCAATGCAGTGCCACGTGCAGGCGCGGCAGCAGATCGAACAACACGACAAGGATGAAGGCGGTGGCCACGGTCGCGGCCGGCCACAAGGCGGGCACCGCGCGCTCCCACAACAGGGCGAAGCGCGCAAGCGTCAGACGGCCGGCGAGGCCGGGAATATTCGAACGCGGGTCGCGCAAATCACACTCCACCGGTCCAGGGGGAAGACAAGTCTACCCCTTCAGGTGCATCGTGCAATCGCGCGGTTTGTTACGCCCCGAAAACGCCTTAGTCCAAGTACGGGCTCGGCTTTTGGCGCTGCCAAGGGGCCAAGCGATCCAGTCCGATCAGCGACTCGACGCTTTGGCGCGGCCGCACGACCGCCACTTTGCCCTTATTGACCAGCAATTCCGGGGCCAGCGGCCGGGAATTATAGGCCGAGGACATCACCGCGCCGTAAGCGCCGGCTTGTCGCACGGCGACCAAATCGCCCGCTTCGAGGGGCGCGATTTTACGCGCCTGCGCGAGATAATCACCGGATTCGCAGATCGGGCCGACGACGTCGTAAACGCGCTTCGCCCCTTTGCGCGGGCGTAAGGGTTCGATCGCCATCCACGCTTCGTAAAGCGTGGGGCGGATCAGATCGTTCATCGCCGCGTCGACGATCGCGAAGTTTTTCGCCGAGCCCTTCTTCACGTAGATCACGCGCGCGAGCAGCACGCCCGCATCGGCGACCAGCCAGCGGCCGGGTTCCAGCACCAGGCCGAAGCCGGTCTTGTCGATCGCCGCGTGAACGGCGCGCGCATAGGCGGCGAGATCGGGCGGCGATTCGTTTTGGTAGACCACGCCCAGGCCGCCGCCGAAATCGAGCCGCGCCATGGGCACGCCCGCTTCGCGCAATTCCTTGCCCAACGCCGCGACGCGCGCGAAGGCCGCGCGATAGGGCGACACGTCGGTGATCTGGCTGCCGATATGCGTCGATAGCGCTTCGATGCGCACCGACTTCAATTTGCGCGCGGCCAGCGCGATCTGGCGCGCATGCGCGATCTCGACGCCGAATTTGTTCTCGCTCTTGCCCGTCGTGATCTTGCGATGCGTCTTGGCGTCGACATCGGGATTGACGCGCAGCGCCACGGGCGCCACTTGGCCGCGCTTCTTGGCCACACGCGCCAGCGCTTCAAGCTCGGGCTCGGATTCCACGTTGAACTGCAGCACGCCGGCGTCGAGCGCCAGGGCCATCTCGTCCTCGGTCTTGCCCACGCCCGCGAACACGATCTTCGACGCGGGCACGCCCGCCGAAAGTGCGCGCACCAACTCGCCCGCAGAAACGATGTCCGCCCCCGCGCCCATCGCGGCGAAGGTCGCGATCACCGCTTGGTTGGAGTTGGCTTTCAGCGCGTAGCAGATCGTCGGATCGAGCTTGGCGAAGGCTTTCTGGAATTCGCGCAAGCGCGATTCGAGCAACGCCTGGCTATAGACCCAGGCGGGCGTGCCATGGTCGCGCGCGATGCGCTCCAGCGAAACGCCGTCGCAATGCAGAACGCCGTTCTTGGTGTGGAAGCCGATGGTCATGGGGTCCGCTGCGGCTGTTGTTGCTGCTGTTCTTGTTCTTGCTCCTGCCGGCGCTGTTCCTGCTGGCGGGGCGAGCGTGCGGGATATTGGCGCGGATAGCGCGTATCCGCACCCATCGGCGGTTCGGGATCGCCCTTGCGCCCGCACGCGGCGAGCGGGGCGGCGAAGGCCAGCGCCAGCAGCAAGCGGCGCGGGATCGGGGGAAGTTCGGTCGTCATCGTGAACCGCTTATATCAAAGATAGCGCTTGCGTGCCGCAGTTACGGCCTTGCGCACATTGGCGGGGGCCGTGCCGCCGAAGCTCGTGCGGCTGGCGACGGAATTCTCCACGCCCAGCACCTTGAACACGCGCTTGTCGATGCGTTTCTCGACGGCTTGCATGTCGGCGAGCGGCAATTCGGAAATATCGATGCCCAATTCCTCCGCCCGGCGCACGATGCGCCCCGTCACGTGATGGGCTTCGCGGAACGGCATCCCCAATTCGCGCACCAGCCAATCGGCGAGATCGGTCGCGGTGGTGTAGCCGGCCGAAGCGCTCGCCTTCATGCGCGCTTCGTTGACGGTCAGATCGTCGATCATGCCGGTCATCGCGGCGACGGACAGCATCAGCGCGTCGGCGGCGGCGAAGCTGCGCGCCTTATCCTCCTGCATGTCCTTCGAATAGGTCAGCGGCAGGCCCTTCATCACGGTGAACAGGCCGATCAGCGAGCCGATCATGCGGCCCGACGTGGCGCGCACCAGCTCGGCCGCGTCCGGGTTGCGCTTCTGCGGCATGATCGAGCTGCCGGTACTCCACGCATCCGACAGGCGCACGAAGCCGAATTGCGGCCCGCACCAGATCACGAGTTCTTCGGCGAGGCGCGACAGATGCATCGACGTAATCGCCGCCGCCGACAGGAATTCGAGCGCGAAGTCGCGATCCGAGACGGAGTCGAGCGAGTTCGCGGTCGGCCGATCGAAGCCCAAGGCTTCGGCCGTGAAATGCCGGTCGATCGGAAAGGACGTGCCGGCCAACGCCGCCGCGCCCAAGGGCGATTCGTTCATGCGCCGGCGTGCGTCGGCGAAGCGGCCGCGATCGCGCCCGGCCATTTCGACATAGGCCATCAAATGATGGCCGAAGGTCACCGGCTGGGCGGGCTGCAAATGGGTGAAGCCCGGCATGATCGTGCCGGCATGGGCTTGCGCCTTGTCGAGCAACGCGCGCTGGAATTCGCGCAAGGCGAGTTCCGCGCGGTCGCAAGCGCCGCGCACCCAGAGGCGGAAATCGGTCGCAACTTGGTCGTTGCGGCTGCGCCCGGTGTGCAAACGCTTGGCGGGCTCGCCGATGATTTCCGCGAGCCGGCTTTCCACGTTCATGTGGATGTCTTCGAGCTCGGTCTTGAAGGTGAAGCGCCCGGTCTCGATCTCGACGCGCACCTTGTCGAGGCCTTCGACGATCTTGGCCGCGTCCTTCGCGGTCAGGATCTTCGCTTTGGCCAGCATGCGCGCATGCGCCTTCGATCCCGCGATATCTTCGGCGTAGAGGCGCTTGTCGACGTCGATCGACGCGTTGATCTTCTGCATGATCGCGTCGGGCGCCACGCCGAAACGCCCACCCCACATCGGGTTGGCTTCGGGCTTCTTGGCGCGTCTGGAAGTGTCGGACATGGCGGCCTATATTCGGATTATGCGGTTCTCCCGGCGACATGTTTTACGGGCGGCCGGGGCGGGCGCGACCCTAGCGCTTTCGGCCTCGGGTTCAAGCGTTTTCGCCCAAATTCCCCCGTTCAAGGGCAGCCTGGGCGCCTTCGTGCCGCGCACGCCGCCCGAAGCGCCCCCCGCGATCAGTTTCAAATCAGCCGACGGCAAGGAATTGACGCTGGCCGATTTCAAAGGCCGGGCGCTGGTCTTGAATTACTGGGCGACTTGGTGCGCGCCCTGCGTCGAGGAAATGCCCGCCCTCGACAAGCTGCACGCGAGTATGGCGGGCGAGGGGATCGAGGTCGTCGCCATCTCCGTCGATCGCGGCGGGATGCGTCAGGTCGCGCCGTTTTTCGAGGTGAACGCGCTCAAGAATCTGCCCGTCTATCTCGATCCGCCGGGCACTTCGATGCGCGCTTTCGGTCTGCGCGGCTTGCCGACGACGATCATCATCGATCGCCAGGGCCGCGACGCCGGCCGCCTGGAAGGCATGGCGCATTGGGATTCCGACGACGCGAAGAAATTGCTGCGCGCCATCGCGGGTCCGAAGACAAGCTGATCGTCATCCTGGCCAAGACCCCGGATCGCGCCGTCGCCGACGCGCCGGCTTGTCCGGGGCGACGGGTTTGAATTTCAGTAAATCAATTCGTCGTCGCTGCCGCCTTTGCGCGACAGGTTGATTTCCTCGCGCGCGGCGAGGTCCTTGGCGGTTTCGACGACCGAGGACTGCGCTTCGGACACGTCCTTCACGCGCACCGGGCCCATCTGTTCCATGTCGTCGCGCAGCATTTTGCCGGCACGCTCCGACATGTTGGACAGGAACAGATCGCGCAGGGCTTCCGAAGCGCCCTTCAGCGCCAAGCCCAGTTTGCTTTTGTCGACGGAGCGCAGCAGCGTCTGGATGCCGGCGGGATCGAGGCGCAGCAAATCCTCGAACTTGAACATGCTCTCGCGCACTTTGATCGCGGCTTCGGGGTTGCGCTCCTCCAGCGATTGCAGGAAGCGTTTCTCCGTCGTCGCGTCGAGCGCGTTGAAGATCTCGGCGATTTCCTCGTGCCGGTTTTTGGTTGTGTTCTTGCCGAGATTGGCCATGAACTCGTTGCGCAGGATGCGCTCGACATCGTCGAGCACTTCGCGCGGCACGGTGTCGAGCCGCAGCATGCGCATCACGACTTCCATCGCGAAACCGTCGGGCAAGGCCGAGATCACCTTGGCGGCGTGGTCGGGGCGCACGCGCGACAGCACGACCGCCGCCGTTTGCGGATATTCGTTCTTGAGGTAATTGGCGAGCGTCGTTTCGGGAACGTAGCCGAGCTTGTCCCAAACCGTGCGGCCCGCGGGCCCGCGAATATCGTCGAGAATGCCGTCGGCGCGTTTGCCCAGCACCTTGCCGAGGAACCGCTCCGTGCCCTCCATCGTGCCGGCGAGCGCGCCGCCTTGGCCCATCTGGTCGGCGAAATCGACGATCAAACGCTCGATCACCGAGGCATGGACCGAGCCGAGATTCGCCATGACGACGGAGAGATCCTTGATCTCCTCGTCGTCCATCACGGCGAACATCTTCGACGCCGTCTCCTCGCCCACGGCGAGCAGCAGGATCGCGGCCTTCTCGTGGCCGGTCAGCGTGCGGTAATCGTCGATGACTTTCTGGGACATGGACAATGCCGATTCTATCGCAAAATCGGCAAGTTGCGAAGGACCACCCCAAGTGTGGGGTGGTCCTCGTCCGTTATCGCACGTTCAGCGCGGCTGATTGCCGACTTGGCTTTCCCAGCGCTGGATCAAACGCGTGCGCTCGGCCGTCGCCCCGTATTTGGCGAAGTCGTAGTCGATCAGCTTCGTATCCTCCAGGCGCGGGGCCTGGGGCGGCGGGCTCGCCTTGCTGTGCGAGGGCGTCTGATAGCTTTTCGCCTTGGCGCCCAGCATCTGGATTTCCGGGTCGAGGGCGAATTCGTACCAAGCGCGCGCCTGCGCCATGTTGCGCGCCCCGCGCACGATCGACATCGAGCCGATTTCGTAGCCCGTGCCCTCGCACGGGGCGGCGACCGCGACGGGGGCGCCTTCCACCGCTTCGGCCACCGCATCGTGCAGGAACATGATGCCGACCAAGGTTTCGCCGCGCGCGACGTTACGCGCCGGGGCGGGGCCCGAACGCGTGTATTGGTTCACGTTGGTATGGAGGGCGCGCAGAAACGCGAAAGCCGGGTCCTCGCCCATCACCTGCACGAGTGTGGCGAGTGCCGTATAGGCCGTGCCCGACGAGGTGGGGTTCGAAATCTGCACTTCGTTCTTGAAGCGCGCATCGGCGGCATCGCGCCAGCAGCGCGGCGGCTGAATGCCCTTGCGCGCCAATTCCTGCGTGTTCCACGCGAAGCCGAGCACGCCCGCATAGATGCCGACGGTGCGATAATTCGATTGCTCGGCCTGGCGGCGCGCCCAAGGCTGCAACTCGCCGAGCTTGGGCGAGCGATATTCGGCCGTCAGATTGGCTTCGGCCGCTTGCAAATGCGGATCGCCCGTCCCGCCCCACCACATATCGGCGCGCGGGTTCTGCGCTTCGGCGCGCAATTGGGCGAGCGTTTCGCCCGAGCCCTTCTGCGTCATTGACACGCGAATGCCGGTGCGCCGCTCGAATTCCTGGGACATCAGCGTGCACCAATCCTGGAGCACGGAGCAGTAGACGACGATCTGGCCCTGCGCTTGGACCGGGGCCGGCGTTGCGGCCAGCGTTACGAGCGCGAATGCGCCCGCCAAACTTGCGAAGCGTTTCATGCGTTTCCCCCTTTTGGCGGCGCCGGTTTCGGTTGAAACGCACCGCATCTGGTGACAGTTTAATGACAGATTCGTTTCAAAGCGGGAAGACCCGCGGGCCGAATCGAAACGATCGCGGGATGCGATTGTCGATCCCACGCATCCCCGACCCCCGGAGGAACCCATAATGTTGAAATTGGCTTCGATTTCATTGGCCGCGTTGATCGCGGTGAGCGGCGTCGCGGCGGCGCAAGCCCTGGAAGATCGCGTGACGATCGTCACGTCGTTCTCGCGCGACGTGACCACGCCCTTCGTCGACGCGTTTCAGAAGAAATATCCCGGCACGAAAGTGGAGATTCAGAACCGCTCCACGACCGCCGGTGTGGCGTTCATCCGCGAAACGCGGTCCAACCCGCCCGACATGATGTGGGCTTCCGCCCCCGACGCGTTCGAAGTGCTGAAGAAGGGCAATCTGCTGCAGAAATACGAACCGAAATCCGAAGGCGTCGCGCCGAAGGTCGGTTCCTCGCCCACGCACGACCCGCAAGGCTTCTATTTCGGCTTCGCCGCGTCGGGCTACGGCATCATGTACAACACGCGTTATCTGCGTGCGAACAACCTGCCGGCCCCCAAGGAATGGGACGATCTGAAAAAGCCGATCTATTTCGGCCATGTCGGCATTTCAGCGCCCTCGCGCTCGGGCACCACGCATCTCACCGTCGAAACCATCCTGCAAGGCGAAGGCTGGGATAAAGGCTGGGCCTCGATGCTGGAGATCGGCGGCAATTTCGCCTCCGTCTCCGACCGCAGCTTCGGCGTGCCCGATGCGGTGAACTCCGGCCAATACGGCATCGGCATCGTCATCGACTTCTTCGGCCTGTCGGCCAAGGCGTCGGGCTTCCCGGTCGAATTCGTCTACCCGACCGTAACGACGATCGTGCCCGCCAATATCGGCATCGTCGCGGGCGCCAAGAACCTTCGCGCGGCGCAAGCCTTCGTCGACTTCCTGCTGTCGGAAGACGGGCAGGCCGTGCTGCTCGATCCGAAGATCCAGCGTCTGCCCGTGCGCCCGGCGAGCTATGCCAAGGCGCCCGCCGGCTATCCCAACCCGTTCACCGATCCCAATCTCGGCCGCCGCGTCGTGTTCGACGGCGATTTGTCGGAAGGGCGCTACGAGCTGGTGAACTCACTCTATGACCGCATCGTCACTTTCCGTTTGAAGGAGCTGACCGAGGCGTGGAAGGCGATCCATGCGGCCGAAGCGGCGGTGGCGCGGTCCAACAGCGCCGAAGGCAAGCGCTTGCTCGCCGAAGCGCGCAAGCTCGCCACATCCGTGCCGATCACGGAGAAAGAGGCGAGCGATCCCGCGATCGCCGGCGCGTTCCAGGAAAAGCGTCCGGATCGCCCGGTCGCGACGCGTCAGGCGGAGTTCGAGGAACGCTGGGACGCCTTCGCGCGCCAGAACTACGCCCAAGCCAAAACGCTCGCCGACAACGCGGCGCGCGCACGCTAAGGACGGATGAAGGGGAACGGCGTGGCCGACGCGAGCATCACTTTACCAGCACCTCGACGTGTGGGGTTGCTGGCGCGTTGGGAAACCACGCCGTTCCACCTGATCTGTGCGGGCACGGTCGCGGCCTTTCTGGTCGCGTTCCTGATCGTGCCCGTGGCGACGGTGGTGTTCGTCGCCTTCTGGGATGGGCAAAGCCTGACGCTCGTCCACTTCGCCGATTTCTTCCGCACGTCGCTGATGATCGAGGCGACGTGGAACTCGGTCTACGTGGCGCTGATGGCCGTCGTCGTGGCGACGCTCATCGCCGTGCCGCTCGCCTATTTCACCGTGCGCTTCCGCTTCAAGGGGGCGGCCCTGATCCAAACGCTGGGCGTGATCCCGCTGGTGATGCCGCCCTTCGTCGGCGCCGTGGCGATGCAGCTCGTCTACGGGCGCAACGGATCGGTCAATCTATTGCTGATGGATTGGTTCGGCTTCCGCCTGCCCTTCATGGAAGGGCTCAACGGCGTGATCTTCGTCCAAGGCCTGCATTACTTCCCGTTCATTCTGCTGAACCTCTCCGCCTCGCTCGCCAATATCGATTCGGCGATGGAGGAATCGGCGCAGAATTTGGGCGCGTCGGGCTGGACGCTGTTCTCGCGGATCGTCTTTCCGCTGGCGATGCCGGGCTATATCGCCGGGGCCGCGTTGGTCTTCGCCAAGGTGTTCGACGATCTGGCGACACCCTTGCTGCTCAACGTCAACAACATGCTGGCCCCGCAAGCATACTTGCGCATCACCTCGGTCGGCCTCGCCGATCCGATGGGCTATGTGATCTCGACCATTCTGGTCGTTCTGTCGGTTGTCGCGGTGTGGCTGTCGTTGTTGAGCCTGAAGAACCGCGATTTCGCGACCACGCAGCGCGGCGGCGGCGGCCTGTCCAAGCGCGAGTTGCGCTTGTGGGAGAAGATCGGCGCCTATGCCTTCATCGCCGTGGCGTTGATCCTGGCGCTGTCGCCGCATTTCGGCATTTTGATGCTCTCGCTCGCGACCGTCTGGTCGTTCTCGGTGATCCCGGACGCGTTCACCTTCGCGCATTACATCACCGTGTTCCGCGACGCCGGCGGCATGATGGCGAACACGGTGCTTTATTGCGGCGTGGCGGCGTTGATCGACGTGGTGCTCGGCACGATGATCGCCTATCTGGTGCTGCGCACGAAATTGCCGTTCCGCCAATTGATCGATCAGATCGCGATGGCGGCGGTGGCGGTACCCGGCCTCGTGCTCGGGATCGGCATCTTGCGCGTCTATTTCGACGTGAAGCTGCCCTTCTCGGGCGAAAGCCTGGCGACGTTCTGGGTAATGCTCGCTATTGCCTATGCCGTACGCCGCTTGCCTTACGCGTTGCGCTCTTGTACCGCCGCGCTGCAGCAGCTTCATCGCAGCCTGGAAGAAGCCGCCGAATGCCTGGGCGGCGACAAATCCGTCGTGATGCGCAAGATCGTCGTGCCCTTGATGGCGGGCGGCATTCTGGCGGGCTTCGTGACCAGCTTCGCGACCGCGGCCGTCGAGCTTGCCTCGACGCTGTTGCTGGTGACGCGCGACGCGTCGGCACCTTTGTCCTACGGCATCTATGTCTATATGCAATCCGCCGCCGGTCGCGGGCCGGGGGCGGCTTTGGGCGTGATCGCCGTGGTCGTCGTCGCGATCGCGACATGGGCCGCCTATCGCGTGGCGGAAAACGATCGGGCGCGGCGTGCCCGCGAAGGAGTCGCGGCATGAGCGCGCCGGGTGTGGAAATCGATCGGGTCTCGTTCGGCTACGGATCGACCAAGATCCTCGACGACGTTTCCTTGCGGGTGGAGAAGGGCGAGTTCTTCGCGTTTCTGGGGCCGTCGGGTTCGGGCAAGACGACGCTGTTGCGCCTCGTCGCCGGGTTCGGCGTGCCCAATGCGGGGGCCGTGCGCGTCAATGGGCGCGACGTGACCGACGTGCCGCCGTGGAAGCGCAATGTGGGCATGGTATTCCAAAGCTACGCGCTGTGGCCGCATATGACCGTCGCCAAGAACGTGGCGTTCGGGCTGGAGCGGCGCGACGTGCCCAAGGCCGAAATCGGCAAGCGCGTGGCCGCCGCCCTCGATCTCGTGGGCCTTGGGGCTTACGGCGAACGTCGCCCCGCCCAGCTTTCCGGCGGCCAGCAGCAGCGCGTGGCGGTGGCGCGCACGCTGGTGATCGAGCCCGACGTGCTGTTGCTCGACGAGCCCTTGTCGAATCTCGACGCCAAGCTGCGCGTCGAGATGCGCCAGGAAATCCGCGAGCTGCAGCGCAAGCTCGGCCTCACCACGATTTACGTGACCCACGATCAGGAGGAGGCGAACGCCATCGCCGACCGGATCGCGGTGCTCGATGGCGGGCGCATCCAGCAGCTCGGCGTGCCGATGGCGCTGTACGACCGGCCCGCCAATCGCTTCGTCGCCGCGTTCCTCGGCACGGCCAATCTGATCGAAGGCGATCTTTCCGCCGACGGGAATTTCCGCGCCGACGGTTTCGCGTTGGCCGGACTAACCGTGCCCAAACCCGGCAAAGCTTGCGTTTCCTTCCGGCCGCATGACGTGACTTTGTCGGCCGAAGGGCGCAATCTCGCCGGTACGATCCAGCATCGCGAATTTCTGGGCGGCAATATCCGTTATGTCGTAAGGGTCGGGCCGCATCGCGTCACCGTCGATACGGTTCACCGCCGCGATTCCCGGGTCTACGAAGTCGGCGCGTCGGTCGGGCTTTCGATCGACGCAAGCCAGGCCAGCGTTCTTTACTGAAATAGGAGAAGTTGAAATCGGCGCATCCCTCGTTCTGATCCATTTGGCTGGTGGTGTGGCGCTGCTCCTGTGGGGCTTGCGCATGGTCCGCACGGGCGCGATGCGCGCTTTCGGCGGCGACTTACGCAAATGGCTGTCGAACGCGTTGTCGAACCGGATGTCCGCCTTCGCTTGCGGCCTGGGTGTCACCGCCGTTTTGCAAAGCTCGACCGCGACGTCGTTGATGACGGCGTCCTTCGCCAGCCGCGGTCTCGTGACGACCGGCGTGGCGCTCGCCGTCGTGCTGGGGGCCGATGTCGGCACGTCGCTGATCGCCCAGCTTCTGTCCTTCGATCTGCGCTGGTTGTCGCCCGTATTGCTGATCGTCGGCGTGTTCGTGTTCATGAGCACGCTGCCGACCAAATGGCGCGATCTCGGCCGTGCGACCGTCGGCCTCGCGTTGATGCTGTTGGCGTTGCGCTTGATCGTCGAGGCGACGCATCCGCTGCGCGACTCCCAAGTCATCCATGAAGTTCTCGCGGCGCTGGCGGGCGAACGCTTCCTCGCGGTCGTGCTGATGGCGCTGCTCACCTGGCTCGTGCATTCCAGCCTCGCCATGGTGCTGCTCGCGATTTCGCTCGCTGATGTCGGCTTGTTGCCGCCGCAACTCGCCTTGGCTTGCGTGCTCGGCGCCAATCTCGGCGGCGCGTTGCCGGCTTTGATCGCCACGTGGAATGGCGAAGCGGGCGCAAGGCGCGTGACGATCGGGAACCTGATCTTCCGGGCGACCGGCGTGCTGCTCGCCTTGCCGTTCCTGGCGCAGATCGGGCCGCTGCTCGCCGCGATCGATACCGATGTCGGCCGCCAGATCGCCAATTTCCACGCCGGGTTCAATTTGGCGTTGGCGCTGTTGTTCTTGCCTTTCGTGAACATCGTCGCGGGCCTGCTCAACAAGCTGATCGCGGAGCGCGAAGGGCCGGAAGTGCCGGGCCAGCCCAAATATCTGGACGAGTCCGCTCTTGAGTCGCCGGCACTCGCCGTATCGGCCGCCGCGCGCGAAACGCTGCGCATGGGCGACGAGCTTCAGGCGATGCTGCACGACACGCTGACCGCTTTCCGCACCGACGATCGCAAGCTCGCCGAAGCGGTGGCGACGCGCGACGACGCGATCGACCGGCTCTGCGAGGAAGTGAAGACCTATCTTCTGCGCATCCAGCCCGAAGCGATGTCCGACGCCGATGCGCGCCGCTCGATGGAAATCCTGCAATACGCGACGAATCTGGAGCATGCGGGCGACATCATCGAGAAGAACCTGATCGAACTCGCGGTCAAGAAGATCAAGAACCGCGTGAATTTCTCCGAGAAAGGCTTCGCCGATATCGCGGCCCTTCACGCCGATCTGCTCGAAACGCTGCGCCTGTCGCTGGCCGTGTTCTTGAACGGCGACGTCGCGATGGCGCGCAAGCTGCTGGCCGAAAAGGTCGAGTTCCGCGAGCGCGAGCGCGCGGCGGCGCAAACCCATCTCGAACGTCTGCGCAGCCGCGTGCCCGACACGATCGAGACGAGCTCGCTGCACTTGGACGTGCTGCGCGACCTTAAGCGCATCCATTCGCATCTGGTGTCGGTCGCTTACCCGATCCTGGAAGCGACCGGGGCGTTGCGCGATTCGCGTCTGGCGCCGGAGAAATCGCCGCGCCGCGCCAAGCCGAAATCCGATCTGGGTTCGCCGGCCGCCCCGGCGTCGCAATAAGCTCAGGCGGCGTTTTCGATCGGCGCCGGCACGCGTTCTGCGGGGAAGGATAGCGTCGCGACCGTGCCGGTATCGCCGCTGGCGACGGCGATCGTGCCGCCGTGACGCTCGACCAGCATTTTGACGATCGCGAGCCCCAAGCAAAGCCCGCGCGCATCGTCGTTGGCGACGTTCGAATCGCCGAAGCCGAACGGCTCGAACAGATGCGGGCGGATCGCTTCGGGAATGCCCTTGCCGGTATCGGCGACCGAAATGTCGAGTCCCGACCGCGTCCGCTCGGCATGGATCGCGACGCGCCCGCCCGGCCGGTTGAATTTGACGGCGTTGGACAACAGCCCGAGCATCATCTGACGCAGCAGGGCGGGGTCCGCGTCGAGATATTCGGCACCCTGCGCGACCGCCACGTCGATTTGAACGCGCGCTTCCTTGGCGGCGCATTCGACGCCTTTGGCGCAGTCGCGCAGCGTATCGGGCAAGGCGACGCGGCGCGTCGTCAGCGGCGCGCCGGTCGAACCGATCTTCGAAACCTCCAAGATCTGGTCGATCATCGCCAATAGATGCTTGCCGCTGTGATGGATGTCGCGCGCGTAGTCGCCGCGCCGCGTGGCGATCGCGGCGAAACGCGGATCGATCATCATCTCGGAGAAGCCGAGAATGGCGTTGAGCGGCGTGCGCAATTCGTGGCTCATCCGGCCCATGAAATCGGATTTGGCGCGGCTTAGCGCCGCGGTCTGGGCGAGGGCCTCGGAAATACGCGCCGCGTCCTGCTCGTTCCGGCGCAGCAGCACGAAAATCCAGATCGACAGCGCCAGCACGATCAGCGTCGCCACGCCGCCCAGTGCGAGCGTGCTCAGGCTCTGCGCCCACCATCGCCGGTGGACCTCGTCGATCAGCAGCGATGTGTAGACGACGAGGGGCACGCGTTCGAACGCGGTCGCGGCACTTAGGCGCGGGAGCTTTTCGGCCAGGCTCGCATGCTCAAGGACGGCGATCGATCGATCGCTTTTCGGCGTGTCCTTGAAAATGAAATCGGCGATGCGGGAGCCGGCGTATCCCGGAATTCTGCGCGAGTCGAAAAGAACCGTGCCGTCGATGCGGACGATGCCGGCATCGCTTTGGCCCGCCTCGAGCACGCCGATGACGGTATCGCGCAGTTTCTCGAGGTCGAGGCCGGAGACCACCAGCGCGACACCGTAAGCGTTTTCGTGCGCGCGGATCGCGATGGGGATGACCTCGCGGCCGGTGTCGCGCGTATGGATCGCTTCGCCGACATAGAATTGCCCCGGCGCCAGCGCCACGGCGCCCCGGAACCATTCCCGGTCGCTGACGTCGGCATACGGGTTCAGTACCCCGGTCAGCGAAACGCCTTCGCCGCCCGCGCCGATAAGCCGGATATCCGCCGGTTGAAACGACGCCGTCTCCATCATTTTCAGGACGTCGAGGATTTCGTCGAGCTGCGGCGGAAGGGGCGAGCGCGAGGCGAGGGCGAGCCATGCCTCCACCCCCGCCGCGCGGCTGAGTGCCGCGCTGAACTCGCCAAGCACCTTCGTGCTGAACATCAGATGATTGTTGCGCAGGTCCTGGCGGGCGTCGGCGAGGGTACGATCGCGATCCGCGATCAACGTCGCCGCGATCGATCCCCAAATCATCGCCAAAACGAGCGCGAACAGCACGCCGATCAGCGCCGCCGGTAGCCGACGCAAGTTCTTGATGGCGAGTCTCTTTCGCACTCCGTGCCTCTTGGCGATCGTTGCCGCGCGTAATCGTGCATCTACGCGTCCTCGGCCCTAACAACCCCTTAATCACCGGCTAACATGTCGGACCGCGTGCCGGGGGAGGTCGTGCGCGGCCCAAGCCTCGAATTGTTTCGACCCGGACGGGCGGAAACCACCAAGCGCTTGCAATCGCCGCCAAATCCCCTAAATGAGGAGCGCTTCGCCGGCCGCGCGCGATTGTTTGCGGCCGTATTGGACAATTCGGAACGGGATAAACTCGACCATGTCCGCCTCGATCACATCCGCCGGCACGATGCTGGAAATCAAAAATCTCCAGAAGCATTTCGGACCCATCCGCGCGGTGGAGGACGTGTCCTTCACCGTCCGCAAGGGCGAAGTCTTGGGCTTCCTGGGTCCCAACGGGGCCGGCAAGTCCACGACGATGAAGATGATCACGGGCTTCCTCGCCCCCACCGCGGGCACCGCCCGGGTTTGCGGGTTCGATGTCGAGGCCCAGCCGATCGAAGCCAAGAAGCGCATCGGTTATTTGCCCGAGGGCGCGCCGGCCTATCCCGACATGACGCCCGCCGCGTTTCTGGACTTTGTCGGCGCCATCCGCGGCTTCGACGGGGCCGAGCGCGCCAAGCGCGTCGACCTCGCCGTCGCGCGCGCCCAGTTGAAGGGCGTGCTGCATCAGCCGATCGACACGCTGTCGAAAGGGTTCAAGCGCCGCGTGGGTCTCGCCCAGACGCTGCTGCACGATCCGGAAGTGCTGATCCTGGACGAGCCGACCGACGGTCTCGACCCCAACCAGAAACACGAGGTGCGCGAACTGATCCGCCAGATCGCGCCCGAGAAGGCGATCGTCATTTCGACGCATATCCTGGAGGAAGTGGACGCGATCTGCGCGCGCGCCATCGTCATCGCCAAGGGCCGCGTGCTGGCCGACGGCACGCCCGAAGCGCTGGAGAAACGTTCGCGCTGGCATTACGCGGTATCGGTCGTCACCGCGTCGGCGGAAGTGCCGCGCCTCAAAGCGCTGTGGAACGACCATCCCGCCGTGGCCGCGTTCGAAGCGGTGGAGGGCGAGGGCGGCTTGGTCATGCTGACCGCCTTCCCGCGCGGCGGCGTGCCGATGCTGGCCGAATTGGGCCGCATGGCGCGCGAAGCGGGCATTCGCATCGACGAAATCCGCGAAGAACGCGGCCGGCTCGACGAAGTCTTCCGCGACATCACCAACAAGGCGGCCTGACGATGCGCAACATCGCTTTCATCCTGAAGCGCGAGCTCGGCGGCTATTTCGCCACCCCGGTCGCCTATGTGTTCCTGGTGATCTTCCTGGTCCTCGCCGGCGTCTTCACCTTCTATCTCGGCAATTTCTTCGAGCGCGGCCAGGCCGATCTTCAGGCCTTCTTCTCGTTCCACCCGTGGCTCTATCTGTTCCTGATCCCGGCGATTTCGATGCGCCTGTGGTCGGAGGAACGCCGCTCCGGCACGATCGAATTGTTCCTGACGCTGCCGATCTCGATCGGCGAAGCGGTGGTCGGCAAGTTCCTCGCCGCCTGGGCGTTCATCGCCATCGCGCTGGTGCTGACCTTCCCGATGTGGATCACGGTCAACATCCTGGGCAATCCCGATAACGGCATCATCGCGGCGTCCTATATCGGTTCGCTGTTGATGGCGGGCGGGTATTTGGCCATCGGCGCTTGCGTTTCCGCGATCACCAAAAGCCAGGTCATCGCCTTCGTCGTGGCCGCCGCCGTGTGCTTCGTGTTCACCGTTTCGGGCACGACGATGGTGCTGGCTTTCTTCGCGGGCTGGGCGCCGCAAGCCGTGGTCGACGCGATCGCCAGCTTCTCGTTCATGGCGCATTTCTCGGCGATCTCGCGCGGCGTCATCGATCTGCGCGATCTCGTCTATTTCGTCTCGCTGATCGCCGCGTTCCTGTTCGCGAACGCGGCACTGGTCGAACTCAAGAAGGCGGGCTGAGCAATGAAGATGGGCCGTTCCGCACTCGGTGGCATGGGGATCGCGCTGGCCGCGATCCTGTTCGTCGCGATCAACGCGCTCGCGGGTCCGCTGCTTCAGGGCCTGCGTCTGGACCTGACGTCCGACAAGCTGTTCACGCTGAGCCAGGGCACGCGCGCGATCCTGGGCCGCATCGACGAGCCCGTGACGCTGCGCTTCTATTATTCCGAGCGTCTGGGCCGCGAGATTCCGTCCTACGGCGTGTACGCGGTGCGCGTGCGCGAAATGCTCGAGGAATATCGCGACGCCGCGCGCGGCAAATTGCGCCTCCAGATCATCGACCCGCCGCCCTTCTCGGACGAAGAAGACCGCGCCGTCGCCTTCGGCCTGCAGGCCGTACCGCTCAACCAGCAGGGCGAGACGGTCTATTTCGGCCTCGCGGGATCGAACACCGCCGACAAGGAAGAATCGATCGCCTTCTTCCAGCCCGATCGCGAGCGTTTCCTCGAATACGACCTCACCAAGCTCGTCTACAATCTCGCCACGCCCAAGAAGCCGGTCGTCGGTTTGATGACGATGATCCCGATGGCGGGCGAATTCCGCTCGATGCGGCCGACACCGCCCTCGGCCGTCTATTCGCAGCTGACGCAATTCTTCGAAGTGCGCGGGATCGAACCCAACGCGACCGAGATCCCGGCCGATATCGGCGTGCTGATGCTCGTACACCCCAAGGAATTGCCGGAATCGACGCTTTACGCGATCGACCAATTCGCGATGCGCGGCGGGCGCCTGCTCGTGTTCGTCGATCCGCATGCGGAATCGGACGCGGCGCGCGGCGGTCCGGCGGCGATGGGCGGCAATACCGGGTCCGACCTCAAGAAGATCTTCGACGCGTGGGGCATCGAAATGGCGCCGGGCAAGCTCGCCGGCGACCGCCAGGTGGCGCGGCGCGTGAACGCCGGCACCGAAGGGCGCATGCGCGCGGTCGATTACGTGCTGTGGCTCACGCTGCGCGACACGAATTTCGACAAGTCGGATATTCTGCTCAGCGAAGCCTCGATCATCCAGGCGGCGTCGGTCGGCATTCTTTCCAAGAAAGAAGGTGCTGCGATCGGCTTCCAGCCCTTGATCCGCAGCTCGACCGATTCCGAGGCGATCGAGGCGGACAAGGTGCGCACGCAGCCCGATCCCGTGCAGCTCTATCAGGACTTCAAGCCGTCGGGCGAAAGCTTCGTGCTGGCCGCCCGCCTGCATGGCGCCGTGAACTCGGCCTTCGATGCACGGCCCGCCCCGGCGGAAGGCGAGAAGGCGCCGGAAAACGCGCCGGCGCATCTCGCTAAAAGCCAGAGCGATCTGAACGCCATCGTCGTGGCCGATACCGATCTGCTGGACGATCGCTTCTGGGTGACGACGCAGGATTTCTTCGGCCAGCGCGTGGCCGTGCCCGCCGCCTATAACGGCGATTTCGTCGTCAACGCGGTCGACAATCTGCTGGGCTCGTCGGAGCTGATCGGTCTGCGCGGACGCGGCCTCTCGCAGCGCCCGTTCACGGCGCTGCAATCGATCCAGCGCGACGCCGAAGCGCGCTTCCGCGCCAAGGAACGCGCACTGCAGGAAAAGCTCAAGGAAACCGAGCAGCGCCTTGCCCAGTTGCAGGGGCGCGGGGCCGCGGGCGAGCAAGCCAATCGCGCCATCGCGGGGCCGGAGCAGCAGGCGGAGATCGAGAAATTCCGCGCCGAGCTGGTCGGCTTCCGCCGCGAGCTGCGCGACGTGCAGGCGCAATTGCGCGGCGATATCGAACGCGTCGAAATCGCGACCAAGGCGGTCAATATCGCCGCCGTGCCCGTCGCGATCGCAATTCTGGCGCTGGTGCTGGGTTGGCTGCGCATTCGCCGCCGCCGCCCGGCCGCGAACTGATCGGAGAGTCCGATGCGCGCGAAAACCCTCGGTATCTTGGCCGTCGCCGCATTGCTGGCGGGCGGCGGCGCCTATTACGTCAACGCGACCCGCAATGTCGCGCCCGTCGATCAGGCGGCGGGCACGCTCGTATTCCCCGATCTCGCTTCCAAGGCGAACGCGATCGCCTCCGTACGGATCGAAACCAATGGCGCCGAATTCACGCTGAAACGCGACGGCGAAGCCTGGGTTCTGCCCGAACGCGACGGCTACGCGGTCGAATTCGATCAGACGCGCCGCTTGTTGCTCGAACTCGTCGCCCTGCGCGTGTCGGAATCGCGCACCGCCAATCCGGCGCTGCATGCCGAACTCGATCTCGACGGCGCGGGTAAGGACCAGAAGGCGGTTCGCCTGACGCTCGCCGACGCGAACAATGCCGCGCTCGCCGATCTACTCATTGGGCGTTCGCGCTTCGGCCGCCAGGGCACGGCGGGCGACGGCACGTTCATTCGCCGCCAGGGCGAGAACCAGGTCTATCTCGCGCGCGGCCGTCTGGCGCCCGAGCGCGACGCCGCGAAATGGCTCGACCGCCGCGTGATGAACGTGGAGCGCGAGCGCATCGCGTCGATCGATCTGACCGCGATCGACGGCGAACGCCTGTCGGCCGGCAAAAAGTCGCCCGCCGATAACGATATCGAACTCGCCGGCGTGCCCGACGACAAGAAGGTCAAATCGGCCTTCGACGTGAATCTGCTGTCCAGCGCCTTCGAAGGTCTCGACCTCGAAGACGTGCGCAAGGCCGATGGCCTCGATTTCGACGCCGCCCGCGAGCGCGCCGTTTACACGACCTTCGACGGGCTGAAGATCGAAATCGCCTTGGTGCAGGATCGCGACACGCGCTGGGCGCGGATCGCGGCGTCGTTCGAAGCGCCGGCGGCCCCGGTCGATCCGGCGGCGGCACCCAATGCGCGGCTCCATTCGGCCGAGGATACGGCCAAGCAGGCCGCCGAGATCGCCGCGAAGACCAAGGGCTGGGCCTATCGCTTCCCCGACTACAAGGTCGAGCAGATGACCAAGCGTGTTGCCGACCTGACCGAGCCCAAGACCCCGCCGGCGGAAGAAAAGAAGGAATCGGGCGGCTGAACCCCCTCGTCATCCCGGACAAGCCGATGCGGTTTTGCATCGGCGCGATCCGGGATCTTGCACGAGACCCCGGCTCTCGCTTCGCTCGGCCGGGGTGGCGGGTTTTACGGCTGGGGCATCGGCGGCAGGACCAGCATCGGGTCGACGCGGATATCGAACAGATTGACCCGCCAATCGAGATGCGGGCCGGTGGCGCGGCCCGTCGCGCCGGCGGCACCCACCGTTTCGCCCTGGCGCACGCGCTGGCCGACGGCAACGTCGATGCGCGACAGGTGGGAGTAGGTCGAGCTGACGCCCGACCCGTGATCCAAAATCAGCGTGCCGCCGGTGAAATAGATATCCGGATCGGCGAAGGTTACGACCGCGTCGGCCGCCGCGACGACCGGCGTGCCCGTGGGCACGGCGATATCGATGCCGAAGTGCGGCTGGCGCGATTGGCCGTTCAAAATGCGCTGGCTGCCATAGACGCCCGAAATCCGCCCGACGACGGGCCAGACGAAACCCGACAGGTAGAAGGCCTCCGTGCCGTCGATCCGCCTCGCCTCGGCGATGCGCGCATTCTCCGCGCGGATGCGTTCGAGCAAGGCGGGATCTGGCGTGACCATCGCCTCGGGCAGGCCGTCGATGCGCTGGATGTCGAATGTGCGGGGCTTCACGTCCAGCGCGCGGCGCACGCGCCGCCCGTCGGGGAAGATCAATTCCAGCGTCGCGTTGCGGCCGGCATCGCGGCCGAAGGCGATGGGGAAACGCCCATCGGCCGAAACGCGCATCTCGCGGCCTTCGAAAATCGCGCGCGTGCCGGGCTCGGCGCGCACCACGGCGAATCCGCCTTGCGCGATCTCGCCTTTGATCTCGATATCGTCGGCCGCGACCGGCGCCGCGACGAGCAACGCCAAAGCAAAGGCGAGACGCTTCACAGCAGCGAGCCTTGCTTGCCCGGCGGCGCGGGCTTGGGCGCGGCCGTTTTGCGTGACGCCGCCCCTTCCACATGCGCGCCAACATCGCCGTCGGCGAAGCGCAGCGTAACGTCGCCCGCTTTGCGCGCGTCGGCGGCTTGCGTGACCAACTGGCCTTGCGCGTCGGTCACCAGTGCGAAGCCGCGCGCCAGCGTCTTGCGATAGGAATAGCTTTCGAGCAGATCGCCCGCGCGGCCCAGCGACGCGATGCGCGTGTCGATTCCGCGCAACGCCGCCCCCTTGGCGCGCGTCAGAAGATCGGCGACGTGCTTGGTCTCGCGCGCGAGATTGGCTTTGGTTGCGGCGGTGTTGGCGGAGAGGGCGGCACCCGCGCGCGCCAAAGCGCCCTTGGCGCGTTCGAGCTGCGTTTTGGGATCGGGCAGGCGCGCGCCCAGTTCGATCACGGTCCGCTTACGCTTGTCGATCAGCGCCGTGCCCGCGAGTTTCAAACGTTCGGCGCGTTCGTCCAAGCGCTGGGCGCGATCCTCGACCAGGCGCATCGGGTCGCCCAGCGACGCCGCCGACAAACGCTGGCGGCGATCGTCGAACATACGTTCCAGCCCCGCTTCCAGCGACGCGGCGTTGCGCGCGAGCCGCGCGATCAATTCCTGGCGCACGGGTACCACCATTTCGGCGGCGGCGGTCGGCGTGGGGGCGCGGCGGTCGGAGGCGAAATCGATCAGCGTCGTATCCGTCTCGTGCCCGACGGCGGAGACGAGCGGGATTTCGCTCTCGGCGGCCGCGCGCACGACGATTTCCTCGTTGAACGCCATCAGATCTTCGATCGAGCCGCCGCCGCGCGCGACGATCAGCACATCGGGGCGCGGGATTTTGCCGCCCGGTTCCAGCGCGTTGAATCCGCGGATCGCCGTCGCGACCTGTTCGGCGGCTCCTTCGCCTTGCACGGCCACGGGCCAGACCAGCACATGGCGCGGGAAGCGGTCGGACAGGCGATGCAGAATGTCGCGGATGACCGCCCCGGTCGGCGAGGTGATGACGCCGATGACCGCCGGCAAATACGGCAAAGGTCTTTTGCGCTCGGCGTTGAACAAGCCTTCGGCGGCGAGGCGCTTCTTGCGATCTTCGATCAGCTTCAGCAGCGCGCCTTGGCCCGCCAGCTCCATCCGCTCGACCACGATCTGGTATTTCGAACGGCCGGGATAGGTGGTGAGGCGCCCGATCGCGATCACTTCCATCCCGTCTTCGGGCTTGATCGCGAGTTTTCCGGCCGAGCCGCGCCAGCACACGCCGTCGATCGCCGCGTCCGCGTCCTTCAGCGCGAAATAAAGATGGCCGGAGGAATGGCGCTTGAAGCCCGAAATTTCGCCGCGCACGCGCACGATTTCGAACGCATCCTCGACCGTGCGTTTGACCGCTTGCGAAAGCTCCGAAACGGTGTATTCCGGCAAATTGCCGCGCGGGGATTCCATGCCCCGCATGATACAAGCGGGCGCGGATTCGAGGGAGACGGAATTATCGCCATGCGCATTTTGGTCGTCGGTTCGGGCGGACGCGAACATTCCCTGTGCTGGGCGATTTCCGCCTCGCCGCTTTGCGACAAGCTGTTCTGCGCGCCGGGCAATCCGGGCATCGCCGCCTTGGCCGAATGCTTGCCGGTGGGGGCGGAGGATATCGCCGGGATCGTCGCGGCGGCCAAGGCCCAGAAGATCGATTTCGTCGTCGTCGGGCCCGAGGCGCCGCTGGTCGCCGGAATCGTGGATCGCTTGGCCGAGGCGGGCATTCCCGCTTTCGGGCCGAAGCAGGTGGCCGCCCAGCTCGAAGGCTCCAAAGGCTTCATGAAGGATTTCTGCGCGCGCGCAGGCATTCCCACCGCCGCCTATCGCCGCTTCACCGACGCCGATTTGGCACGCGCCTATATCCGCGAGAAGGGCGCCCCGATCGTCGTCAAGGCCGATGGCCTCGCGGCGGGCAAAGGCGTTGTCGTGGCGGCCACGCTCGACGAAGCCTTGGCCGCGATCGACGATGCGATGGTCGCGGGGCGTTTCGGCAAGGCGGGCGCGGAAGTCGTGGTCGAGGAATTCCTCGACGGCGAGGAGGCGAGTTTCTTCGCGCTCTGCGACGGCGAACACGCGTTGTCGTTCGGGGCGGCGCAAGACCACAAGCGCGTGGGCGACGGCGATACCGGCCCGAATACCGGCGGCATGGGCGCCTATTCGCCCACGAAGCTCGTCGATGCCGCGATGGAAAAGCGCATCATGGACGAGATCGTGCTGCCCACGGTCAAGTTCATGGCGAAAGAAGGCGCGCCGTTCAAAGGCGTGTTGTTCGCCGGGCTGATGATCGGCAAAGCGGGGCCGAAGCTGATCGAATTCAACGTGCGTTTCGGCGATCCGGAATGCCAGACGCTGATGCTGCGCCTCAAATCCGATCTGCTGCCGGCGTTGATCGCAAGCCAGCAGGGCGAATTGAAGCGCTTCGATCTGCGCTGGCGCGACGACACGGCGATTTGCGTCGTGATGGCGGCCGAGGGATATCCGAACACGCCCAAAAAGGGCACGGAAATCCGCAATCTCGACGCGGCGGGCAAGCTCGACGGCGTGACCGTATTTCATGCGGGCACGAAGGCCGCCGGGGACAAGATCGTCGCCGATGGCGGGCGCGTGCTCGGCGTTTGCGCGATCGGCAAAACGGCCAAGGACGCGCAAGCCAAAGCCTATAAGGCGGTTGACGCGATCGACTGGCCGGGCGGCTTCTGCCGGCGCGATATCGGCTGGCGCGTTCTGTGACTGGCTTCGTCTACGAAGATATCGAGCCGCCGGAAAGCGGCGGCGCCAAGCTGTTGGCGCCCGGCGTCAAATGGGTGCGGCTGACGCTGCCCTTTCCGCCCGATCACATCAATGTCTGGCTGGTCGACGAAGGCGAGTCCTGGACGATCGTCGATACCGGCCTCGGGCGCGACGAAACCAAGGCCGAATGGGAACGCGTGTTCGAAACGCAGCTCGACGGCAAGCCGGTCGGGCGCCTGATCTGCACGCATTTCCATCCCGATCATATGGGCCTCGCGGCGTGGATCAGTTCGCGCTGGAACATCGAACTCTGGACGACTTTGGGCGAATACATGACCGCGCGCTACGCGATCACGCCCGCCACACCGGGCGATATCGAGAACCGCATCGGCTTCTATCGCGCCAACGGCATCGATCCCGAGTCGGTGGGGCAGTTCGCCACGCCGGAAAATCTCTATCGGCGCGGCGTGCCGGATTTGCCCGCGCATTATCGCCGCATCCATGGCGGCCGGTCCTTGCGTTTGGGCAAACAGGATTGGGTTCCGATCATCGGGCGCGGCCATTGCCCGGAGCATGCGTGCCTGTGGGCGCGCGATCTGAATGTCGCCATAGTCGGCGATATCGTGCTGCCGCGCATCACGCCCAATATCGGCGTTTGGCCGGTCGATCCCTTCGCCGATCCGCTGCGCGATTATCTCGATAGCTTGGATGGGTTCGCGGGCGTGCCGGAATCGACGTTGATCCTGCCCGCGCACGGCCAGCCTTATCGCGGCGTGGGGGCGCGCATCGCGGCGATCCGCGCCCATCACGAGGAACGCTTGGCCGCGCTGCGCGCCGCTTTCGCCGAACATCCGGCGGGGTTGCGCGCGGTCGATTGCTTCAAACTGTTGTTCAAGCGCGAGATCACGCCGCGCGTCGTCGGCCTCGCGGTGGGCGAGGCGCTGGCGCATCTCCATCTGCTCGAATCGCGCGGCGAGGCCAAACGCGCACGCGATGCGGACGGCACGTGGCGGTTCAGCGCCGCGCTTTGAAGAAATCGCGCAGCAGAGCCGCGGCGTCGGATTCGGCGATGCCGCCGAACAATTCGGGCCGATGATGGCAGGTGGCTTGCGCGAAAATGCGCGGGCCGTTTTCGACGCCACCACCCTTCGGGTCCGACGCCCCCCAATAGACCCGGCGCAGCCGCGCGAAGGAAATCGCCGTCGCGCACATCGGGCAGGGCTCCAGCGTCACGTAAAGATCGCAATCGGGCAGGCGCGAATCGCCGCGTTGGGCCGCGCCTGCGCGGATCGCCAGCATTTCCGCGTGCGCGGTCGGGTCCTTGTCGCGCTCGACGCGGTTATGCGTCGCGGCCAGGACGGCGCCTTGCGCATCGACCAGCACCGCGCCGACGGGCACTTCGCCCGCTTGCGCGGCGATTCGGGCCTGTTCGAGGGCCAATTCCATGTACCCGGACATGGGTTCCGTTTACCGGGGAATCGCCCGCGTGCTAAGAGATTTCCATCATGACGCTCCCCCTTATCGGCATCACGCTGGACAGCGAACCGGCCGGCGGCTGGTCGAAAATGCCCTGGTACGCGCTGCGCCAGAATTACTGCGGCGCCGTGGCGGCTTCCGGCGGCTTGCCCGTGGCCTTGCCGCACGAGCCCGAAAAGGCCGGCGATTATCTCGACCGGATCGACGGGCTGCTGATCACCGGCGGCGCCTTCGACGTCGATCCCGCGATGTTCGGGGCGTCGAGCAAACATGCCACGGTCAAAACCAAGGACCGGCGCACCGCGTTCGAATATGCGATCGTCAAAGGGGCGCTCGAACGCGACATGCCGATCCTGGGGATTTGCGGCGGCGAGCAATTGCTCGCGGTCGCGTTGGGCGGCACGCTGATCCAGCATATTCCGGACGAAGTGCCGGGATGCCTGCCGCATGAACAGCCCAATCCGCGCACCGAGCCGGGGCACATCGTCGATGTGGTCCCGGGCACGCTGCTGCATCGGTCGAACGGGGAGCGCGCGCGCATGGATGTCAACTCCGCCCATCATCAAGCGGTGAAAATGGTCGGTCCCGGCACGATCGTCAGCGCCAAGGCGCCCGACGGCGTGATCGAAGCCATCGAAGCGCCGGGCAAGCGTTTCTGCCTGGGCGTCGAATGGCATCCCGAATATTCGATCGATCCGGGCGATAGCGCGATCTTCCGCGCCTTCGTCGCCGCGTGCCGCCGATGACCGACGAAACCCCCAAGGGCGAACGCATCGCCAAGGTGATGGCGCGCGCGGGTCTTTGTTCGCGGCGCGAAGCCGAAGCGTTGATCGCGCAAGGGCGCGTGTTCATCAACGGCAAGCGCCTGACCAGCCCCGCGCATAACGTGCAGCCGACCGACGAGATCATCGTCGACAACAAGAAGCTGGCGAAGCCCGAGCGGCCGCGGCTGTTCCGCTTCCACAAGCCGCGCGGCGTGCTGACCGCGACGCGCGATCCCGAAGGCCGCCCGACGATCTATGACGGCATGCCGGCCGAATTGCCGCGCCTGATGCCGGTCGGGCGCCTCGATTACAATTCCGAAGGCCTGTTGCTGCTGACCAACGACGGCGGCATCAAGCGCCATCTGGAATTGCCCGCGACCGGCATCAAACGCAAATATCGCGTGCGCGTCTATGGCAGCCCCGATCCCGCGCGCCTCGTGCGCTTGAAGAACGGCATCACGATCGAAGGCGTGCATTACGGTTCGATCGACGCGCGCCTCGAAGGCAAGCCCAACACCAGCAATGCCTGGATGATCTTCGAACTGACCGAAGGTAAAAACCGCGAAATTCGTCGCGTTTGCGAGGCGATGGGTTTGCAGGTCAACCGCCTGATCCGCATCGGCTACGGCGCCTTCGAACTCGACAAGCTTGCGGTGAAGGCTATCGAGGAAGTCGGCCCCGGCGAATTGCGCAAGGTGCTGGGCTCGGCTTTGGCCGGCGCACCGTTGAAGCTCGGCGGCAGGCCCGAGACGTGAAGTCGGGCGGCGGTTCGGGATCGATTCGCATCGTCGGCGGGCGTTGGCGCGGACGCAAACTTGCCGCTCCCGACGATCGCGCGATCCGCCCGACCGGCGAGCGCCAGCGCGAATCCTTGTTCAATATTCTCAGCCACGGCGCCTATGCGCCCGGCGGCGTGTCGATGCTGCAGGGGGCCGCGGTGCTGGACGTTTTCGCGGGTACGGGCGCGTTGGGTTTGGAAGCCCTATCGCGGGGTGCCGCGAACGTGCTGTTCCTGGAACAGGCGGCGAATGCGCGAAGCTTGATCGACGCCAATATCGCCGCGTGCAAGGCGCAAGGGGCCGCGCGCTTGGTGTTGGGCGACGCGACCAATCCGACGGCGCCGCCGCCGTCGCCCTGGACGCCCGCGACGCTCGTCTTTCTCGATCCGCCCTATGGCCAGGAGCTGGGGCCGAAGGCGCTGGCGGCGTTGAATGCGAAGGGCTGGCTCGCCCCGGGTTGCGTGGCGGTCGCCGAAACCGGCGAGCACGAAGCCTTCGCCGTGCCCGAAGGTTTCGCGCAGGAAGATATGCGCGATTACGGCAAGACGACGCTGCGCTTCTTGCGCAAGCTCTGAAAAAGAAAACGGCGCGGGAGGATTTCTCCGCCCGCGCCGTTCGCCGTTAGGCTTGTCGCCGGAAGATCAGGCCGCGTTCTTGGACATGATCTCTTCCGCGATGTTGCGCGGCACCGGCTCGTAGTGATCGAACTGCATCGTGAAGGACGCGCGGCCCTTCGACATCGAACGCAGATCCGAGATGTAGCCGAACATCTCCGACAGCGGCACGTGGCTGCGGATGATGACCGACGTCGCGACCTGATCCTGGCTCTGAATGATGCCGCGGCGGCGGTTGATGTCGCCCACGACGTCGCCGACATGGTCGGGCGGCGTCGTCACTTCGACGTCCATGATCGGCTCCAGGATGATCGGCTGGGCCTTGCGCATGCCTTCGCGGAAGCAGGCCTTGGCGGCGATTTCGAAGGCCAGCGCCGACGAGTCGACGTCGTGGTACTTGCCGTCGAGCAGCGAGTACTTGAAGTCGACCGTCTGGAAGCCCGCGAGCACGCCCTGCTCGCACTGCACCTTGATGCCCTTTTCGACCGCGGGGATGAATTCGCGCGGCACCGAACCGCCGACGACTTCGTCCTCGAACACGACGCCGGCGTTGCGCGGCTGCGGCTCGAACTTGATCGTCACTTCGGCGAACTGACCCGAACCGCCCGACTGCTTCTTGTGGGTGTAGGTTTCGGTGTGCGCCTTCGAGATCGTCTCGCGATACGCGACCTGCGGCGAGCCGATATTGGCTTCGACGCCGTATTCGCGCTTGAGACGATCGACGATGATTTCGAGATGCAGTTCGCCCATGCCCGACAGAATGGTCTGGCCCGACTCGTGGTCGGTTTTCAGACGCAAGCTGGGGTCTTCGGCGACCAGCTTTTGGAGGCCGATGGCCATCTTTTCGACCGAGTCCTTCGTTTTGGGCTCGACCGCGATGTCGATGACGGGCACGGGGAACGCCATGCGCTCGAGGATCACGGGATCTTCCGGTGCCGCGAGCGTGTCGCCCGTGCCGGTGTCCTTCAGGCCCACGAAAGCGACGATGTCGCCGGCGTAGACTTCCTTGATCTCGTCGCGCTTGTCGGCGTGCATCTGGAACATGCGGCCGATGCGTTCCTTCTCGCCCTTCGTCGTGTTGAGCACGGTGTCGCCGGACTTGAGCACGCCCGAATACACCCGCACGAAGGTGAGGTTGCCGTACTTGTCGTTGATCATCTTGAACGCGAGTGCGGAGAACGGCTCGTCGTCCTTGGCGGCCTTGAAGCGTTCGGCTTCGCCTTCCTCGGTGATGACGCGCATGCCCTGGATGTCCGCCGGCGAGGGCAGATAATCGATGACCGCGTCGAGCAGCGTCTGCACGCCCTTGTTCTTGAAGGCCGAGCCGCAGAACACCGGACGGAACGCGCCCGACACCGCACCCTTCTTGATGCAGCGCTTCAGCGTCGCTTCCGCGACGTCGTTCTTCTCGAAATATTCCTCCATGGCGGCGTCGTCGACGCCGACGACGGCGTCGAGCAGCTGCTGGCGGAATTCCTTCGCCTTGTCGACGAGGTCGGCCGGAATTTCGATGTCGTCGAACTTGGCGCCCAGCTCGTCGCCGTGCCAAACCACGCCCTTCATGCGGACGAGATCGACGATGCCCTTGAAGTCGCCTTCGGCGCCGATCGGGATCTGGCACACGGCCGTGACGATGCCGAGCTTCTCCTTCATGGAGTCGACGGCCTTGTAGAAGTCCGCGCCCGTGCGGTCCATCTTGTTGACGAACACGACGCGGGGGACGTTATAGCGATCGGCCAAGCGCCAGTTCGTTTCCGACTGGGGCTGCACGCCGGCCACGCCGCAAATGACGAACACGGCGCCGTCGAGCACGCGCAGCGAACGGTTCACTTCGATGTTGAAATCGATGTGGCCGGGCGTGTCGATGACGTTGATGCGGTGGCCGTTCCACTCGGCGGTCACGGCGGCGGACGTGATCGTGATGCCGCGCTCGCGCTCCTGCTCCATGTAATCGGTCGTGGTGTTGCCGTCGTGCACCTCGCCGATCTTATGGGACTTGCCCGTGTAATAGAGGATCCGCTCGGTCGTGGTGGTTTTGCCCGCGTCGATATGCGCGGTGATGCCGATATTGCGGAGCTTCTCGATCGGGATAGTTCGCGGCACGACTGCCTCCGTTGGCGCCGGCTCGGATTTCCCCAATGGGAAGCGGGCCGGGGGTTGGGTAAAACGAAACCGCGCGGGCGCCGATCCCCCTTTCGGGCGGGCGGCGGTCGCGCGGGCTACATCCGTGAAAACGGCGCGGGGCTTATACCCTTCGCGGGGCTTATATGGCAACAGCGAAGCGGGGGTTAAAGCCCCCGGAGGCCGCACCCGGCCGGGCTGGTGCTAGACCCAAGAATCGGTTAGGTTTTTAGCTATGCCGCCCAGCCCACCCGAGGACCGCAAAGCGGTCATGCGCCGGATCAACCTCCAGGCCGATGCCATTCGGCGCAAACTCGACCCCAAAGTGCTCGAGCGCGCCAAGGTGGTGGCCGAGGGCGGGGAGATCTACGACCGCGAAGCCGCGCAGAAGGTCGTGGGCGAATTCCTCAAGGGCAAAACCCGCAAGGACGGGGGCCTGTTCCAGCAGGAACTGATGGCCCGTCTGCGCGGGGTCAAGCACTGACAGCATCCGGGACCCCGACATATGCAAGCCTATCGCTATCTGACCGGGAAGGACGATTCGTCCTTCTGCCACCGCGTGACCAAGGCGTTGAACGAGGGCTGGCAGCTTTACGGCAGCCCGACGCTGACTTTCGACGCCGCCAAGGGCCATGCGGTCTGCGGCCAGGCGATCATGAAGGAAGTCCCGGACGTCGAGTATTCGCCCGACCTGAAGCTCGGCGATCTCTAACGTTTTTCGAGCGTGCCGGTCCGCCGTCCGCTCGCGTCGCGGATGACGAAGCCGCCGCGCCCGTCGCTTTCATAGGTTTCGACCCGGCGGCCGGACGCGTCGCGGCGAATATAGTCGCCGCCGCTGCTCTCGATCGTTCCGGTGCGCCGGCCCGACGCGTCGCGTAACACGAAGTCCTGCGCCATCGCGGCGGTCGCCGTTCCCGCCAGCAGAATCGCGGCCAGAACACTTAAGCTCTTCATGGGTGCCTCCCGCAATTCCAACGGAATTGCCGGCCGACTCATTCCCGCCGCTTGTCGGTGTGATATTCGCCGCCTAGGATTCGGGGAATGAATCCGATCTCGCGCCGCATGCTCCTCGCCGCTTCCGCCGCGACGCTCGCCGTTCCCGCTCGGGCGCAGGCGCGCTTCATCAATCCCTACGATCCCGCCGCGTTGCGCGCGCGCAAAGGCGTGAAAGGACCGGTCAACGCGCAATGCCCGGCGATGCCCCCGCCCGCGCGCGATCTGGTGGTCCCCGATTTCTATTCGGACCCACCGGTCTATAGCCGCATCGACCATGACCGGCTGGAACAGCGCAACGCGCTGGTGAAGCCGATCGAGGCGGCGACGCGCGGCGTCGCCCTCAGCGTGGATCGTTGGGTGCGGCATAATCCCGTCGACGGGCGCTATGCGGCGTGTGCCGCCGCCGCCCTCGACGCGATGGCGCAGGCGGATTCGACACTCGGCCAAACGAATACCCAAGGCGGGTTCGAGCGCAAATGGATGTTCTGCGCGTTGGCGCTGGCGCATCTCAAACTCGCGACCGCGCCCGAATACGATGCCGCCGCGCAAGCCCGCGTGCGCGCGTGGTTCGCGCGCTATTTGCCGCATCTGCGCGAAACCTACGACAAGCCGCCGGGGCGCGGACCCGCCCCCTCGATGCAGCTCAACAACCACGCGACCTGGGCGGGGCTTTGCGCGATGGCGTTGGCGCTGGCGATCGGCGACGACGCGAATTGGCGCTGGGGCCTATCGCGCATCCAACTGACCCTCGACCAGATCGATGCCGACGGGTTCCTGCCGCTGGAAGTCCTGCGCGGCGTGAAGGCGCTGCATTATCACAGCTTCACGCTGGGCCCGCTGGCGCTGGCGGCGTTCCTCGCGCGGCCCAACGGCGTCGATCTCGCGGGGCCGGCGGATGGGCCGTTCCACCGCCTCGCCAAACGCACCTTCGACGCTTACGCCGATCCGGCACCGTTCGAAGCGCGCACCGGCGGCAAGACGCAAACGCCGTTCTCGAAATTCTACGATATGGCCTGGATCGAGATTTACGCGGGCGAATTCGACAAACCCGAATTCCTGACCGCGTTGGGCGACCGGCGCCCGCAAGGCCAATCCTGGCTCGGCGGTGATCTCACGCTCTGGCACGCCAAGGACCGCTAACCGCGCGGACGTAAATGGTCCGCGAATTGGCGCGCGCACTCGGCCCAGGAATAATCGCGCGCATGGGCGAGCGCACGGTCGCGCGGGATTTCCAGCGCCTTCAAACACGCGGCGCGTAAATCCTCGTCCATCGCCCCGCCGGATCGGTCGGCCGGGCGATCGCCCAGCACGTCCAGCGGCCCGGTGACGGGATAGGCGGCGACCGGCGTGCCGCAGGCCATCGCTTCGAGCAGCACCAGGCCGAACGTATCGGTCTTCGACGGGAAGACGAATACGTCGGCGGCGGCGTAAACGCGCGCAAGCTCGGCCTGTTGCAGCACGCCCAGGAAATTCACGTCCGGATACGCCGTGCGTAGCGACGCGAGCGCCGGCCCTTCGCCGACCACCCATTTCGAGCCGGGCAGATCGAGTTTCAGGAACGCTTCGACGTTCTTCTCGACCGCGACGCGCCCGACATAGACGAAGATCGGCGGCTTTGTTTGCAAACGGTCGCGCGGACCGGGTTTGAAGATCTCCAGATCGACGCCGCGCGTCCACAGCACGACATTGTCGAAACCCCAGGATTCGAGATCCTTCTTCACCGTCGGCGTCGGCACCATCACGCGGCTGGCGGGGCCGTGGAAACGGCGCAGTACCGCATAGCTCCACGACAACGGCGCATGGATGCGCGCATTGACGTATTCGGGAAACCGCGTGTGATAGGCGGTGGTGAAGGGCAAATTGCGCTTCAAGCACGCCTTGCGCGCCGCCCAGCCCAGCGGGCCCTCGGTCGCGATATGCACGGCGTCGGGCGCGAATTCGTCGAGCAATTTGCCCACACGGCGCGATCCCGCCAGCGACAAGCGGATCTCGGGATAGGTCGGGCAGGGGAAGGTCGTGAAGCGTTCGGGCGCGATCAGCTCGACCGCATGCCCCATCAGCTCCAGTTGCTTCTTCGTTTCGGTCAGCGTGCGCACCACGCCGTTCACTTGCGGGCGCCACGCATCGGTGACGATGACGATGCGAAGATTGCGCGAAGCTGCGTTCATCGCGCGGCTCCCATCGGGGCCGCCAGCATGTCGAATTTGCGGATATGCGCCCAGTCGACGATCTTGAAGCTGCCGTCCCAATCCTCGACCAAGGCCGTGCAGCTTTCGACCCAATCGCCGTCGTTCATATAAAGCGCTTCGCCGATCCGGCGGATTTCGGCCTTATGGATATGGCCGCAGATCACGCCGTCGAAGCCGCGGCGATGGGCTTCGCCCGCCACCGCTTCCTCGAAATCGGAGATGTATTTGACCGCGTTCTTGACCTTGTTTTTCAGCCACGCCGACAGCGACCAATAGGGCAGGCCGAAAGTGCGGCGCGCGCGGTTGAACCATTCGTTGGTCCAAAGCGCGCAGTTATAGGCATGGTCGCCCAGGAAGGCGAGCCAGCGCGCGTAGCGCACCACGCCGTCGAACGCGTCGCCATGGACGACCAGCATGCGCTTGCCGTCCGCGGTTTCGTGCGTGGCTTCGCCCGCGATGAAGATGCCGCCGAAATGATGGTCGAGATAGTCGCGCAAGGCTTCGTCGTGATTGCCGGGAACGTAGATGACGTCGGTTCCCTTGCGCGCCTTGCGCAGCACCTTCTGCACCACGTCGTTATGCGCTTGCGGCCAGTACCAGCCGCGCTTCAGGCGCCAGCCGTCGACGATGTCGCCGACGAGATAGAGCTTGTCGGATTCGTTGTGCTTGAGGAAGTCGAGCAGGAACTCCGCCTTGCAGCCCGGCGTACCGAGATGGATGTCGGAGAGGAAGATCGTGCGCCAGCGTTTGACGTCGTCGCCGCCATCGCCGCCGCCGCCCATGCCGTCGGGTGCGCGCATCGCGATGGCGCCGGCACGATGATCCACAAACTTGTCCACTGCCCGTCTCCGCGCCGATTCGGCGATTTCCTTTTGTCCGTATAAGGGCTTCGTGGTAGTCGTTTCGAGTGAATCTTCCGTTGCGAGAATAATTTCTAGAAACTTCGCGTGATCGTCATAAAAATGCCATTCGACGCGAGAACCTCACGCCTTTTGGTCGTCTACAATCCCATCGCCGGGCGTCGCCGGCGGCGCTTTCTGTCGCGCGTGCTGGAGGCGCTGGAACGGCGCGGGCTTTCGGTGCGCCTCGAGCCCACGAAAAAACGCGGCGACGCGGAGGATCTCGCGCGCGTCGCCGACGCCGATCGCATCGTCGTGGCGGGCGGCGACGGCACGATCAACGAAGCGCTGAACGGGCTTCCCGAGAACGGGCCGCCGCTCGCGGTCATTCCGCTGGGTACGGCCAACGTGCTGGCGCATGAGCTGGGCGTGACGGCGGGCGCCGAAGCGGTGGCGCAAGCGATCGTCGAGGGCATCCCGCGCGACGTGACGCTCGGCCTCGTCAACGGACGGCGCTTTTCGATGATGGCGGGTATAGGGTTCGACGCGCATGTCGTGCGCGACGTCGACACCAAGCTCAAACGCGCCATCGGCAAAGGCGCCTATGTGATCGAATCTTTGCGCCAGCTCTTCAAATTCGCGCCGCGTTTCTACGATGTGCGCATCGACGGCACGGCGCATCGCGCATCGTCGGTCATTCTGTGCAACGGCCATTACTATGGCGGGCGCTTTGTCGCGGCACCGAACGCGCGGCTCGACGCGCCCGAATTCCAAGTCGTGCTGTTCGGCACCGCCGGGCGTTTGGCGACGCTCCGCTACGCCGTGGCGCTGGCGCTGGGCCGGTTGCCGTATCTCGCCGACGTCACGATCCTGCCCGCGCGCGTGGTGGAGATCGACGGGCCGGCGGGCGAGCCCGTGCAGGCCGACGGCGATATCCTCGCCCATCTGCCGGCGCGCTTCGAGGCGAAGCCCCGTGCCGCGCGGTTGGTCGGCCCCGCTTAGTTAGCGTCCCGCGATCGTGCAGCCGTCGATGCGTAAAGTGGGCGCGTCGGTGCCGTGGCGGAACACCAGATCGTCGGCCGGCGTCAGGTTCTTGAAAATCTCGATCAGATTGCCCGCGACCGTGACTTCCGACACCGGGAAAGTCAGCTCGCCGTCTTCGATCATGTAACCCGCCGCACCCCGGCTGTAATCGCCGGTGACGCCGTTGACACCCATGCCGATGAATTCGGACACGTACAAACCGCGCTTGATGTCCTTGATCATCGCGTCGCGTTTGATCGTGCCCGCTTCCATATAGACGTTCGTCGTGGCGGGGCTGGGCGGCGACGTTGTCCCCCGCGCGGCGTGGCCGGTGGATTTAAGGCCGAGCTGGCGCGCCGACCGCAGATCGAGAATCCAGGTCGTCAGGCGGCCCTTGTCGATGATCGCGCGGCGCTGGGGCGCGATACCTTCGCCGTCGACCGGCTTCGACGCGAGGCCGCGCTTGCGGAACGGATCTTCGATGATGGTGATGCCGGGCGCGAACACGATCTCGCCCATCTTGTTCTTCAAGTAGCTGGTGCCGCGCGCGATCGACGCCCCGTTGATGGCGCTGGTCAGGTGCCGGACGATGCTGTTCGACACGCGCGGGTCGAGCACGATCGGTAATTTCGTCGTCTCGATTTTTTGCGGGTTGAGGCGCCGGACGGCGCGTTCGCCCGCCTCGCGGCCGACCTTCGCGGGATCGCCCAGATCGCCGCCATGCACCGACGACGACCAATCGTAGTCGCGCTCCATCGAAGTCCCTTCGCCCGCGATCACCGCGACCGACACCGAATGCGAACTGCGGCCATATTCGGCGGCGAAGCCGTTCGACGCGGCCAGCGCCACGCGCGTGGTGCCCCAGCTTGCGTCGGCACCTTCGGAGTTCGTCACGCCCTTCACCGCCATCGCGGTTTCTTCGGCCGCACGCGCGCGTTCCATCAACACTTCGGCCGAAGGCTCGACCGGATCGACCATATCGAGATCGGGCAGCGACTTGGCGATGTCGGCGGGATCGGCGAGGCCGCAATAGGGGTCTTCGAGGCCGGCCTTGGCCATCGCGATCGCGCGCTCGACCAACGCGTCGAGCGCTTTGGGCGAACGGTCGTTGGACGACACCACCGCTTGGCGCTTGCCGACGAACACGCGCAAGCCCATATCGTGGCCTTCGGCGCGTTCGAGTTTCTCGAGCTTGCCCAAACGCCGCGCATGGCTGACCGACACGCCTTCGACGAACACCGCGTCGGCGGCATCGGCCCCCGCGCGCTTCGCCTTGGCGACGAGATCGGAGAGCAGATCGAGGGTCGAAACGGTCGCGGTCATGGGGCGCGCATCCTTCGCGTGGTTTCCCGGGCGAAGGCGCCCAGGCCGAGCAAATAGGCGAGGGCGATGATCCAGCCGCCCGCCATCGGGATATGGCTTGAAGCGAGCAAGGCCGCAAGCCCGATCGCCAAGGCGAGCAGCAAGCGCAGGCGGCCGGGGCCGCTTGCGATCAAGCCGCCGAGGGCCGCACTCGAAATCAGGAAGCCCAGCCCGGCGGCGCAGATCAGCATCAAGATCAGCGTCGCGGCCAGCGGCAGACCGACCAGCGTGAACCCGGCCAGCAGCGCCGCGAAGGGCACGCCGACGCCAAGTCCGATTCCCCAGGCCAATGCGGCGAAAGGCTGAGCGCGGATCGTCGATGCGCAGGCGTGGGTGAAGCCGGGGGCGAGCAAAGCGAGGCCCAGCGCCACGAAGCCGATGGCGAACCAGAACACCCAATGCAAGATCCGGCCGACGAAGCCCATCAGCGCTTCCAGCGCGTCGGCGATCGAACCGGGATTGTGGACGATACCGCCCGCGATCTGCGCCGTGCCGTCCACGATGGGCGGTTCGGGCGACCAGATCGTCAGCGTGCCGCCGATTTTGGTATGCGGGCCCAAGCGCACGGGGCCGGAGGCGGCGATCTTCACGTCGCCGCGCGTGGCGATATCCGCGACCACCGCGTCGCCGGTCAGCCAGACGCGCTGCGCGTAGTCGCCCGCGATCGACAGCGTGTGCCCGAAGATATAGGCGTTGCGCGAAACTTTCGTGGCGGCGCCCACGCCGATCGCGCCGCCCGCGAGCACCAGATCGCCCGCGATCTCGGCTTCGACATAGAGCGTGCCGCCGGCGAGTGCGACGTCACCCTCGACGATGCCTTGCACGTCGATCGTTGGGCCCATGCGCGTGATCCCGTCGGCGAAGGCGGGAAACGCCGCGAAGAAGGCAACGATCAGGAACGCTGGAAAGGAATGCCGCACACCAAATACCCGCTGCCGGACGCCGCTTCAGAGCGTATCGGCACGATCAGCCGGTGCCAATGGTCGATCGTCGTCGATTGCGGCAGAGAATAGCGCACGCCATAGGGCACGCGGGTTTTTAGGCCGAGATTGTAGAGGCTCAAAAACGCCTTGGCGATCGGGCTGGGATAGGCGCTGGTGCGCGTCCCCACCGGATCGACGCCCATCGCGGCGGCGAGAAGTTTTCCGCAACTCGTATAGGTGAAGTCGCCGCCTTCGACGGCGGCGAGTTCCATCGTATTGGCGCCGATATCGGTCATCACGCCGGCATCGAGCTCGGCGCGCAGCGGCGGCATGCCCAGCGCGTAGCGCTTTTTGCGCCAGGTGCGCAGCAAACGGCGCAGGCGCAGATCCAGCAGATCTTCCTCCTGCGGGTCGGCGTGCACGACGAAAGGCTCGCGAAGCCCGGTCAGGCGAATGTCGAAAGCCCGGCCCATCGGCTCAGCGCTCCGCCGTGCCGCGCAAGGCGAAGATATCGGCCGCCAATCGCCCCAGCGCCGCGAAGGCGGCAAGGCGTTCGGGCGACGGGTCGTCATGCGCCGTGTCGTCGATCACGCAGAGCGTGCCGATGGTGAACCCGTCGGGCAGGCGTAGCGGCATGCCGGCGTAGAAGCGGATATTCGGGCCGCCCGTGACCAGCGGATTGTCGTGGAAGCGCGGATCCTCGGTCGCGTCGGGCACCACCAGCGCGTCGTCACGCACAATCGCGTGTCCGCAGAACGAAACGTTGCGCGGCGTCTCGCTTGCCGGCAGGCCGATATTCGCCTTGAACCACTGGCGGTCGGCGTCGATCAGCGAGATCAGCGCGATCGGCACGCCGAACAGCGCTTTGGCGACCAGCACCAGATCGTCGAAGACGCGTTCGGGCGCGGTGTCGAGCACGTTCAATCGCCGCAAGGCGGCAAGGCGCCGGGGCTCGTCGTCGGGGGTCGGCGGCTCGATCATTCGACGTACTCGCTGGGAAAGGGCGGTTTACGGACCAGCCGCGGTTACTTGTCGATGGCAGTCACTTATCGATGGCGACGTGACAGACCAGGAATCCGCCGACGTCGCGATTTTCGCCGCGCAACGGCGCGATCATATGATGCCAGTGCCCGACGCGCGACGGGGCCGGCGGTTTGTAACGCGTGGCGTAAGGTATGCGCGTTTTTATGGCCAGGCGGTAGATGCTCAGGAAGGCTTTCGCCAGCGGGCCGGGAAATTCGCTGGCTTTGCGGCCGGTCATGTCGTTGCCGTAGATCGATTTCAATGCCGGGCCGAACCCGACGAAAACGAAGTCGCCGTCGTTCTGCACCGCGAGTTCGGCGAGGTGCCCGCCGATATCCTCGAGGATCGACCCGCTGATCTCGTGCCGGAAGGGCATGCCGTGGCGCGAAAAGCGCACGCGCCGCCAAGCGACCAGCAAACGGCGCTGGCGCAGATCGAGCAGATCCTCCTCGGCCGGATCGGCGCGCACGTAGAACGGCTCGCTGATGCCGTCCACATGGATGTCGAACAACCGGCCCATGCCGCGTCCTATTTCGCCGCGTCGCGCTTGCGCGCCAGCAGCGCTTCGACGGTCAGGCGGGCGAGGGCCGCCAGCGCGTCGAGCTGGGCTTGCGTGGGATCGTCGCGCAAACCCGGATCGGCGACGCACAGCGTGCCGATCGCGGCACCGTCCGCCACGCGCAAGGGCTGGCCGACATAGAAGCGCAAGCCCTCGCCCTCGACATAGGGGTTGTCGTGGAAGCGCGGGTCTTCGCGCGCGTCGGGCACCACCAGCGCGTCGTCGCGTAAAATCGCGTGGGCGCAGAACGACACGTCGCGCGGCGTCTCCACGATGTCGTGGCCCACGCGCGCCTTCAGCCATTGCCGGTCCTTGTCGATCAGCGTGATATGCGCCATCGACGTGCCGAAGATCGCGCGCGCGACCGCGACGATATCGTCGAATATTCGTTCGGGTGCGGAATCCAGCACGCCCAAGGCGCGTAACGCGGCGAGGCGCTCGTCTTCGTTCTCGGGCGTGGCGGGTTCGATCATGTCGTCACTTCCAAATCGCCTTGCCGCTGCCCGGCAGGCCGAGTTTGGACCACAGCGCGTCGACCTTTTCGATCGTTGCGTCGTCCATGCGCAGTTTCACGCCCCATTCGCGCTTGGTTTCCGGCGGCCATTTGTCGGTCGCGTCGAGACCGATCTTGGACCCCAAGCCGCTTTCGGGGCTGGCGAAGTCCAGATAGTCGATCGGCGTGCCTTCGACCAAGGTGATGTCGCGCGCGGGGTCCATGCGCGTGGACAGCGCCCACATCACATCCTTCCAGTCGCGCGCGTCGATGTCGTCGTCCACGACGATCACCCATTTCGTGTACATGAACTGGCGCAGATACGACCACACGCCCATCATCACGCGCTTGGCGTGGCCGGGATACGCTTTCTTCATCGACACGACGGCGATGCGATAGGAACAGCCTTCGGGCGGCAGCCAGAAATCCACGATCTCGGGGAATTGCTGGCGCAGCAGCGGCACAAACACGTCGTTCAACGCTTCGCCCAGCACCGACGGTTCGTCCGGCGGACGGCCGGTGAAGGTCGAGAGATAAATCGGATCGCGGCGCATCGTGATCGCGCTGACCGTGAACACCGGAAATTTCTCGATGGAATTGTAATAGCCGGTGTGATCGCCATAGGGACCTTCGTCGCCGTAATCGTCGAGGCTGACATGGCCTTCGATCACGATCTCGGCTTCGGCCGGCACTTTCAGCGGCACCGTTTTGCAGTCGACGAGCTCGACGCGCTTGCCGCGCAGCAAGCCGGCGAATTGATATTCGCTCAGCGTTTCGGGCACGGGCGTGACGGCCGCCAGGATCGTGCCGGGATCGGCCCCCAGCACCACGGCGGCGGGGAAGGGCTCGGTCTTGCCGGCTTTCGCCCAGCGCTGATGCTGCTGGGCACCACCGCGGTGTTTCAGCCAGCGCATCAGCGTCGAGTTCTTGCCCGTCACCTGCATGCGGTAGATGCCGAGATTGAACTTGTCCTCACGCGCCCCGCTCGGGCCCTTGGTCACGACCAGCGGCCAGGTGATCAGCGGGGCGGGCTCGCCCGGCCAGCAGCTTTGGATCGGCAATTGGGCGAGGTCGATGTCGTCGCCGGTCCGCACGATTTCCTGGCACGGGGCCGTGCCGAACATTTTCGTGCTGGGCTTCATCGCAAGCACGGTCTTGGCGAGCGGCACCAGCTCCAGCGCTTCGCGCCAGCCTTCGGGCGGCTGCGGCTGGCGCAGGAAGGCGAGCGTCTCGCCGACTTCTTTGAGCTGATGCGGCTCGCGGTCCATGCCCCAGGCGACGCGCTCGACCGTGCCGAACAGATTCACCAGGACGGGGATCGGCGACACCGAGCCGTCGGCGCGGACCGGCTTTTCGAAAATCACGGCCGGGCCGCCCTCGGCGAGCAGCCGGGTCTGGATCTCGGTCATTTCCAGCACGGTCGAGACCGGTTCCTTGACCCGGACGAGCCGGCCGGCGCTTTCGAGGCGTTGGATGAAGTCGCGGAGCGAGGCGTAAGGCATGACGCCCGGACTATAGGGCGGGATTCGGCCCTTTGCCACGGGGCCGGGGCGGGGCTCGACGCGTCGATATTTTTATGATTATTATTAATTAGAAAATACAAACGCGGAGGATGTCATGGCGGGCGAAGGGCTGCAATTTTTCGCGACCAACCGCGCGATGGAAACACTCAGCAAGGCTGTGGAACTCGACGCGAAGCCCGGAGCGGGCAACAAGGAAAAAGCCGAACGCTATCGCCTGCAAAGCGGCGGCTATTACTTCGTCGATGCGGACGAATACATGTCCTATTACCTGGCGCAGGTCGACGGATCGGTGATGCCGGAAACGGCGATCGTCCGCGATTCGAACGACGACGTGTTCGATAAATTCCTCGCGCGGCCGGAGATCGGCCGTGTCGTCGTTTGCGTCCACGGCTTCAATGTCGATTTCCACCATGCGATCACTTGGTTTCGCATTCTGACCGATACGATGCGCCATCGGGGCTTCGGCAAGGCGATGGCGTTGCGCGCGGACGATTCATCTTTCGCCGGCGCGACGCCAGACAGCTTGACCGCGTTCATCGGCTTTTCGTGGCCGTCGAATGGCAGCACCTTCGCTTATAACCGCGATCAAGCCGACGCCGTCGCGTCGGGCCAGGCATTCATCAATTTGCTCGTCCGTCTGCGTATCCACGGCAAGCGCGTCGCGCTGATTTGCCATTCGATGGGCAACTACCTCGCCTGCAACGCGCTCGCGGGCTTGGTGAACAAGGTCTTTCTGCCGGTGGCGATGACCACCGAGTACATCCAGGAACGCTTCAAGGATATGCCCGACGCCGACGCGCAGGCGTTGGAGGCGAAAATCCGCAACGAGATTTCGCGCGCCAAGGACGCGAAGCGCCAGCCGCCTTATCTGATCGAGACCTATGTGATGATCGCGCCGGACGTCGAGCGGCGGCACGTCACCAAATCGCGCGACGAGCAATCGAAGCGAGCTTATGTCGGGCCGTTCTATTCGGGGCTCGAGCATATCGTCGGCAATGTCGTGAACGTCTATTCGCGTTTCGACGGCGCGCTGTCGGTCTCGACGATCGAGAAGAAGCCGAAGGATTGGGCGTTGAAGGTCGGCGACGCGCTGGCCGCGATCACGCCGTGGGGCGCGCTCGACGATTTGAAGCGCGATCCGGACAATAAATGGGAGATGCGGCTGGGTTCCTCCGCGCATCCCATCACGGCGCCCGCGAATTTCGCCTCGCTCAACGCGACCGAAATCGCCGGGCGGCCGATCGACCATTCCGACCATATCGATAGCGCACCGGTGGCCGAGGCGATCGCAAGCGCGCTGGGGCTCAAGAAAGACTGACGATCCCGGGCGGCCGGGCGCTATTCTCCCGCCCGTCATGGACCGATTTCCCGCCGACTTCGCCGATTTCCTGAGCCCCGCCGGCCGCCGCGTGCTGGACGGCAAGCTGGCTTTGCGCGCCGAGCCGTTTTTGGCGCGGCCCGATCTGATCGCGCCCGCCAAGGCCAAGGCGGCTTACGCGCTGCTCGAGCGCGCGTTGGGCCCGGTGGTGCGGCCGCTGGACCGCGCCATTCCGCCCGAATCGATCCTCAACCAGACGCGCAATTATCAGGAGCGCCTGCCCAAGACCGTCCGCGTGCGCACCGCCGATCTGGATGCCTCGCGCGGCAAGGCGCGCGACGCCGCGCGCGCGACGGGGCTGGAGGCGATGCTGCTGTCGCCAAGCTTCCGCGAATTCGCCACGGCGCTGGCGGGGCGCAAGCTGACGCGCGGCTTCGGGCGCCAGGCGTTGCGCTACGGGCCGGGCGATTATTCGGGCCCGCATACCGACCATCACCCCGAAGATCCGGCGGCGAAGGACGGCTATTTCGATCTGCATTTGTCGTTCGTCGGCGGCGGAGCGACGCGCCAATTGCTGGTCTACGCCAAGGACGGCCATCTCAGCGAAACGGTCGATGTGGCCGTGCCCGGCCTCGTATCCGCCTATCGTCTGCCGTTCTGGCATTACACCACACCGCTCGAAGGCAAAGCCTCGGCCGCGCGCTGGCTGATTTTGGGAACGTTCTACTTCGCTTAACGCGCCGCGCGCGTCAGGCCCTTCAGCGAATTCGGATCGAGTGTGGCCCAGTGCTTGGCGGGCTCGGCGGGCTTGTCCTTCTCGTAGAAGCCCCAGCGGCCGAATTCGTGAAAGCGCGCGGCTTTGATCTCATGCGTCGTCGGCGTCACCTTATAGAGGTGGCCGTCGCGGCCCAGCAGCGGGATCGGTCGGTCGTGGCGCGTGAACACCCGGCGCATGCTGGCCGAATGGTCGCGATTGGCGGTGAATTCGTCGCGATCGACCTGGAACAGCATTTCGTAGGCCGCAACGAACTCGGTCAGGAAGCGCAGATTGACGATTTGCAGATGCGACTGCACCCAGCAGCGATCCTCGAACCCCCAGAACACCGACATGCCCAGGAAATCGCCCTCGCGGTCGATATAGGGGAAGAACGGGAAAGTGCGGCACGACATCGAACGGTTTTCGCGCTCGCAGCTCATGAAGCCCTTGCACTCGATCGCCACGCAATCGTGGTGCAGGTCGGAAAGTTCCTTTTCCGTCGCCTTATCGGGGGCTTTGTATTCGTGCCAAAGGTCGGTGCGCTGCTTCAGCAGCTTCCATTCGTGCTTGTCCACGATGGGGATCGCCGCCTCGGTCGAGCAGCAGACGGGCACGCCCTCGTTATGCGCGGCGCATTTGGCCCCGCAATCGAAAGCGGACACGGGCGCCATGAACATCTTGTAGATGTCGGCGTAGATTTCGGGCGTCGCGGTGCGCGGGGGTCGAGTCTTGGCCATTTTTCGGCCGCAAATATGAAGCCCCACAGCGCGTCGCGCCATTGCGCCATGCGGTCCACTGCGATTCCGTCGCTTCCTGTTGCGCGCGTGCCACGGTCTTCCGTGGCGCTTCGGAAACCGGCATGATGCGGGCGAACACGGAATGCGGAGAAATTCGATGGCGACACGTTTTTGGGTCGAAGGCGGCGAGCATGCGGACGCGACCTTCACCGCTTTGGCGCCGGGCAAGGCCGAGATCCACGGGCCTTTCGCGACCTACGAGGAAGCGCGCGCCACTTGGCAATCGCGCACCATGGCGACGATCGACAACGCGTTGACCCGCTTCAAGGTCGTCGTGGGCGAAGGCCCGTCGATCGCGCCGGCCGCGGCGGCCAACGCCAAGACCTGGTGGGTCGAAGGCCAGGAATATGCCGACGCGACCTTCACGGGGTTGGCGGCGGGCAAGGCGCCCGAGCGCCATGGCCCCTTCGCCGATTACGACACGGCCAAAAAGGCCTGGCAGTCGCGCACGATGGCGACGATCGACAACGCCCTGATCCGCTATCGGATCGTCGAGGGCTAAACGCGCACTTCCAAGACCCGGGTTTCGCGGGCGGTGCGATCCTCAAGGTCGAGCGTCGTCGGCACCGTATAGCGCGCGATCTCGACCAAGCCCGTCGCGGGCAGATAGGCGCGGCCCGGATCGGCGACCAGCACATGCGCGCCCTTGGCGGCGGCTTCTTTGAGCCAGGGCCAAACCTTGTCGGCCATCGGCTTTTCGTAAAACACGTCGCCCGCGAAGATCGTGTCCCAGCTGGCGGCGGGCGTGGCGAGCATATTTGTGTTGAGGATGTCGAGCGTCACGCCGTTGGCTTCGGCATTCAACGCCATCGCCGCACAGGCGAATCCGTCGATCTCGCAGGCGGTCACGTGCGCGGCACCCGCTTTGGCCGCGGCAAGTGCGGCCACACCGCTGCCGGCGGCGAAATCCAGCACGTGTTTGCCGCGCACCGTTTCGGGCCGATCGAGGGCGAGGCGCGCGAGCGCTTGGCCGCCCGGCCACGCGAAAGCCCAATAAGGCGGGGGCAGGCCGGTACGTTCCAGCGTGGCTTCCGTCGCCTCCCATAAATCGGTCGCGCGGCTGGCGAGATACAGCACGAGTTCGGGGATCAGCGACGGGTTTTCGAGGCGTGTTTGCGCGCGGATGAAATCGGCTGGGTCGGCGCTCAAAACGCGCCCGCCGCGATCAACCCGGCGAGCAGCAACCAGCCGAACACACGATTCGATTTGAACTTGGCGAGGCAGTCATTGGGATCGTCGAAGCGGCAATCCCACACCTGCCACGCAAGCTGGATCGCCCCCGCCCCCAGCGCCAATTCGAAGGCGAGGCCAAGGCCCGCGACGCGATCCATCGCCGCCAGCAGAAGCACGGCGCCGGCATAGAACAAGCCGATCCCGGTGCGCGAGGATTCGCCCAGCCGCAGCGCCGAGGATTTGACGCCGACCAGCACGTCGTCCTCTTTATCCTGATGCGCGTAGATCGTGTCGTAGCCCAGCGTCCAAAAAATCCCGGCGACATAGAGCAGGATCGGCGCCCAATCGAGCGTGCCGGTGGCGCTGGCATAGCCCAGCAACGCGCCCCAGTTGAAGGCAAGGCCGAGGAAGAATTGCGGCCACCACGTGATCCGCTTCATCAACGGATAGGTGAAGACCAGGATCAGCGATGCCGCGCCGACCATGATGGCGAACGGGTTGAATTGCAGCAGAATGACGAAAGCGAGCGCCATCTGCGCGAACATGAAGGCGACGGCTTTCTTGACCGACACCGCGCCCGACGCGATCGGCCGGTCGGCGGTGCGCGCGACCTGGCGATCGAAATCGCGATCGACGATGTCGTTATAGGTGCAGCCCGCCCCGCGCATCAGCAAAGCGCCAAGCCCGTGCAGCACGAACAGCCACAACCCGGTCGCGAAACCGGGGGAGGCCAATGCGATCGACCACCAGCACGGGAACAGCAGCAGCCATGTGCCGATCGGCCTGTCGAAGCGGGCGAGGCGCGCATAGGGGCGCGCGAATTCGGGCAAAAACCGGTCGACCCAGTTGCCCTTGGGGATGTCGCTCGCGTTCGTTTGCGCGTCCGCCGTCATGTGTTAGGGCTTTAGCATGAGCCGGGTCCCGCGTCTCCATATCCAAGGCCATTTCGCCGGCGGCGATGTGACGCTCGACGCCGACACGGCGCATCGCCTGCGCAACGTTCTGCGTCTGGGGTCCGGCGATGCGGTGCGGCTCTTCAACGCCGAATCGGGCGAGTTCGCCGCCACGCTGATCGAGCTTTCCAAGTCGCGCGGCGTGGCGCGGCTCGATGCGCGTTTGCGCGAACCCGGCCGCGATGAAGGGCCGTGGCTCGTCGCCGCCGCGATCAAGCGCGCCCCGCTCGACACGCTGGTCGAGAAGGCGGTGGAGCTTGGCGTGAGCGAGATTCATCCCATCGTGACCGAACGCACGAATGTCGAGCGCGTGAACGCGGCGCGGCTCGACGCGATCGCAATTTCGGCGGCCGAGCAATGCGAGCGCATCGACCCGCCGATCATTGCCGCACCGGTAACCCTGCGCGAAAAGCTCGCGAATTGGCCGCGCGACCGGCGAATTCTGTTGTGCGCGGAGGCGGGCACGTCCATACCGCTCGCCCAAGCGCTCGCCGGTCTCGACTTCGCCGCCGCGTGGGCGATTATGGTCGGACCCGAAGGCGGCTTCGCGCCGGTGGAACTTGAAATGCTGGCCGCGCATCCCCTTGTTACGGGGGTCGGGCTGGGGCCGACGATCCTGCGCGCGGATACCGCCGCACTCGCCGCCCTGGCCGCGTTTCAATTGGCTTCCCCGCGCGCGCGTCAAGCGCCCCGCGCGTTCTAGTTCGGTAGAGAGGTTTCGATGTCGGCACCGCCCACCTCGCGCGGCGAAGTTCTGGAGAATAAGCGCCAGCTCGTCGAGTATTTCGCGTCGGGCGCCAAGCCGAAGGCGGATTGGCGCATCGGCACGGAGCACGAGAAATTTCTCTTCCGTCAGGACGATCTGCGCCCGCTGCCGTATGAGGGCGATAAGGCCTCCGTGCGCGGCATGCTCGAAGGCTTGGAACGTTTCGGCTGGACGCGCGTGGAGGAGAACGGCAAGCCGGTGGCGCTGCTGCGCGACGGCTGCTCGGTCACGCTCGAACCCGGCGGGCAGTTCGAGCTTTCCGGCGCGCCGCTCGAAAACATCCATCAGACTTGCGACGAGACGAACAAGCATCTCGCCGAATGCAAGACGGTGGGCGAGGAACTCGGCGTCGGCTTGCTTGGCGTGGGCTTCGTGCCGAAGGGCACGCGCGCCGAAATGCACTGGATGCCCAAGGGCCGCACCGCCATCATGCGCCGCTACATGCCCACCAAGGGCAATCTCGGCCTCGACATGATGGCGCGCACCTGTACCGTGCAGGTCAATCTCGATTTCGCCAGCGAAGCGGACATGGTGCGCAAGTTCCGCGTGTCGCTGGCGCTGCAACCCATCGCGACCGCGATGTTCGCGTCGTCGCCCTTCGTCGAAGGCAAGCCGAACGGCTTCCTTTCCTATCGCAGCCATACCTGGACCGACACCGATCCCGATCGCTGCGGCATGCCCGAATTCGTGTTCGAAGACGGCATGGGCTACGAGCGTTACGCCGACTACATGCTCGACGTGCCGATGTATTTCGCCTATCGCGACGGGCGTTACACCGACCTCGCCGGCAAATCCTTCCGCGATTTCATGGCCGGCAAATTCAAGGATCAGGTCGGCGATTTCGCGCGCACCGGCGATTGGGCCGATCATGTGACGACTGCGTTCCCGGAAGTGCGGCTCAAGAAATATATCGAGATGCGCGGGGCCGATGGCGGCCCGTGGAAGCATCTTTGCGCGCTGCCCGCTTTGTGGGTCGGGCTGCTTTACGATTCGACCGCGCTGGATGCCGCCGCCGAAATCGTCAAGGACTGGACGGTGCCGGAAATGCTCGCCCTGCGCCGCGACGTGCCGCGCCTGGCGCTCCACACGCCGTTCCGCAAAGGCACGGTGCTGGATGTGGCGCGTCAGGTCGTCGATGTCGCACGCAAGGGCCTCAACGCCCGCGCGCGGATGAACCGCATGGGCGATTCAAACGAAAGCCATTTCCTGGAGCCGCTGGCCGAGATCGTGGAAACCGGCAAGACGCGCGCCGAGCGCATGCTCGATCGCTACAACGGTGTTTGGAACGGCACCGTCGATCCGCTCTATCGCGAATACCAGTATTGAGCGCCGCCGCTCAGCTCATACACGCGGCGTTGAGCAGGCCCACGCCCAGTGCGAAGGCGGCGTAGGACACGCTCGTCGCCGTCTTACCCGCTTCGATATCGGCGGCGAGGCCGGGCTTGGCCCAGCGTGCCACGAAGAACACGCCCAACTGGATCACCAGTGCGACGAAGCTCCACACGGCCATGTCGATCAGGTTCAGGCTGTTGGCGGTCGCCGAGGCGAGCGGGATCGCGAAGCCGAGCGAGGCACCCGCCAGGCTGATCGCCGCCGCGTCGTTGCCCTTGCGGATGAGTTCAAGCTCCGCCCACGGCGTGATGCGCGTATAGATGAACAGATACGCCGCACCGTAGGCGATGGCGGCCGCGAAGAAGAACAGAAAATTCGGAATCGTCTGCAAATAGATCATGTCGCTTCCTCCGCGATATGGGGGACGAACCGGGCGAGACCGCCGACGAAGGGATCGTCGGCTTCGCGCAAGCCCAAGCCCGAGGGTTGCGAGGCGACGCACCACACGCCCGCCATCAGATAACGCCCGTCGATTTGCGCGGTCGGGGCGAGCGCTTGCCAGACGCGCGGGCCTTCGTCCTCGTCGGCGCTTTGCGTGTCGCCGCCGGTCGCGGGCTTCAGGCCGCCGTCGGCGTGGAAGGCCACACCGCGCCCGTCGCGGCCCAAAGCGGGCTTGGCGACGCAAGGGCCGGCGAGCGGCTCGAGCGAGGCGGGCAGCAGATTGGGATGATCAGGAAACATCTCCCACAACAGCGCCAGGAAGCGCTTGTCGGCGGGCAGCATGCGCCAGGCAGGTTCCAGCACGGTCGTGTTCGCGACTTCCAGATGTGCTGCGAATTCGTCGCGCGCCAACCATGCCCAGGGATAGATCTTGGCGAGGGCGCGCATCGTTTGTCCGTCGAGATCGACGAATTTCTCGCCGTCCCAGCCGATCTCGTCGAGGTCGATGCGCCGCGCGTCGATCCCCGCCGCACGCGCGGTCTCGGCGAGATAGTCGAGCGTCGCATCCGCCTCGATATCGTCTTTAAGTCCGGCGAAATGCACCGGTAATCGGGGTAAGCCGAGGGCTCGCCAAGCATTGTCGAGATGCGCGTCGATCTCGTTCCACTGCAAGGCGCCCGGCATGTGCACGTCGCGCCATTCGGCTTGGGCGCGCGCGGCCTCGATCAAACTGACCGCGCCGTCGGCGTTGTACTCGAGCAGCTTGGGCGCTTCGCCCGGCACGAAGGCGAGGTCGAAGCGGCCGATCAGATTGCGCGCTTGGCGATCCCAGGAATCGCCGGCGAGGCGCGCGGCAAGCGGCGACAGATCGAACCGGTCGAACATGTCGTGCTGCACGATGCGATCGATGGCCGCGAGCGTCAGGCGCTCGAGCTCGGCGGCGGCGTCGTACAGCAGATCGATCTGCGGCTTGGCGATCGCATAGCCGCGATCCTCCACCCAATAGGGCGTGCCGTCGGGCAGGATCGGCTCAGCCAGACCCAAAGCCTCGACCCGCGCTTGCCAATCTTGCCGCGCCGAAACCCCGAACCCGCGAATCACGAAATCAGCCGCCGCCCATGCGGCCCATGCCGCTGGAACCGAAGCCGCCGCGCCGCGCTTGTGTGGGCGAGGTCGCGGTTTGCTGCGGCCCGCGCGGCATCGCGTTCGCCGTTTGATTGGGGGTGCGCGGCGGCGGCATCACGCGATCGTCGAAGCGGCCCATCGGGCGTGCGCCGGCCCCCGAATAGGCGCGGTTGTTGGTGTCGCGATACATCGGCTGGGCGGCCATGGCGCCGCCGGCCATGCGGCCCATCATGTAGCCCATCAGCATGGGCATGAAGAATCCGCCGCCGCCGGCCTGCTGAACTTGCTGCGGCTGGCCTTGCGTCGCTTCATGGGTTTGCGCGGCGGCAACCTGTGCCGGGGTCGGCGTGCCGGGGGCCGCTTCGCAGTTGGCGGCGCCGAACGCCGCTTCGCAGGATTCGCGCGTGGCGAAAGCGGGGGCGGTGCGCGCATGTTCCACGCGCGCGTCCATCAGCGCCTGACGGCAGGCCGAAGGATTATCCGTGCTGGCGCATTGCGCTTCGTCGCGCACGAAATCCGATTTGCCGGTGATGGAATCGTCGCACGCGGCGAGGGCCAGGGCGGCGACGGAGGCGAGCAACAGGGTCCGGGTTTTGCGCATGCCGGTAATGTAGTCGAATCCCACGCGGATTCAACGTCAACGCGTCGCAAACAACAAGGCGAGCATGGCCGATCCTATTGCGATGCGGTACCAGCCGAAGGGCGCAAAACCATGCGACTGGACGAAGCGCACGACCCAGCGCACGACGACCAGTGCGGCCACGAAGGCGACGGCAAATCCCACACCGATCAGATGTAGATCGTCGACGCTCAATTCCGCGCGGTTCTTGTAGAGGTCGTAGACCGTGGCGCCGAGCATCGTGGGGATGGCGAGGAAGAACGAGAATTCCGTCGCCGCCTTGCGATCGACGCGCATCAACAGCGCGCCCATGATCGTCGCACCCGAGCGCGACACGCCGGGAATCATCGCGATCGCCTGGCAGCAGCCGATCTTGAACGCGAGAAACGGCGTGATCTCGTCGATATCGCGCGTCTCGGTCGCGGGCAGATGGCGCTCGATCCACAGAATGGCGACGCCGCCGACGATCAAAGCGACCGACACGACCCAGGGATTGAACAGCGCGTTCTTGATGAAGGAATGCAGCGTGAAGCCCAGCACGAGGGCGGGCAGGAACGCGACCAGCACGTTGATCGCGAAGCGCCGGTCGGCGGGTTCGCTGGCAAGGCCCAGCACCGTGCCGAACAGCTTGGCGCGATAGACCCAGCAGATCGCCAGAATCGCGCCGAGCTGGATCGCCACTTCGAACACACGGCCCGGCGGGCCCTGGAAGCCGATCAAATCGCCCAGCAGGATCAAATGTCCGGTCGAGGACACCGGGATGAATTCCGTCAGTCCTTCGACGAGCCCCAGTACGATGGCGCCCAGCAGCGTCGCGTTTTCCATGTCCGACTCGACCTTTCGGCGGGGATACTACTACCCGCCGAGGACGGCGCTACCCGCCGAATAGAAACCGAAGACCAGCGCGCCGACCAAGCCGAAGGACAGGACCGAGGCGGCGTAGCCCAGGATCACGCAACGCCCGTCGCGTTCCAGAATGCCCAGCGCCAACAGCGCCAACGCGATCGCCGGCGGCGGATTGCCGAACGGGATCGGCAAGGCGAGCAGGATCGCGACCGGAATGCCGACCAGGCCGATTATGCGTTCGCCCAGCGGCGAGGTGAGCGCGGGCAGGCGCGGCTTCACCCAGGATTCGGCCTTCACCAGCCACGGCATGAAGCGCGTGACGACCTGGGCGTAACTCGCGCGATCCACGCCGCGATCGAGCAGCTTGGCCGGCAGCCACGGTTTCTTCACGCCCAGCAGCAGCAGCACGCAGAAGAAGGCGATCGGCAAGCCGGTCAACGCCGAGAAGCCGGGGATGGAGAAGGGCAGGAAATTCGGCAGGCACAGCAAAATGATCAGCGCGCCGTAGCCGCGCTCGCCGAGTGCGTCGAGGATTTCGCGCAAGCTGATCTGCTTTCCCCGCGCCGGATCGACGAGATTTTGAAAAAGCGCGGAGAGGGATTCGGGATGGGCGTCGTCGTTCACGGCGGCTCCGGGATCGAAATCGCCCGCGATCGGCATCGCGCCGTCGCGGGGCGTCTTCGCCTTGCGGCGAAAGGACGAAACTTGGGGGGAAGGCTCGGTGGACATTGCGCGGCGGTTACGCCGCCGTGCCGCCGACGGTCAGCTTGTCGAGCAGCATCGTCGGCTGGCCCACGCCAACGGGCACGCCTTGGCCATCCTTGCCGCAAGTGCCGATGCCGGGATCGAGCTTCATGTCGTTGCCGATCATCTTCACGTGCTTGAGCGATTCCGGCCCGTTGCCGATCAGCATCGCGCCCTTCACGGCGGGGCCGATCTTGCCGTCTTCGATCAGATAGGCTTCGGCCGCGTTGAACACGAATTTGCCCGAGGTGATGTCGACCTGCCCGCCGCCGAAATTGACGGCGTAGAGGCCCTTCTTGACCGACTTCAAAATCTCGGCGGGCGCATGATTGCCGCCCAACATGACCGTGTTGGTCATGCGCGGCATCGGATGATGCGCGAAGCTTTCGCGCCGCCCGTTGCCGGTCGGCTTCATGCCCATCAGCCGCGCGTTCTGCCGGTCCTGCATATAGCCGCGTAAGATTCCGTCTTCGATCAGCACGGTGCGCTGCGTGGGCGTGCCTTCGTCGTCGATGGTCAGCGAGCCGCGCCGATCGCCGATCGTGCCGTCGTCGACGACGGTGACGCCCGGTGCCGCGACGCGCTGGCCCATCAAGCCGGCGAAAGCCGACGTCTTCTTGCGATTGAAGTCGCCTTCCAAACCGTGGCCGATCGCCTCGTGCAGCAGAATGCCGGGCCAGCCCGGCCCCAACACGACGGGCATTTCGCCCGCCGGGGCGGGCACGGCGTCGAGATTGACCAGCGCTTGGCGCACGGCCTCGTTGACGGCGTTTTGCCAGTTTTCCGGATCGACGACGCGGCCGAAGGCGAAGCGGCCGCCCCAGCCATAGGAACCGGTCTCCTGCTTGTCGCCGTCGCCGACGACGACGGAAACGTTCACGCGCACCAGCGGGCGCACATCGGCCAAGCGTTCGCCGTCGGCGCGCAGAATCTGCACCGCCTGCCATTCGCCGGCGATCGAGCACATGACTTGGCGCACGCGCTTGTCCTTGGCGCGGGCATAGGCGTCGATCTCGCCCAGCAGCTTCACCTTGTCGGCGAAGGGCATCAGCTCCAGCGGATTCTCGTCGGTATAAAGCCGCGCGTTCGTGCCTTGCGGGCCCTCGGCGGCCGTGCCGGCATGGCCCGACTTGATGGCGCCGACGGTGCGCGCGGCGCGCGCGATGGCGTCGTGGCTGAGGTCGGACGCATGGGCATAAGCCGACGTGTCGCCCAGCACGGCGCGCAGGCCGAAGCCCTTCGCCGTGTCGAACGACGCGCTTTTCAACTTGCCGTCGTCGAAGGACAACGCCTCGCTCTGGCGATATTCCAGAAACAATTCCCCGTCATCGGCGCCCGACAAGGCTTCCGCCGTCTGACGCTGGGCTTTCGCGAGGTCGAGCCCCGCCTCCTGGAAAAACAGGCGGTCGGTCGTGGCGATATGGCTCATGCGGCTCCCGGGGGAATGGGTTACCCGGTGAATTTAGGATGATTGCGACGCTTTTTCCATGCGGCCGGTCCCTTAGATGCGCGTATTCTGCACTTCGCCGGAACTTTCCTGGGAATTCCGAACATGCCGCGCGAACACCCTTTGCGCATGGCGTTGGTGAACGAGGTCCATGCGCGCCCGTTTTTGGCGCTGACGGCGCCCGAGCGCGCGTCGCATCTCGCCATGACGTCGGGCGAGGGCGGGGCGGCGGCGGATCGCGCGCATTTGGTGGCGCTGTGTGAACGCTATGGCGTGGGTCATCCGCCCGAAGGCGCCAATCATTACGTCGCGGAATTCGACGGCTTCACGTTGAAATGGGAACGCCACACCGAATTCTGCACCTGGACCTTCTTGAAGAAGGGCGCGTTCGTCGATCCGTTCGACGCCACGCCGATCGAAGCCGCCCCGCATGAATGGGTCGCGAATATTCCGGGCGAGCGTTTGGTCGCCACGCATGTCGCGGTGATCGAGCGCACGCAAAGTGCCCCCGGCACCGATTTGCTCGGCAAATGGCTGCATCTCGAATTCCTCGCCGGCAGCTCCGTCGCGGGCGGGGCCGCGACCGTATGGACCGATTTTCGCGTCCATGCCGATGGGTTCGGGCGCATCGTCGTGCATGATTTGGGTTTGAGCGAACGCCAAGGCGGGCGCGTCGTGCAGCGTTTGCTGGAGGTCGAGACCTATCGGACGATGGCCTTGTTGGCTTTGCCGGTGGCGCGCGACACGACGGCGCGGATCGGCCGCGCCGATCGCGAATTGCTGACGGTGATGGACGGCATGGCGACGTCGGGCACGCTCGCCGAACAGCGCGCTTTGCTCGATCGCTTGACGGCGGTGTCGGCGGATATCGAACGCGCGACGGGGGCGGCCGATTATCGCTTCGGTGCCGCGCGCGCCTATGGCGATCTCGTCGACAAACGAATCCTCGAATTGCGCGAGACGCGCATCGAAGGCTTGCAGACCTATCGCGAATTCATGGACCGGCGCTTCGTTCCGGCCCTTCGGACTTGCGAAGCGACGGCCGAACGCTTGGCGGGCATTTCGCGGCGTTTGACGCGTGCCGGCGCCTTGCTGCGCACGCGGGTCGATCTTGCGGTCGAAGCGCAGAACCAGGATCTGCTCGCCTCGATGGACCGGCGCGCCCAGCTTCAATTGCGCCTGCAGGAAACGGTCGAAGGCCTGTCCGTCGCCGCGATCACCTACTATCTGGTCGGTTTGTGCGGCTATCTGTTCCGCGCGCTGGAGACGGCCGGGCTTCGGCTCGACAAGGATATCGCGACCGGCGTGTCGATCCCGGTCGTGGCGGGACTCGTGTGGTGGGGGCTGCGGCGGTTCCGCAAATCGCTGCATAAGTCCAAATAGGGAGAGGCCGCGCGGCCTGCGGCAAAGCGCCGCACCTGCGCCTTAACCCTCTGAATTCGCGCGTTTTCGGGCCTGTGCGCGCCATGCGCGCCGAAGCCGGTCCGGCGCCCGCCCGGCCCCCCGAAAGGGAGGGTTGAGAAGGCGGGGGCCGCTCGTGTAGTTTCCCGTCGATTCCGGGCGGCAATCTGCCGCATCGGATCGCGACGTTTTCTTTGAGGCCAAAGGCCGGGCGCCCCCTGTCGTCCCGGTTCCGCGATTAGACCCTAACGGTTAGGCAGTCCATGCGCTCGATCCTGTCCGTCCGCTCCGTCGTGGCTTTCGCCGCGGTGGCGTTTATCGCCCTGTTCGCCGACGCGGCACTCGCCCAGCAGCCGCACCCCTGGCAGCTCGGCATGCAGCCGCCCGCGAGCCCGGTGAAGGAGTTCATCGGCAGCTTCCACAACATGCTGCTCGTGATCATCACCCTGATCACCGTGTTCGTGCTCGCATTGCTGCTCTACACGATGGTCCGCTTCCGCGCTGCGGCCAACCCGAACCCGTCCAAGACTTCGCACCACACGCTGCTCGAAGTCGTGTGGACGCTGGTGCCGATCCTGATCCTGATCGTGATCGCCGTGCCGTCGTTCCGCCTGCTGTACTTCGCCGACAAGGCGCCGGAAGCGGAGATGACGCTGAAGGTCACCGGCCGTCAGTGGTACTGGAACTACGAATATCCCGACCAGGGCGGCTTCCAGTTCGACAGCTACATGGTCCAGGACAGCGACCTGAAGCCCGGCCAGCCGCGCTTGCTGGAAGTCGACAACCGCGTCGTCGTGCCGGTCGGTGCCCGCGTGCGCGTGTTGATCCACGGCTCGGACGTCATTCATTCCTGGTTCCTGCCGGCGCTGGGCGTGCAGAAATACGCGATGCCCGGCCGCATCAACGAAACCTGGATGCAGGTCGATCGCCCCGGCGTCTATTACGGCCAGTGCAACCAGATCTGCGGCGTGAACCATGCGTTCATGCCCGTCGCGATCGAAGCGGTGGACAAGGCGACCTTCGACCGCTGGGTCGACGAAGCCAAGAAGCGCTTCGCCCAAGACGGTTCGGCGCCGCTGTCGGTCGCCGAAATCCGCATGATGGAAACGGGCTCGCTGACGGCCCAAGCCCCCAACGCCGCCCGCTGAGCTCTCCTGAAGGACTCGAATCATGAGCGCCACCCACGATCACGCTTCTCACGCCCACGGGCACGACGATCACCATGACCACACGCCGCACGGTTGGCGGCGCTGGGTCTATTCGACGAACCACAAGGACATCGGCACGATGTACCTCGTGTTCTCGGTGCTCGCGGGTCTGATCGGCGGCGCCTTCTCGGTGTGGATGCGCTTGGAGCTTCAGCAGCCGGGCATGCAATGGATGGCCGACGGCCACCAGTGGAACATGGTGATCACGGCGCACGGCCTGATCATGGTGTTCTTCGTCGTCATGCCCGCGCTGATCGGCGGCTTCGGCAACTGGTTCATCCCGATGATGTGCGGCGCGCCCGACATGGCGTTCCCGCGCATGAACAACATCTCGTTCTGGCTGATGCCGCCCGCCTTCGCGCTGCTGATCGGCTCGGCCGTTCTGGGCGGCGGTGCGGGCGTGGGCTGGACGATCTATCCGCCGCTGTCGAACGCGCAGTATCACCCGGGTCCGGCGATGGACATGGCGATCCTGTCGCTTCACGTCGCGGGTGCCGCCTCGATCCTGGGCGCCATCAACTTCATCACCACCATCTTCAACATGCGCGCCCCCGGCATGACGATCCATCGCATGCCGCTGTTCCTGTGGGCGATGCTGCTGACGGCGTTCCTGCTGGTGCTGTCGCTGCCCGTTCTCGCGGGTGCGATCACCATGCTGCTGACCGACCGCAATTTCGGCACGCATTTCTTCGAACCGGCGGGCGGCGGCGACCCGATCCTGTTCCTGCACCTGTTCTGGTTCTTCGGTCACCCCGAGGTCTACATCATGATCCTGCCCGCCTTCGGGATCATCAGCCACGTCGTGTCGACCTTCTCGAAGAAGCCGATCTTCGGCTATCTCGGCATGGCCTACGCCATGACCGCGATCGGCGTGGTCGGCTTCGTCGTGTGGGCGCACCATATGTACACGGTGGGCCTCGACGTCGATACGCGCGCCTATTTCACGGCCGCGACGATGGTCATCGCCGTGCCGACGGGCGTGAAGATCTTTTCGTGGATCGCCACGATGTGGGGCGGGTCGATCGAATTCCGCGTGCCGATGATCTGGGCCGTGGGCTTCATCTTCCTGTTCACCGTCGGCGGCGTCACGGGCGTGGTGCTCGCCAACGCAGGCGCGGACATCGCGCTTCACAACACCTATTACGTGGTGGCGCATTTCCACTACGTGCTGTCGCTGGGCGCCTTGTTCGGCATCTTCTGCGGCATCTACTACTGGTGGCCGAAGATGACGGGCACCGAGTTCCCGGAATCCTGGGGCAAGCTGCATTTCTGGACGACGTTCATCGGCGTGAACCTGACGTTCTTCCCGCAGCACTTCCTGGGTCTCGCCGGCATGCCGCGCCGCATCCCCGATTATCCGGACGCGTTCACGGGCTGGAACCTCGTCTCGTCGATCGGTGCCTACATCGCCTTCGCCTCGTCGGTGATGTTCGTGTGCATGATGATCTACGTGCTCTATCGCGGCAAACGCGTCACGGCGGCGAACCCCTGGGGCCTGCCGGCCGATACGCTCGAGTGGACGGTGCCGTCGCCGGCGCCGCACCACACGTTCGAGGAACTGCCGAAGCTCGCCGCGGCCAAGGGTCACTAAGGCCGGACGGCGATGTCGGGCGAGAGCACCATCGCGCAAGCGATCGACACCGGCGCGGTGTCGGCGCGTTTCGGCGGGGCGGCGGATTTCGTCGCCCTGTTGAAGCCGCGCGTGATGAGTCTGGTGGTGTTCACCGGGCTTGTCGGGTTGATGCTCGCCCCCAACTCCGCGCTTCATCCCTTCGAAGCCGCCGTCGCGATCCTGTGCATCGCGGTGGGGGCGGGGGCGGCCGGTGCGATCAACATGTGGTACGACCGCGACATCGACGCATTGATGTCGCGCACCAAGGATCGACCGATCCCGGCGGGTGCGGTCGATGCCGACGAAGCGCTCGCCTTCGGCATCGTGCTGTCGATCGCGTCGGTCGTGACGATGACGCTGGTCGCCAATCTTGCCGCCGGCGCGCTGCTCGCCTTTTCGATCCTGTTCTACGTCCTGATCTACACGATGTGGCTGAAGCGCAGCACGGCGCAGAACATCGTGATCGGCGGGGCGGCCGGCGCCTTTCCGCCGGTCATCGGCTGGGCGGCGGCGACGGGCGAGGTGAGCCTCGCCGCGATCGTGCTGTTCTTGATCGTGTTCATGTGGACGCCGCCGCATTTCTGGGCGCTGGCGCTGTTCCGGGCGGGCGACTACGCCAAGGCCGGCGTGCCGATGCTGCCCGTCGTGGCGGGCAAGCGCGAAACGCGCCGCCAGATCGTGATCTATTCGATCCCGATGGCGGTGCTGGGTGTGGCGCCCTATTTCCTGGGCGTCGTCGGGCCGGTCTACGCCGCGATGGCCGCGTTGCTCGGCTTCGTCTTCGTCGCGGGCGCTTGGGCCGTGTGGCGCGACGGCGCGCACGCGGACGCGGACAAGCCCGATTTCGCCGAGACCGCCGCCAAGCGGCTATTCGGTTATTCGATCGTCTATCTGTTCCTGCTGTTCGGGCTGATGCTGCTCGATCGCGTGGCGCTGGGAGCGGCCTAACATGACCGCGCAGCCCGATATCGATCCGCGTAAAGTGACGCCCGAAATGTGGAAGGCGCGGCGCGGCAAGAACATCGCGATCGCGCTGGCGGTCGCCGGGTTCTGCGCGCTGTTTTACGTCATCACCATCGTGAAGATGGTGAAGTGACATGAGCGAGACGCCAAATCGCCCGTCGAACGCGCGCACGGCCTTCATGGCCGTGGGCATCGTTGTGGGCATGGCGGCGCTGTCCTTCGCGTCGGTGCCGCTCTATCGGCTGTTCTGCCAAGTCACCGGTTTCGGCGGCACGCCGATGGCCGGCGGCGAAGCGCCCGCCGAACACGGCTCGCGAATCGTGACCGTGCGTTTCGACGCCAATGTCGCCGGCGGCCCGCAGCCGCTCGACTGGCGCTTCGCGGGGCCAAGCCCCGTGAAGGTCGTGACCGGCGAAGACAAGCTGATCTTCTATAAAGCCACCAATCGCGGCGACGGCGAGACGACGGGGACGGCCTCGTTCAACGTGACGCCGCTGAAGGCCGCACCCTATTTCCACAAAATCGCGTGTTTCTGCTTCACTGACCAGGCGCTCGCACCCGGCGAAAGCATGGACATGCCGGTGTCCTTCTATGTCGATCCCGCGATCGAGAAGGACCCCAATCTTCGCGACGTGACGACCATCACGCTCTCCTATACCTTCCACCGGGCGGCCAAAACCGCCGACGCGACCAACGCGCGCAACTGAGGATCCGGACCATGGCCCAATCGCATTCCACCGGCGCGAAAGCCCCCTACCATCTGGCGGACCCGAGCCCGTGGCCGATCATCGGCGCGATCTCGGCCTTCGTGCTGGCTTACGGCTTCGTGGCGATGCTGCATCCCGACTTATTCGGGAAGGGTGCCGAACCGTTCTTCAAGGCGCTCGGCCCCTGGAAGGTGCTGATCGGCGTCGGCCTCGTGCTGTTCACGATGTTCGGCTGGTGGCGCCAGGTCATCAAGGAAAGCATGACGGCGGGCCTGCACACCCCGGTCGTGCGCTTGGGCCTGCGCTACGCGATGGTGCTGTTCATCGCTTCGGAAGTGATGTTCTTCGTCGCTTTCTTCTGGGCCTATTTCCACTTCTCGCTCTACCCCGCGCATACCGCCGGCGGTGTGTGGCCGCCCGCGGATATCGTCACTTTCGATCCGTGGGATCTGCCGTTCCTCAACACGCTGATCCTGCTGACCTCGGGCGCCACGGTGACCTGGGCGCATCATTCGCTGATCGAAGGCAACCGCAAGGGCCTGATCTGGGGCTTGGTGCTGACGGTGCTGCTGGGTGCGGCCTTCACCGCCTGCCAAGCCTACGAATACGGCCACGCCGCGTTCGGCTTTAAGGAAAACGTGTACTCGTCGGTCTTCTACATGGCGACCGGCTTCCACGGCTTCCACGTGCTGGTCGGCACGATCTTCCTGCTCGTGTGCTTGATCCGCGCGATCAAGGGCCAGTTCACGCCGCAGCGCCATTTCGGCTTCGAAGCCGCGGCGTGGTACTGGCACTTCGTCGACGTGGTGTGGCTGTTCCTGTTCGCCGTGATCTACGTGGCGGGCGAAGGTCCGGTCAGCCTGCCGGGCCACGGCCCCTGGTCGTCCTGATCGGAAAGGCGGGTTGATGCCCGCCTCGCCGATTACGGCCGGACTCCTCCAACGTTGTCCGCGTTGCGGTCAGGGCGCCCTCTTCGAGGGCGCCCTGTCTCTTTCGGTGCGTCCCGTATGCGATTCCTGCGGCTTCGACATGAAGTCGCACGAGGAGGGCGACGGGCCCGCCGTGCTGGTCATGCTGCTCCTCGGCGCGATCGTGGTGATCCCCGCCTTGATCGTCGAAGCGCGCTACGAACCGCCCTTCTGGGTCCATGCTTTGTTGTGGCCCGTGCCGATTTTCGGCCTGGGCATCTGGATGCTGCGGGTCATGAAGGCCATATTGATCGCCATGCAATACCGCCATCGCCGCGACGATTTCGATGCTTGATCGCCTGATCCCGGGCTTCGCGCCCAAGCTTGTCCCCACGCTGATTTCCGTTCCCGGCGTGATTTTTTTGCTCTGCCTGTCGGGCTGGCAGTTGTCGCGCCATATCGAGCGGACGGCCGAAAACGAATTGCGCGCCGAACGCATGGCGCTGCCGCCCGAAGATATCGATGTGGTCCTCGCCGATCCCGCGCAAGACCGCTTCCGCCGCGTGAAGACGACGGGCACGTGGTCGCACGCGCACGAGATTCATGTCTATGGCCGTTCGCAGCGCGGCAACGAAGGCTTCTACATCCTCACGCCGCTGCTGCGCGACGGGAAGCCCGCCGTCATCGTCAATCGCGGCTGGGTCGACAAGCAGCATCAAAACGCGTCGACGCGGCCCCAAGGCCAAGTCGCCGGGCCGGTGACGGTCGAAGGCGTATTGCGCGACGAGCCGCGCCGCGGCCCGTTGATGCCCGACAACGTGCCCGACAGGAACCAATGGTTCTGGTTCGACCTGCCTGCGATGACCAAGGCGGCGGGGCTTGCCTCGGCGCTGCCGGTCTATGTCGAGCAGGAATTGGAGCCGCGCAATCCCGGCGGCTGGCCGCTGGGCGGGCAGACGATCGCGCAATTGCCGCGCCCGCATCTGCAATACGCGTTCACCTGGTTCGCGTTGGCGATCGCGCTGGCGGCGGTCTATTTGATTTCGCAAAGGCGCAAGCCATGACCCCGGAAGTCGCGTACAAAGCGCTCGAAACCCGTTTCAAGCGCATGAACCTGGTCTACGACGCGATCGCGATGCTGGACTGGGACGCGGCCGCGATGATGCCCGATGGCGGGGCCAATGCCCGCGCCGATCAAGTCGCCACGCTGAAAGTGATCGCGCACGAACAGGCGACCGATCCCGCGATGGCGGAGTTGTTCGACCAAGCCAAGCCCGCCGATCCGTGGGCGCAGGCGAATTTGCGCGAAATGCGCCGGGGCTGGCTGCACGCGACCGCCGTGCCCGGCGATCTGGTCGAAGCCAAATCCAAGGCCGTTTCCGAATGCGAGATGCGCTGGCGCACCGCGCGCAAGGAAAATGACTTCAAGGGATTGCTGCCCTATCTGCGCCGCGTGCTGGACCTGACGAAAGAGGTCGCGACGATCAAGGCCGAGAAGCTCGGCCGCACGAAATACGACGCGCTGCTCGACGAATACGAGCCCGGCGGCTCGTCGGCCGAGATCGATGCGATCTTCGACGATCTCGCGAAATTCCTGCCCGATTTCACCCGCGCGGTGTTGGAACGCCAAGCGGCCCAACCCAAAGCCTTGCCGCTCGAAGGCCCGTTCCCGGCCGCGACGCAAAAGCAGCTCGCGCATGATTTGATGGCGAGCGTGGGTTTCGATTTCGAGCATGGGCGCCTCGACACGTCGCATCATCCCTTCTGCGGCGGCGTGCCGGACGATGTGCGTCTCACCACGCGCTGGGACGAGAAGGATTTCGCCAAAGGCCTGATGGGCGTGCTGCACGAAACCGGGCACGCGATGTACGAGCTGGGCTTGCCGCAAGCCTGGCGCAACCAGCCGGTCGGCTTCGCGCGCGGGATGAGCGTGCATGAAAGCCAGTCGCTGCTGGTCGAGATGCAGGCGAGCCGTTCCGACGCGTTCTTGCGCTATCTCGCCCCCAAGGCGGCGGCGGCTTTCGGCAAATCGGGCCCGGCCTGGACGCCGGAGAATTTCGCGCGCGTCTATCGCCGCGTGTCGCGCGGGCTGATCCGTGTGGACGCCGACGAGGTGACGTATCCGGCGCATGTCATCCTACGCTATCGCCTGGAACGCGCGCTGATCGAAGGCCGCATGGATCTGGCCGATCTGCCGGGGGCATGGAACGAGCAGATGCGCGAACTCGTCGGTATCGTGCCGCCGGACGATCGCGACGGCTGCTTGCAGGACATTCACTGGCCGGGCGGCTCGTGGGGCTATTTCCCGACCTATACGCTGGGCGCCATGACCGCCGCACAGCTTTACGCCGCCGCGAAGCAAGCCGATCCGTCGATCGAGCCGTCGATCACGAAGGGCGATTTCAAGCCGCTGATGGCGTGGCTGCGCGCGAATGTCCATTCGCTCGGCTCGTCGCTGTCGGCGGGCGAATTGCTGACGCGCGCCACGGGCAAGAAACTCGATGCCGCCGTGTTCAAGGCGCATCTCAAAACGCGCTATTTGGACGGCTGATTCGGCGTTCCGTACCAAGGCGTTAGGCTTCCTTGCGCGCGGGTGTCTGCGGGGCTAACGTCGCGCTCCTTTCCAAGTCCGGCGGATTTCGACTTTGCGTTATCTCTCGACCCGCGGCGAACCGGCCGCTCTCGCTTTCGACGACGTGTTGCTCGCAGGGTTGGCGCGCGACGGCGGATTATACGTGCCCGAAACTTGGCCGCAATTCTCGGCCGCCGAATGGCGCGCCCTGCGCGGCAAGCGCTATCACGAAATCGCCTTCGCGGTGCTGAAGCCCTATGTCGGCGGGGCGATCCCCGACGCCGATTTGGCGCGGCTGACGCGCGAGGCTTACGCGAATTTCAGCCATCAGGCCGTGGCGCCGTTGAAGCAGCTCGACGCCAATCTGTGGACGTTGGAGCTGTTCCACGGCCCCACGCTCGCCTTCAAGGATTACGCGCTGCAGCTCGTCGGCAAGCTGTTCGATTACGTGCTGGCGAAGAAGGGCCGGCGCATCACCATCGTCGGCGCCACCTCGGGCGATACGGGGCCCGCCGGGATCGCGGCGGTCGCGGGGTCGAAGCATATCGACATCGTCGTGTTGCATCCCAATGGGCGCACCTCGCCCGTGCAACGCCGTCAGATGACGACGGTGCTGGACGCGAACGTCCATAACGTGGCGCTCGAGGGCAATTTCGACGATTGCCAGGATCTGGTGAAGGCGCTGTTCGGCGATCTCGAATTTCGCGATCGCTATAACTTGTCGGCGATCAACTCGATCAACTGGGCGCGCATCGCGGGCCAGATCGTCTATTACGTCCATGCCGCCTTGGCGCTGGGCGCGCCCGATCGCGCCGTGTCGTTCTGCGTGCCGACGGGCAATTTCGGCAATGTGCTGGCGGCCGACGCCGCGCGCCGCATGGGCCTGCCGATCGAACGTCTGGTCGTCGCGACCAATCGCAACGACATCGTCGCGCGCACCATCCTGACCGGCACGATGGCGCTGGAAAGCGTCGCGCCGACCATCACGCCGTCGATGGATATCCAGGTCTCGTCGAATTTCGAACGCTTGGTGTTCGAGCTTGCGGGCCGCGACGGCCGCGCGACGGCCGCGATGATGACCGAGTTCCGCCAATCGGGGAAACTCGCCTTCCCGCAAGGCATGCAAGGCGCGCTCGCCGACGGCTTCGACGCGGGTGCGGCGTCCGAAGCCGAAACGCTCAACACCATCGCCAAGATGCGTCTGACGACGGGCGAGATCGTCGATCCGCACACCGCCGTCGCCATCCATGTCGCGCAGCGCGCCAGATCCGAGGCGCCGATCGTCGTCGCCTCGACCGCGCATCCGGCGAAATTCCCCGACGCGGTCGAAAAGGCGACGGGGATTCGTCCCGCGTTGCCCGACTTCCTCGCCGATCTGTTCGAACGCGAGGAACGCGTCGATATCCTCCCCAACGACGCCGCGACGTTGAAGAAATACGTCGCCGCCCACGCGAAGGCCCAATGACCATCCGCATCACCACGCTGCCCAGCGGTTTGCGCGTCGCCACCGATACGATGTCGCAAGTCGAAACCGCGTCCGTCGGTGTTTATGTGGGGGCGGGGACACGCCACGAAAGCCCGGCGCTCAACGGTGCAGCGCATATGCTCGAGCATATGGCGTTCAAGGGCACGGCCACGCGCGACGCGAAAGCGATCGCGGAGGAGATCGAGGCCGTCGGCGCTTTCATGAACGCGCATACGGGGCGCGAACAGACCGCCTATTACGTCAAATGCCTGAAGGAAGACACGGGCCTCGCGCTCGATATTCTGTCGGACGTCTATCTGCGCTCGGTCTACGATCCCGCCGAGTTCGAGCGCGAACGCGGCGTGATTTTGCAGGAGCTCGGCCAGGTCGAAGACACGCCCGACGACGTGATTTTCGACCGCTTCCACGAAACCGCCTATCCGGGCCAAGCGCTTGGCCGGCCGGTGCTGGGTGACGCGAACACGATCCGCACCATGGCGCGCGACGCGGCAATCGCGTGGCGCAAATCGGCCTACGCGCCCAGCAACACGATCGTCGTCGCGGCGGGCAATCTCGACGCCGAGACGTTCGACGCGGAAGTCGCCAAGCTGTTCGGCGATTGGACGGGCGACGCCAAGCTGGTCGAGGAGCCCGCGCGTTACGCAGGCGGCGAGTTCCGCGACGACGGCGATCTCGAACAGGCGCATCTCGTGCTCGGCTTCCCCGGTGTCGGCCTTGCCGATCCCGATTACTGGCCCGTGCAGGTGCTGGCGACGATTCTGGGCGGGGGCATGTCCTCGCGCCTGTTCCAGGAAATCCGCGAGCGGCGCGGCCTCGCCTATTCGGTCTCGGCGCATGCCGCGTCCTACATGGATGGCGGCGTGTTCGATATCTATACGGGCACGGGCGAAACAGAGATGGCGGAGCTCATCCCCGCGCTCGTGTCCGAATTGCGCGGCGCCTTCGCCGTGCCCGGCGACGCCGAAATCCGCCGTGCCAAGGCGCAGATGAAGGCCGGGCTGTTGATGTCGCTGGAAAGCACCAATGCGCGCATGGACGCGCTGGGCTCGAACCTGCTGGTCTATGGCCGCGACGTGACGCCGGAAGAAGTGTCGCGCAAGGTCGAAGCCGTGGCGGCCGACGATCTGGTGCGCGTCGCGCGGCGCATCCTGACCGGCAAGCCCACGCTCGCGGCGATGGGGCCGCTCGGCAAGCTCGAATCGCTCGCGAAAATCGCGGAACGTCTGGCCGCCTAAGCGTGGCCCGCTTCGCCCGACAGGAAACTGGGATGGGCACCGGCCTTCATCAGCGCGCGATGCCATTTCGTGTCGAGATCGGCGTCGAACACGATGTCGTCGTCGACCGGCACGGTCAGCCACCCGTTGCCGGTCAACTCGCCTTCCAGCTGGCCCGGGCCCCAATTGGCGTAACCCAAGGCGAGCAGCGACCGGCGCGGGCCGTCGCCCTGCGCCATCGCTTTCAGAATATCGACCGTCGCGGTCAGTGCGATGCCGTCCTGCACGCGCATCGTGCCGTCCTGCATGTAGTCGTCGGAATGCAGCACGAAGCCGCGCCCGGATTCGACCGGGCCGCCGGTGCGCATGCGGATCGCCTTGGCACCGGACGCCGCCTTGATGTCGAGCTGGTCCAGAAGATCGGGGAAGGTCAGCTGCGTGAACGGCTTGTTGATGACCAAGCCCATCGCGCCGTCCTTCGTGTGGGCGCACATATAAATGACCGTTCGCGCGAAACGCGGATCGGGCATGCCGGGCATGGCGACAAGCAAATGCCCGGCGAAGAACGTGGGGATCTCGACGCGGCTCTTTCCCATGACCATATTAGACTAGCATGAAAACGCCGCGTTTACAGGTGGGGTCGGTGTTCCGTTACGCGCGACGCATCGCCGTGGCGCTGGGGTTTGCCGCGCTGATTGTGGGAAATAGCGGCATCGCATCCGCGCAGGAAAGCGACTGGGTGCGGCATAAGGAAATTTCGCTGCGCCTCGTTTCCGGCAGTGCGGCGTCGGGCGAGGGCGGGGCGTTGCGCCTCGGCCTTGAAATGCGAATGGCGCCGGGGTGGAAAACCTATTGGCGCTCGCCGGGCGATGCGGGCCTGCCGCCGACGATCGATTGGACGGGATCGGCGAATTTCACCGACGCGAATTTGCGCTTTCCCGCCCCGCATCGTTTCACCTTGTTCGATCTGGAGACGTTCGGCTATGGCGGCACGGTGATTCTGCCGATCGCCGCGCGCAGCGAAGGCGCCGGTGAAACGCGGGTGCGTGCGGCCGTGGACGTGTTGGTCTGCGAGAATCTCTGCATCCCTTATCGCGCCGATTTGGCGCTGGACCTGCCGGCGGGAAGCCAAGCGCCGACCGCGCATACGCACGAAATCGCGCGTTACGAATCCGCGATCCCGCAGATCGACAAGGACGGGCGCGGCGTCAACGGCATCGCCATCGAAAGCGCGGCGTTCCGCGACGGGCCGCAAGCAGCACTGGTGGTGCGCGCCAGCGCCAATCCGCGTTTCGAGGCGCCTGATCTGTTCGTCGAAGCGCAAGAAGGCTGGCGTTTCGCCAAGCCCGAAATCGCCTTCGTCGATGGCGGGCGATACGCCACGCTGACCTTCGCCGCGACCGGCGACAAATCGGCGGCGAAACTCGACGGCACGGCCGCGACGCTCACGCTCGTCGATGGCCAGCGCGCGATCGAGCGCCTGCTGACGCTGGGCGTCGCACCGCCGGCCCCCGTGTTCACCGGCTCTTTCGCCGCGATCCTGGCGATCGCCTTGCTCGGCGGCTTGATCCTCAACCTGATGCCTTGCGTGCTGCCGGTGCTGGCGATGAAGCTCGCGGGTGTGGCGGCGTTGGGCGGCGCCGGTCCACGCAAGCTGCGCATCGCGTTCCTGGCCACATCGGCTGGCATCGTCGTGTCGTTCTTAATTCTGGCGGGCGCGTTGATCGCGCTGAAGCTGGGCGGCGAGACGATCGGCTGGGGCCTCCAATTCCAGATGCCGTGGTTCCTGGCGGGGATGGCGCTGATCGTCACGCTGTTCGCAGCGAATCTCTGGGGCTTGTTCGAAATTCCGTTGCCGCGTGCGTTGGCCGATCGCGCCGATGCGGGCTCGGCCGCCGGGTCCTTCGCGACGGGCATGTTCGCGACATTGTTGGCCACGCCTTGCTCGGCGCCGTTCGTCGGCACCGCCGTCGGTTTCGCGCTGGCGCGCGGGCCCGTCGAAATCGTGTCGATCTTCGCGGCATTGGGAATCGGCTTGGCGCTGCCTTATCTCGCCGTCGCCGCATTCCCTTCGGCCGCGCGCATCCTGCCGCGCCCGGGCCCGTGGATTCTCAAACTGCGCGCCGTGCTCGGCGTGGCGCTCGCGGGCACGGCCTTGTGGCTCGTTTGGGTGCTGGCGAGCCAAGCGGGCGAGACGGCCGCCGCCGCGTTGGGTTTCGTGCTCGGCGCCGTGGTGTTCGGCTTGTGGCTGGTGCGCGGGCTCGAACGCAGCCAGGCGCGGCCGTTGCTGTTGGCGGCCGGGGCGGTGTTCGCCATTGCCTTGCCGTTGCGCTTCGCCGAAACGCCCACCGCGATCGCGGCCGACGAAACGATTTCCTGGCGCGAATTCGACCGCGCGGCGATCGACGCGGCGGTGCGCGACGGCAAGATCGTGTTCGTCGACGTGACCGCCGAGTGGTGCGTGACCTGTCAGGTCAATAAGCGCTTGGTCATCGACCGGGGCCGGGTCGCCAAGGCGCTGTCGGACGGCACGGCGATTCCGATGCGCGCCGACTGGACGCGCCCCGATCCGCGCATCGCCGCGTATCTGGCCGAATTCGGTCGCTACGGTATTCCCTTCAACGCGGTCTACGGACCCGCGGCCGCCGGCGGCGCGCCCCTACCCGAATTATTGAGCGAAGACGCGGTTTTGGCGGCCTTCGCCAAAGCGAAATAATCCCCCACACGCGGCCGGGTTGCTTTCCGCCCGGCTTGGATTTACATCCTTCGCACCCAACCCAAAACGACCGGAGACGGCTCGATGACCATCAAGGCAGGCGACAAGATCCCGTCCGTGAAACTGCGTCATATGACGAAGGACGGCGTGAAGGAAATCACGACCGACGAGATCTTCAAGGGCAAGAAGGTCGCGATCTTCGGCCTGCCCGGCGCGTTCACGCCGACCTGCTCGGCCAAGCATCTGCCCGGCTATCTCGCCAATTTCGACAAGTTCAAGGAGAAGGGCGTCGATACGATCGTCTGCATCTCCGTGAACGACTCGTTCGTCATGGACGCCTGGGGCAAGAGCCAGAACGTGGCCGACAAGGTTCTGATGGTCGCCGACGGCAACGCGGAATTCGCCAAGGCCCTGGGCATCGAGATGGACGGCACGGGCTACGGCATGGGCCTGCGCATGAAGCGCTTCTCGGCCTATGTCGTCGACGGCGACGTGAAGGCGTTCAACCTGGAAAAGCCGGGTGCCTTCGAAGTCTCGAACGCCGAGACGATGCTGACGCAAGTCAACTAAGCGAAATTCGCTTCGTTACCGAAACCCCGGCGCCTCAGGCGTCGGGGTTTTTGTTTGCCTTGAGCGTCGCGATGCCGCCGCGCGCCAGCGCGTCGGCGCGTTCGTTCTCCGGATGGCCGGCATGGCCCTTGATCCAGCGCCATTCCACGTCGTGGGGCTTGGCCGCTTCCAGCAGCGCCTGCCACAGATCGACGTTCTTCACCGGCTTCTTGTCGGCGGTTTTCCAGCCCGACCGTTTCCAGCCATGGACCCACTTCGTGATGCCGTCGCGCACATAGACGCTGTCGGTCCACACGCGCACTTGCGCGGGGCGTTTGAGGGCCTTGAGCCCTTCGATCGCCGCCATCAACTCCATGCGGTTATTGGTCGTCGGCGTTTCGCCGCCGGAAAGTTCCTTCTCCACGCCGCGAAAACGCAAGATCGCCCCCCAGCCGCCGGGGCCGGGATTGCCCGAGCACGCGCCGTCGGTGAAAATCTCGACGAGGTTTGCGTCGTCTTCGCTCACTTCGCTTCCAGCAAGACGTCGGCCTCGACCGAGACGCGCACCGTGGCGCGGCCGGGTTCGGCGGAAGGGGCGGGGGCCGAATCGGCCGACGCCATCGCCGGGGCGGCGCGCATCATCACGGGGCGCATCGGCGGCTGTTCGTTGACCGCGCCGACGCGGATCGCGCGATAGCCCGCGATCTTCATATTGAGCGCGTCGGCCGCACTGGCGGCACGCGCCTGCACGCGGGCGAGCGCTTCGCGCGTCAACACGTCTTCGGCCGCGCGCGCCGTCTCGCGGCGCAGATCGAAACGCATGCCCGACATGGCAAGTCCCGCTTCCTGCAAGCCGCCGGCGAGCGCGGTCACGGACGCGAAATCGGTCCCGGAGATTTCCAGCGTTGCCGCCCCGCGCCAGCGGCGCGGCTGGCCTTGCGGGCGTTCCTCGCTGGTCCAATAGCCGCCGGTTTCGACCTCCACGCCCTGCACCGCTTTGGCGCGCGCGAGTGCCGCATCCATGCGCTTGTTGATCTCGGCCTGCACGGCCGCGGCATTCGGCGCGGTCGCCTCGGCGCGCAAGGACACGAACAGCTTGTCCTGCGGCACCGCGCGTTCGGCACTTTCGCCCAGCGTCAGCACGGTCGGCTCGGCCGCCAAAACGGGGGTGGCGATCAACAACAGAGCGATCAAAGCGGCGCGCATTTTCGTCTCCTTCAAAGGCCGTAAGCCGACGGCGAGGGAACGGCGCGATGGAAGCGCAGCTTCTTGGCGTATTCGAGGGGATTTTTGGGCCGGACGAAGGCGCCCGGCGGATGGTTGAGCCAATCGTAAAGCCGCGTGAGCAGAAAGCGCAGCGCGGAGCCGCGCGCCATCACCGGCAAGGCGGCGGTTTCGGCTGCCGATAGCGCGCGCTTGGCCGTATAGCCCGCGACCAGCCGGCGCGCCTTGGTCGCGTTGAACGAACCGTCGCCTTCGAAGCACCAGCAATTGAGGCAGATGGCGAGGTCGTAGGCGAGGATGTCGTTGCACGCGAAATAGAAGTCGATCATCCCTGAGAATTTGCCGTCGAGGAAAAAGACGTTGTCGGGGAAGAAATCGGCGTGGATCACGCCCTGCGGCAGATCGCGCGGCCAGTTCGCGTCGAGGAAATCGAGCTCGCTTTCGATCAACGCGGCGAGGCCCTTTTCCACTTCGTCCGCACGGCCGTTGCACGAATCGTAAAGCGGGCGCCAGCCCGCCGGGCCCAACGCGTTTTCGCGGCGGATCGAAAAATCCGCGCCCGCGACATGAAGGCTCGCCAACGCTTCGCCGACCGGCGCGCAATGCCCGATCTCGATCTTGCGCGGCCACACGCCCTTCAAAAACGAGACGATTGCCGCCGGGCGGCCGCAAAGCTCGCCCAGCAACGCGCCATCGTTGCGATGGATCGGCGTGGGGCAAGCGATCCCCTTGGCGGCGAGATGTTCCATCAGGCCGAGGAAGAAGGGTAGGTCTTCGCGCTTCACGCGCTTCTCGTAGAGCGTGAGAATGAATTGCCCTTGGCCCGTTTCGAGCACGAAGTTGGAATTCTCCACGCCTTCCGCGATGCCGCGATAGGCGACCAGCGAGCCGATCCCGTAATCCTTCAGGAACCGCGTGAGGGCCTCGTCGTCGACATCGGTATAGACGGCCATCAGGCGGATTCCAGCGCGCGGGGCAGATTGAACTTCACGTCCTCGACGGCGGTGACGACGTCTTCGATCGTCACGGCGAAACGCTTGCGCGCTTCGTCGATCGTTTCCTGCACCAGGATTTCGGGCGCCGAGGCGCCGGCCGAAAGCCCGAGCGTGCGGATGGGCCCGAGCTTCGCCCAATCGATATCGGCCGCACTGGCGACCAAATGGGCGTTGGCGCAGCCCGCGCGTTTGGCGACTTCGACGAGGCGCAGCGAATTCGACGATTTGGTCGAGCCGATCACCAGCACCGCGTCGCTGCGCGCGGCGATCGCCTTCACCGCCGCTTGGCGATTGGTCGTCGCGTAGCAGATATCGTCCTTTCGCGGCGGCAGCATGTCGGGGAAACGCCGCAAAAGTTCCGCGACGATCCCGGCCGTGTCGTCGACCGACAGCGTGGTTTGCGTCGCGTAGGCGAGCGGCCCGGCGGGAAGATTTACGCGGCGCGCCTGTTCTTCGTCCTCGACCAGCGTGATCGAGCCTTCGGGCAATTGGCCCATCGTGCCGACCACTTCGGGGTGGCCGGCATGGCCGATCAAGGCGATATGGCGGCCGGCCTTGCGGTGATGCTCGGCCTCGCTATGGACTTTGCTGACCAGCGGGCAGGTCGCGTCGAGATAGATCATCTCGCGGCGTTGCGCCTCGGCGGGCACCGATTTGGGCACGCCATGGGCGGAGAACACGACCGGCCGGTCGTCCGGCACCTGGTCCAGTTCGGCGACGAAAATCGCCCCTTTGCGTTCCAGCGCCTCGACCACGTGGCGGTTATGGACGATTTCGTGGCGCACATAGACCGGCGTGCCGTAGCGTTCCAGCGCCCGTTCGACGATCAAAATCGCGCGGTCCACCCCGGCGCAGAATCCGCGCGGGCCGGCGAGCAGGATCGTCAGGGAAGCTTGTGCGGGCATAGGGGAAATCCTATTGTCGCCCCGTGATATACCGGAGTCGCAGCGCGATTCCAGCCCGTTCCGGAGGCTCGAAGAATGGCCGATCCCGTCGTCGCCCAGAAAGCGCCCTATCCCGTGGATGTCGAAGCGGGAAAAACCTATTGGTGGTGCGCCTGCGGCCGGTCGAAGAAGCAGCCCTTCTGCGACGGTTCGCATTCGGGCACGGGTATCCAGCCGATGAAATACGAAGCCGGCCAAGCGAAAAAGCTGTTCTTCTGCGGTTGCAAGGCGACCAAGAACCAGCCTTTGTGCGACGGCGGGCATAAGGGGCTTTGACACTTGTTGCGTAAAATTTTCGTCGCGGCGGGCCTCGCCGCCGCCGTTCTTTCGGCCTGTTCGTCGCCCGATCTTGCCACCACGGCGACCTGCCCGCGCGGCGGGCTGGTGCCCGACGCCAATACGCTGGTCCAGTTCCGCGAAGGGCCAGGCCGCGATCTGACCGATGTGGTGGCGCAAGCCCAGATCGTCGATTTCAAGATCGCGTGCGAATACGCGACCGGCCGAAGCGCCAAGCCGGGCGTGGTGCTGGATCTGCAAGTCGCCATCGCGGCCGAACGCGGCCCCGCCGATCGCGCGCGCAAGGCCAATCTGTCGTATTTCGTCGCGATCCTGGACGGCGAGCAGAACATCGTCGCCAAGGATTTCTTCCAGGCGGCGTTCGAGTTTCCCGACAACCGGACCCGCGTGGGCCGGGTGGAGGAATTGGAGCCGCGAATCGCGCTTAAATCCAATTTCGACGGCCCGTCCTATCGCGTGATGATCGGTTTCCAGCTGACCGAAGATCAGCTGGAATGGAACCGCCGCCAGCGCGGGCCGCGCTGATCGAACCGGGCGAATTCATCCACACAATCGACGAGCAGCTTGACCCGCCAGGGACTCCCTTTATCTTGGGGGTGCCTATCGCGGGAGAGACCGCGTCGTTTTCGGACGGCGCGGCGCCGAAGGAGCAACCGCCCCGGAAACTCTCAGGCAAAAGGACCGCGATCAGGCGTCGAGTTGCGAACTCTGGAAAGCGGCGTATGGGTTTCGGTCCATAAGCCCACCGAAGAGGTAAGTCTCCCGCAAGGGCAGGCGATTCTTTCAGGTCCCAGGACAGAGGGGGCGCCCACGGCCGGATGAATAATCCGGCATTTGCGCGCCCGACTCCGGAGTTCCGTTTTGTCCGACGACGAAAACCTGAAATTCACGCCGCTCGATGCGTTGCATCGTTCGCTGGGCGCCAAAATGGTGCCGTTCGCGGGCTATGCGATGCCCGTGCATTATCCCGCCGGCATTTTGAACGAGCATTTGCACACCCGCGCCGCCGCCGGGCTGTTCGACGTGTCGCATATGGGACAGGCCTTGCTGTTGGGCCCCGATGCCGCGACGGCGCTCGAAACGCTCGTGCCCGGCGACCTTCAAGTGTTGAAGGAGGGGGCCACGCGCTACACGCAGCTGACCGACGACAATGGCGGCATCCTCGACGATCTGATGGCGACGAAGCGCAACGACGGGCTCTATCTCGTCGTCAACGCGGCGTGCAAAGACGCCGATTTCGCGCGCATCGACGCCAAAATCGGATCGCGCGCGAAGCTCGTGCGCCTCGACGATCGCGCCTTGCTGGCGTTGCAGGGACCGAAAGCGGCCGAGGTGATGGCGCGTTTGGCGCCCGACAGCGTCGGCCAAAAATTCATGACTCTGCGTGCCGGGAAGATCGGCGCGTTCGATTGCTGGTTCACGCGCTCGGGTTACACCGGCGAAGACGGCTACGAGATTTCGGTCCCTGCGTCGCAGGCCGAAGGTCTGGCGAAGCTGCTGCTCGATCAGCCGGAAGTGAAGCCGATCGGTTTGGGCGCGCGCGATTCGCTGCGTCTCGAAGCGGGGCTTTGCCTCTACGGCCACGATATCGACACGACGACCTCGCCGATCGAAGCCGATCTGGTCTGGTCGATTTCCAAGCGCCGGCGCGCCGAAGGCGGCTTCCCAGGTGCCGCGCGCGTGCAAAAGGAACTCGCCGACGGGCCGTCGCGCAAGCGCGTGGGCATTCTGCCCGAAGGCCGCGCCCCTGCCCGCGAAGGCACGGAGATCGTCGATGCCAACGGCAACAAGATCGGCATCGTCACCTCGGGCGGTTTCGGGCCCACGGTGAACGGCCCGATCGCCATGGGCTATGTGCCCGCTTCCTTCGCCCAGCCCGGCACGCCGGTCGGGCTCGTCGTCCGGGGCAAGACGCTTCCCGCCAAAATCGCGGGAATGCCTTTCGCCCCCCATCGTTATTTCCGCGGTTAGGAGACCCGACACATGGCCGAATTGCGTTTCACCAAAGACCACGAATGGATCCGCGTCGCCGACGGCGACGTCTACGAGATCGGCATTTCCGACTACGCGCAAAGCCAGCTCGGCGACGTCGTGTTCGTCGACCTGCCGGAAATCGGCAAGCAGATCGCCAAGGGTGGCCAAGCCGCCGTGGTCGAATCGGTCAAGGCGGCGTCGGACGTGTATTCGCCCGTCGGCGGCACGGTCGTCGGCATCAACGACGCGCTCAGCGCCGATCCGGGCTTGATCAACCGCGAGCCCACGACGGGCGGCTGGTTCTTCAAGCTGAAGACCGGCGACACCGCGCAATTCGCCGAGTTGATGGACGAAGCGGCGTATGCCGACTACGTGAAGGGCCTGGGCTGATGCGTTATCTGCCGCATACCGATTCCGATCGCGCCGCGATGCTGGCGGCGATCGGCGTCAAATCGGCCGACGAGCTGTTCGTCGACGTGCCCGCCGCGGCGCGTTTGGCCGGGCCGGTCGCGGGTCTGTCCGCGACCAAGAGCGAGCTGGAAGTCGAGCGCATCCTGAGCGGGCTTGCGGCGAAGAACCGCCCCGCCGGTTCGCAAGCGAGCTTCTTAGGCGCGGGCGCTTATCGCCATCACGTGCCCGCCTCGGTCGATGCGATCATCCAGCGCGGCGAGTTCCTGACGAGCTACACGCCCTATCAGCCGGAAATCGCGCAAGGCACGCTGCAATATCTGTTCGAGTTCCAGACGCAGGTCGCGATGCTGACCGGCATGGATGTCGCCAATGCGTCGATGTACGACGCGGCGACCGCCGCGGTCGAAGCGGTGCAGATGGCCAATCGTGTCACGCGGCGCGGCAAGACGATCCTGTCCGGGGCCGTGCATCCGCATTATCGCGAAACGATTGAAACCCACGGCAAGTTCTCGGGCTTCGAGGTCGTGTCGCTCGCCCCGAACGTCGATGGGCTTGCGGGCATCGAAGCCAAGCTCGACGCCAAGACCGCCAGCGTCGTCGTGCAATACCCGAACGTGTTCGGCCGCTTGCAGGACCTGACGTCGCTCGCCGCCGCCTGCCAAAAGGCGGGTGTGTTGCTGATCGTTGCGATCCCCGAGATCGTGTCGATGGGGGCGGTCACGCCGCCGGGTGCGATGGGTGCGGATATCGTCGTGGCCGAAGGCCAATCGATCGGCAACGCGCTGAATTTCGGCGGGCCTTATGTGGGCCTGTTCGCCGCCAAGGAAAAATATGTCCGCCAGATGCCGGGCCGCTTGTGCGGCGAAACGGTGGATGCGGACGGCAAGCGCGGCTGGGTGCTGACCCTCTCGACGCGCGAGCAGCATATCCGCCGCGAAAAGGCGACGTCGAATATCTGCACCAATTCGGGGCTCTGCGCGCTCGCCTTCACGGTGCATCTGTCGTTGTTGGGCGAAACGGGTTTGCGGCGTCTCGCGGGCCTCAATCATGCGCTGGCGACGACGCTGGAAGCCAAGCTCGCCAAGGTGAAGGGTGTCAAACTCCTCACCGACGCCTATTTCAACGAATTCGCGATCGAATTGCCGCGCGATGCGGGTGAAGTCGTCGATGCGCTCGCCGACAAGGGCGTGCTCGCCGGCGTGCCCGGTTCGCGTCTGTGGCCGGGCGATGCGTCGATGGCCAAGACGCTGATCGTCGCGGTCACGGAAACGAACACGGTGGAAGACATGGATCTGTTCGCGACGAAGCTCGCGGAGGTGCTGTGATGGACAAGTCGCAAGGCCGCAGCGCACAAGACGCGCCCGCCCAGGAACTCCCGCCTTTCGTCACCGCGTCGGGCCATCGTGGATTGCAGCTCGAAGAAAAACTGATCTTCGAGCAAGGCGTGCCCGGCCGCGTCGGTGTGGACGTGCCGGAAGCGCCCCAGGGTGCCGCGAACAAGCTCGGCGCCTTCGCGCGCAAAGGCGCGATCGGCTTGCCCGATCTTTCCGAGCCGCAGGTCGTGCGCCATTTCACGCGCCTGTCGCAGAAGAACTACGGTATCGATTCGGGCCTGTTCTCGCTCGGCTCGTGCACGATGAAGCACAACCCGCGCCTGAACGAGAAGATGGCGCGTCTGCCGGGCTTCGCGGATATCCATCCGCTGCAGCCGGAAAAAACCGTGCAGGGCGCGCTCGAGCTCATCGACACGCTGGCGCATTGGCTGAAGACGCTGACCGGCATGCCGGCGGTGGCGATGAGCCCGGCGGCGGGCGCCCATGGCGAGCTCTGCGGCATGGTCGCGATCTGGGCCGCGATCCAGGCGAAAGGCGAGGGCGCCACGCGCCGCCGCGTGCTCGTGCCTGAATCCGCGCACGGTACCAATCCCGCGACGGCCGCGTTGCTCGGCTTTACCGTCGATCCGATCCCGGCGAACGAACGCGGGCGCGTCGATCTGGCGGCGTTCGAGAAGAAGCTGGGCCCCGATGTCGCCGCGATCATGCTGACCAACCCCAACACTTGCGGGTTGTTCGAAGGCGACATCAAAAAGATCGCCGATCTCGTCCACGCGGCGGGCGGCTATTTCTATTGCGACGGCGCCAATTACAACGCGATCGCGGGCCGCGTGCGCCCGGCCGATCTCGGCGTCGACGCGATGCATATCAATCTGCACAAGACGTTCTCCACACCGCATGGCGGCGGCGGCCCGGGCTCGGGCCCCGTCGTGTTGTCGGCGGCGTTGGCGCCTTATGCGCCGCTGCCCTATGTCGTGCATGGCGCCAAAGGTTTCGAACTCGTCGAAACCAAGAAGTCGGGCACGTCGCCCTTCGGCCGCTTGAAGGGCTTCCACGGCCAGATGGGCATGTTCGTGCGCGCCTTGGCCTACATGCTCAGCCACGGCTCGGACGGGATTCGCCAAGCCTCGACCGACGCGGTGCTGAACGCGAATTACATCCTCGCGCGCTTGAAGGATGTGATGAGCCCGGCCTTCGCCGGCGGCCCGTGCATGCACGAGGCGCTGTTCGACGATGCGTTCTTGAAGGATACGGGCGTGTCGACGCTCGACTTCGCCAAGGCGCTGATCGACGAGGGGTATCATCCGATGACGATGTATTTCCCGCTCGTCGTCCACGGCGCCATGCTGATCGAGCCGACGGAAAGCGAGAACAAGGAATCGCTCGACGCGTTTATCGATTCCTTGCGCCACCTCGCCACCCTGGCGAAGAAGGGCGATCAGGCCGATTTCTTCCACGCGGCGCCGCGGCTCACCCCGCGCCGGCGCCTGGACGAAACGCGCGCCGCGCGCAGCCCGATTCTGCGCTGGAAGCCCACCCCGCCGCCGTCGCCCACCGCGCAAGCGGCGGAGTGACGCCAAGCCGGTCCCGTGCTAGTTTCTACCCATCAGGGTAGAAACTAGCCGGAAACGGCGATGGGCAGACCGATCAAGAAGACCAAGCGCGACGCGGCGGCCAAGGGCTTGAGCATCAAGAGCCCCGACGTGCTGCGGCTTTTGCGCGCGCGCAGTTCCGAGACGGGGCTCGGCTATACCGAATTGCTGCGCCGGGTTTTGGCGCGCCCGCTGGTCCGTTCGGCGGCCGAAATCGCGCGCATCGAAACCGAAACGGCGGCGATTCAGCGCCGTATGGCGGCGAAACGCGCCGAATTCGCCGCCACCGGCAAGCCTTGGCCGAGCGGCGATCATGACGATCTCTACGACGAGCACGGCCTGCCGAAATGATCGTCGTCGACGCTTCGGCGCTGGTGGCGATGCTGCGCGACGAAGCGAAAGCCGATCAAATCCGCAAGGCGCTGATCGCGGATCCCGATTGCGTGATGGCGCCGGTCAATTGGCTCGAAGCGCGGATCGTCGCCGAACGGCATGACGCCGTCGCCGAGATGGAGCGGTTGCGCGCCGTGTTCGGCATCGAGATCGTGCCGACCGACGAGGCCCAATCCGATGCGGCGTGGAATGCGTTCAAGAATTTCGGCAAGGGTCGCCACGCGGCGGGGCTGAACCTCGCCGATTGCTTCGCCTATGCGCTGGCGCAAGTGAGCGAAGCGCCGTTGCTGTATATCGGCGCCGATTTCGCCAAGACGGATATTCGCGCAGCGATCGCTTGAATCGAGGGCGCCCAACGAAAAACCCCGCCGGATCGCTCCGGCGGGGTTTGTTCGTTCGAGACCCCGGCTCTCGCCGAAGGCTCGGCCGGGGTGACGCTAAAGCGTCAGTTCAAGCGGCCCGGGATGTTCTTGATCGCGCCGTCGATCAGCGCGTCCTGGCGGCCGCGATCGAGGCCCTGGGCGAGCAGCTTGCCCGTGGCGGCCATCGCGAGGTCGACGGCGGCCGAACGCACTTCGGCGGTCGCCTGGGCTTCGGCCTGGGCGATACGCTGCATCGCCGCGTCTTCGCGGCGCTTCAGCGCGGCTTGCAGATCGGCTTCGGCCTTGGCGGCGAGGCGCGCGGCCTCTTCCTTGGCGTTGGCGACGATCGCGTCGGCCTGGGCCATCGCTTCCTTGTGCTTGGCGACGTATTCGCCCAGCAGCTTTTCGGCGGCGGCGCGCAAGCTGGCGGCTTCGTCGAGATCCTTGCGGATACGCTCGGCGCGCGCGTCCAGACCGGCGAGGAGCGCCGTCTTGGCCGGCGTCCAGGCGAAGTAGAACAGCGCCACGATCGCCAGCGTGATCCAGAGATATTCGTTGTGCAGGATCGCCATTATCCGGATCTCCTTCAGGCGCGCGCGGCGGCGGCGGCCGCTTTGGCGTCGGCTTCGCTGACATTGAGGCCGGCGATCTTGCGCGCCGCGTCGGCGGCGATTTCGCCCGCGATGGCTTCGACATTGGCCAACGCGGCCTTGCGCGCGTCGGCGATGCGCCCTTCGGCCGACTTGATCTTGTCGGCGAGCTCCGCACCCTGGCGCGCCGACAATTCGGCGGCGTGCTTGGCGGCGGCGGCTTCGGTTTCGCCGCGCACGGCCTGGGCCTTCGCGCGGCTCTCGGCCAAAGCCTTCTCGTAGGCCGCGACCATCTTGTCGGTTTCTTCCTTGAGCGCGCCCGCCTTGGCGAGATCGCCTTCGATCTGCTTCTCGCGCGCCTCGATGGCGGCACCCAGCTTGGGCGTCACGGCGCCGGCGACGACGTAGTAGAAGATCGCGAAAATGACCAGGAGCCAGAAGATTTGGCTCGCGAACCAGGTCGGGTCGAATTGCGGCATGGCCGGTTCCCGTATGCGGGAGGAAAGGGGCCGGCCCTTCCCGAAGGAAGGGCCGGAAGAGGCTTAGGACACGAAGATCAGAATCGCGATGACGAAGGCGAGCAGCGCGATGAACTCGGTGACGGCGAAGCCGATGTAAGCGAAGACCTGAACGTTGTCCTTGGCGGCCGGGTTGCGGGCCACGGCGGCGATGAGGCTCGCCCACACCGAACCCACGCCGATGCCCGCGCCGATCATGCCGATGGCGGCGAGGCCCATGCCGATGAGCTTAGCTGCTGCTGCTTCCATGAAACGTATCCTTCTCTCTTGGTTGGTTTACCGGCCATTCGTTCCCGCCGGCGGTCCACATTTTTCGGGCCGGCGGGGCGAAGGTCAGTGCAGGTGGATCGCGTCGTGCAGGTAGATGCACGCCAGGATCGTGAAGATGTAGGCCTGAAGCGCGGCCACGAAGAATTCCAGCGCCATGATGCCGACGAGCACCGAGAACGGCACCACGCCCGGGATCACGAAGAAAGCGCCCAGCGAAATGACGAAGCCGGCGAAGATCTTCAGGATGATGTGGCCGACGGTCATGTTCGCGAAAAGTCGCACCGACAGCGAGATCGGGCGCGACATGTAGGAGATGACTTCGATCGGGATCAGGATCGGCGCCGTCGCCAACGGGGCGCCCGACGGGAAGAACAGCGACAGGAAATGCGTGCCGTGGCGCGCGAAGCCGATCAGCGTGATCGTCAGGAAGATGATCAGCGCCATCGTGAAGGTCACGACGATGTGGCTGGTGAAGGTGAAGGCGCCGGGGATCAGGCCGACGAGATTGCCGAACAGAACGAACATGAACAGGGTGAAGAAGAACGGGAAGTACTTCTTGCCCTCGTCGCCCACGTTCTCGCGGACCATGCCGGCGATGAACTCGTAGAGCACTTCCGCGGCCGATTGCAGGCGGCCCGGCACGATCTTGGCGCCCGAGGCGGCCGAGACCAGGAAGAACGTGGCGCCCGCGGCGGCCACGGTCATCCACAAGGCGGAGTTCGTGAAGGCGAGGTTGAGCCCCGCGATTTCGATGGGAACGATCGGCTTGATCTGGAATTGATCGAGAGGGCTCGACACGTTTGGAACTCCGTCCGGTTATTTCGTCTCGGTCTTGGACCGCTCGGCGCTGATGCGCGTTGCGACCCGGATCGCGTTTCTCATACCGGCGGCGGCGCCGAGCATGAGGAACACGAGCGTCAACCACGGCGAGGTGCCGAGCCAGCGATCCAGCACGAAGCCCATGCCCGTGCCGACCGCCAGTGTCGCCAGCATCTCCACCGAGATGCGGAACCCCAGGCCCATCTGCCCCGTGCTGCGGCCGGCCGTGCGCGCCGATTTTTTATCGGCCTTCGAACGGCGCGCTTGCAGCGCATCGACCTGCGCCTGGATCTCGTCGATGGCCCGCTGATCGCGGTCGTCCATGGCAAGCTCCAGACCCGGACCCTTCGCAAGCGCGAAGGGCACCCGGCAACTCGGGGAAAACGGTTGAAAAGACAGAAGAATCCGCCCTTTCACCCGGCTGACGCGCGCGGACAATAGGGGCGGTGCCGCCCCCTGTCAAGGATCACGCTGACCGCCTAAGCCTTTGAAAGGGCGGATGTTTCCAGAGGCCCTTAGGCGGTCGCGCGCAGTTTCTCGGCTTGTCGCATATCGACCGACACCAGGGTCGACACGCCGCGCTCGGCCATCGTCACGCCGAACAGGCGATCCATTTTCGCCATCGTCAGACGGTGGTGGGAGACCACGACGAAGCGCACGCCCGAGGAGCGGGCGATTTCGTCGAGCAGCGTGCAGAAGCGATCGACGTTCGCGTCGTCGAGGGGCGCGTCGACTTCGTCCATCACGCAGATCGGGGCGGGGTTGGTGAGGAACACCGCGAAGAGCAGCGATAGCGCGGTCAGCGCCTGTTCGCCGCCCGAGAGCAGCGTGAGCGACTGCAGCTTCTTGCCCGGCGGCGAGGCCATGATGTCGAGCCCGGCTTCGAGCGGATCGTCGACGACCTGACCGTCGGGCCCCATCACGGGCACCCAGGTCAGATGTGCGCGCCCGCCGCCGAACAGACGGCCGAACAGATCCTGGAAGTGCTTGTCGACCGCTTCGAAGGCGACGCGCAGACGTTCGCGGCCTTCCTTGTTGAGGGCAGAGATGCCGCCGCGCAGCTTGGCGATCGCCTGGACCAGGTCGTCCTTCTCGGCGTTCATGCCGGCGATCTGGGCTTCGACTTCCTCGGCTTCCTGCTCGGCGCGCAGATTGACCGGGCCCATATTGTCGCGCTCCTTGATCAAGCGCTCCAAACGGTTCTCGATCTGCTCGAGGCCCGGCAATTCCTCGTCCGCCTCGATCATGCCCGCCGCCAAGCACGCATCCGGCGCGCAATCCAGGCGCTCGCGGATCGTCTGGGTCAGCGTGGCTTCGTTGGCGGCTTGCTGTTCGGCATAGGCTTGCGCGCGCACGCGATCTTCGCGCGCCGACATCAGCGTGTTCTCGACCGCCTTCAACGCGCGGTCGGCTTCCAGCACGGCGCTTTCCGCTTCGGCCAAGCGATCGGCCTTCTCGCGGCGCAAGGCTTCCACTTCATGCGTCTTGTCGAGCAACGCGGAACGCTCGGCGGCGATTTCGCCGGGGCGGGCCGACAGGCCCTCGCGCTCCGTCGTCGTCGCAGCCGAACGGCCATCGATCGATTCGATCTGCGTCTTGGCGCCTTCTTCGCGGCGCGCCCATTCGGCGTTCTCGTGGCCGATGGCGACACGGCGACGCTCGCGGCCTTCGCGCTCGCGCTGCAAGCGCTGCGACGCGGCTTCGCGTTCGGCCAGTTCCTTGCGCGCACCCGACAGCGTCTGGCGGTCCTCGGCGAGCTTGGCGCGCGCTTCGGTCGGGTCGGGGATTTCGGCGAAGCGGGCTTGCGCCGTGTCGAGGCGCAGCTGGAACTCGTCGTTTTCGACGGTCAGGCGTTCGATCTGCTCGACCAGCGTGCCGAGCTTGGCCGAACGGCCCTCGGTCGTGCGCTGGATCTGCACGATCGCGGAGCGCGCGCCGTCGATCGCCCCTTGCGCGGATTTCGCACCTTGGCGGGCCTGCTGATCGGCGGCGTCGGCCGCACGCGCGGCTTGTTGCGCCGCCTGATAGCGCGCCTTGGCGCCGTCGGCGATTTCCTTGGCGCGCACGACTTGCGCTTCCAGGCTTTCCAGGCGATTGCGCAGTTCGAAGGTTTCGGCGGCGCGCGTGACGGCCGCACCGGTCTGCACGAAACCGTCCCAGCGCAGCAAGGCGCCGTCGCGCGTCACCAGACGCTGACCTTGCGCGAGTTGCGGCGCGACGCGCTCGGCCGTTTCCATATCGGCGACCACGCCGATCTGGCCCAAGCGGCGCGCGAAGGCGGCGGGCGCTTCGACATATTGCGCCAGCGATTGCGCTTCCAGCGGCAACGGGGCGGGCGTGCCCGCGATATCGAGCATGCGCCAGTGATGCGGGGCGGCCGCATCGAGGGCGGCGGCGAGATCGTCGCCCAACGCCGCGCCCAGCGCCTTTTCGTAGCCGGGCGTCACGCGGATCGAATCTAGGGCGGGCGGGAAATCCGTCGCCTTGCCGCGCGAGGCGGCGAGTGCGCGCGAAATACCCTGGCGCTCACCATCGAGCTTGGCGAATTCCGCATCGGCTTCGCGCGCGGCTTCGCGGGCCCCGAATTCTTCCTCTTGCGCGGCCCGGCGCGCGGCTTCGGCTTCCTCGGCGGCGGAAAGGGCGGCGTTCAGCGCTTCGTCCGCCTCGGCGAGCTTCATCTCGGCTTCGTGGCGCTGCGCGTCGGCCCCGGCGAGTTCTTCTTCGAGGCGCGTCTTCTCGCCCTCGACGACCGCGCGCCGTTCGGCCAAGCGGCCCAAACGGCCGGTCAGGTCGTTGATTTCGCGCGTCAGCGACGCGCGTTCGGATTCGGCCTTGGCGACCGCTTCGGTCGCGCGGGCCAGTTCCTCGTCGAGCGCTTCCACCGCTTCGCGGCGGTTGCGGATATCGCCATCGAGATCGCGAAGTTCCTCGTCAGCCGCGATGTCGGCGTTGGCGAGTTCTTCGAGCTCGGCGGTCAAGCGCGCATGGGCGGCTTGCGCATCCGCGACCAGCGCTTCTTCGCGCGCCTTGTCGGCGGCAAGTTGCGCGATCGTCGCGTCGAGTTTTTCGATTTGGGCGGCGAGGCGCGCTTCTTCGGCGGCGAGTTGTTCGCCCGCCATCTGCAAGCGCGCGAGGGCCGCGGCGGCTTCGGCTTCTTCCTGGCGCAGCGCGGGCAAGGCGGCCTGTGCTTCGGCGAGGATCGTCGCGCCATGGGCCGCGCGCGTCGTGATCTCGATCACCAGCGCTTCGGCTTCCTTCAGGCGTTCCTGCGCCGTCAGCGTTTCGGCCGTCTGCGCCTGCCAGCGCAGATGGAACATGATCGCTTCGGCGCGGCGCACCAGATCGCTCATGTTGCGATAGCGCGCGGCTTGGCGGGCCTGCTTCTTCAGGCTTTCAAGCTGCGTGGCCAGCGTCGTCAGCACGTCGTCGAGGCGTGCCAGATTCTGCTCGGCGGCTTTGAGCTTCAATTCCGCTTCGTGGCGGCGCGAATGCAGGCCCGTGATGCCCGCGGCTTCCTCCAGCACTTGGCGGCGCTCGGTGGGCTTGGCTTGGATCAGCGCGCTGATGCGGCCTTGGCTGACCAGCGACGGCGAATGCGCACCCGTGCCGACATCCTGGAAGAACAGCTGCACGTCGCGCGCGCGCACTTCGCGCCCGCCGATGCGATAGGCCGAGCCCTTCTCGCGCTCGATCCGGCGCACGACTTCGAAGTCGCTCATGTCGTTATAGGCGGGCGGGGCCTTGTGGTCGGGGTTTTCGACCGACAGCGACACTTCGGCCACGTTGCGCGCCGGGCGGCTGGTGGTGCCCGCGAAAATCACGTCGTCCATTTCGCCGCCGCGCAGCTGCTTGACGCGCGTTTCGCCCATGACCCAGCGCAAGGCTTCGACAAGGTTGGACTTGCCGCAGCCGTTGGGGCCGACGATGCCGGTCAGACCGGGCTCGATCGCGAACTCGGTCGGTTCGACGAACGATTTGAAACCGGACAGGCGCAGCTTGGCGAAATGCATCGTCGGCAGACTCCCCTAAGGCATGTTGTCAGCGCTTTGCCGCAAGCGGGCGCAGCACGTTGTCGAGTTCTTCGTAGCTCATCCCGCCGCGATGGACGGTTCCGTTGATCACGAGGGTCGGCGTGCCTTGCACCTTGTGCTCGCGCTCGCCGGTCATCGCGTTGGTCAGGATGACGTTCTGAACGGTCTGGTCGGCCAGGCATTGGTCCATCTGCGGGGCCGTCATGCCGCCCAGCTGCGCCAGACGACGCAAATTCTGCATCATCTGGTCGGGCGTGCCGCGCGTCCAATTGGCCTGCTGGGCGAAAAACACGTCGAGGAATCCGAAGAACCGCTCCGGCCCCGCGCAGCGCGCCAGCATCTGCGCGTTTAGCGCCATGCGGTCGAGCGGGAAGTCGCGGAAGACGAACTTCATCTTGCCGGTCTCGACATATTCGCTTTTCAAACGCGGCACGATTTCCGCGTTGAAGCGCGCGCAATGCGGGCAGGTGAGCGACGCGTATTCGATCATCGTGATGGGCGCATCGGGCGCCCCCATGACCATGTCGTTGCCTTCCAGGCGCGGCCCGTTTTGGGCCATCGCCGGGGCCGAAAAGCCAAGGCAAATCAGGGCGAAAACCGCCGCGAGCGTCGAGATGTACCGTTTCTGCATGGTCAGACCCACTAGATATAGTGATGGTATCGACTCACGAGCGCCTCCGACAAGGGCCCGGACTCGATGGGGATAACTGCGGCTATCCGACCGCAGAATCGAGGCTTTTTGAAGCCCTTACGGTATACGCCGCCGGCCGCGCAGCATTCCGTCGCCCAGGCGACGGAGCGATTGGCGGAGATTCTCGTCCGGGATCGTTTCGACCAGCGCGTCGAGTCGCGCCGCTTGTTCCTTGGTCAGCGGCGGCCGGGGCGGGGCGGGCGGTTTGCCTTGGCCCGGCAACGGGCCTTGCACGAAGCGCAAACGCGCGACGGCTTTGTACCCGACGAAGGCGTTGATCTTGTCGATCAATTGCGGGGCAAGATGCTGCAATTCCATCGCCGCACCGGACCCGACTCGAAGCGTGAGCGTGCCCGCCGGGCGCGGTAAATTGCTGCCTTTGGGCGGGGGCGGCGGGGCGGAGATTTTTTCGGGCAGCGTGCTGGACGCGAATTCCGGCCCGACGATATTGGCCCATTCGGCGATCAGCGTGGCGAAAGCGGCGCCGCGGCGCTTCAACGCCTCGCGGGTCATTCGCGGAACTTGTGCGCCGATCGCTTTCAGGGCCATACCGGGGAACATACGCGCTCGGTTTCCGATGTCCACCGCCCTCGCCGCATCGCTTCTCGCCTGGTACGACCGGCACGCCCGCGTGCTGCCGTGGCGCGTGGGGCCCAATAAACGCGCCGCGCGGCCCGATCCCTATCGCGTGTGGCTTTCCGAAATCATGCTCCAGCAAACGACCGTCGTGACGGTCGGGCCGTATTTCGCCGAATTCCTGCGCCGCTGGCCGGATGTGCAAGCGCTGGCCAAAGCGCCGATCGACGACGTGCTCGCGGCGTGGGCGGGGCTTGGCTACTACGCGCGCGCGCGCAACCTGCATAAATGCGCGCGCTACGTGGCCGAGGAACTCGGCGGCGTGTTCCCCGACACCGAAGAAGGCTTGCTGACGCTGCCCGGCGTGGGCCCGTACACGGCCGCCGCGATCGCGTCGATCGCGTTCGACGTTCCCGCCGCCGTGATCGACGGCAATGTCGAGCGCGTGATCGCGCGCGTGTTCAAGATCGATACGCCGCTGCCCGCCGCCAAGCCCGAGATCTGGAACGCGGTCGCGGGAATCGTGCCCGAGCAGCGGCCCGGCGATTTCGCGCAAGCGACGATGGATCTCGGCGCCACGATCTGCACGCCGCGCAATCCGCAATGTCTGCTCTGCCCGTGGAAACTCGCCTGCCAAACCTGCGGCGGCGAACCCGAAACCTATCCGCGCCGCACGGCCAAGCCCAAACGGCCCTTCAAGCGCGCGATCGCCTTCGTGTTGTTCGATGCGGACGGGGCCGTGTGGGTACGCAAGCGCGCCGATACGGGATTGCTGGGCGGCATGCTGGAAGTGCCGTCGAGCGATTGGAAGGCGGGCGAGATCGACGAAACCGCCGCCCGGCGCGCGTCACCCGCCGCTTTGGCGTGGCGCCCCGCATCGGGCGTGGTGCGCCACGGCTTCACGCATTTCGAATTGGAATTCGCGGTGTGGATCGCGCAAGCGCGGCGTAGCGACGTGCGCGGCGGGCAATGGGTCGCGGCGGATGATATCGGGTCCGTCGCGTTGCCCACGCTGATGCGTAAAACGATCGCTCACGCCCGCAAATCGATCAGCCCTGCGAAAGACACGAAGAAAGGTCCTTCGCGAGGCCGCGCATCACGCTGAAATAGTGATCGGGGCCCGGCGGCACTTCGGCGCCGACGTAATCCAGCGTGCCGGTCTTCGCCTTCGTTCCTTCGGCGACCGTGCGCACCAGCGCTTGGTCGAATTGCGGTTCGGCGAACACGCAAATCGTTTTCGAGCGCGCGATACGGTCGCGCAAACGCTGCAAGCGTTGCGCGCTGGGCCGGCGTTCGGGGCTGACGGTGATCGAGCCCGCCGGCGTCAAACCGTAGCGCTTCTCCAAATATTGAAGCGAGTCGTGGAACACGATGAACGGCTTGCCGGCGAGCGGACGCAAGCTCGTGGCGAGTTCGGCGTCGAGCGCATCGAGCTTCGTCGCCAAGGCTTCGGCATTGGCGCGATAGCGCGCGGCGTTGGGCGCGTCGATTTCCGACAGCGCCGCCGCGATCGCGCGGCCGAACGCGGCGGCGTTCTTCGGATCGAGGAACATATGGCCGTCGATCTCGCCGTGCTTATTCCCGTGCTTATGCCCGTGTGCGTGGCCATCGCCTTCCCAGACGCCGCCTTCGCGCGCTTTGAACGTGGCCACGCCCGGTGCTTCGGCCAATTCCAGCACGCGTGCGCGCTTGCCCAGCGCCTTGATCGGGCGTTCGAGGAAGCCTTCGTAATCTTCGCCGATCCAGATCACGAGATCGGCTTGTTCGAGGGCGCGCGCGTCGGACGGGCGCATCGAATAGGTGTGCGGCGAACCGCCGCCGCGCACGATCGACTCCGGCGCCGCGCCCGAAACGGCGGCGGCCAGCGATTGCAGCATGGGGAAGCTGGTCACGATCTTCGGCTCGGCGGCGCCGGCCGGTGCGGACAGAAGAACCAGAAATGTCGCAATTTGCAGAAGCTTGCCCATGGCCGTGCCGACCTTCGTCCTAAGATGCTGAGAAATTCCGGAAATGACGCTAATGTTTCCGGTGAGCGACTTTCCCGTGCCGGAAGAGCTCGCGTTATAAAGTACGATATACTATATCAAGGCCGGGAGTTCTAGTCTGATGTCGCCGAGTTCCGCCGAGCATCACCATGCCGAACATCACGATCACGGCAAATGCGTCGCCGATGCCTTGGCCGCCGCGCGGGAAATCTGCGCCCAGCGCGGCGAGCGTTTCACCGAATTGCGCGGCCGGGTGCTGGAGCTCGTGTGGGCAAGCCATCGCCCGATCGGCGCTTATGCCGTGCTCGAACGCTTGAAATCCGATGGCCGCTCGGCCGCCCCGCCGACGGTCTATCGAGCACTCGATTTCCTGATGGAAGTCGGGCTCGTCCACCGCATCGAATCGCTCAACGCCTATATCGGCTGCGCGCATCCCGGGGCGGCGCATTCATCGCAATTCCTGATCTGCAAGGATTGCGGCACGGCGGAGGAACTCGAATCCCCGGCGATCGACGCGGCCTTGGCCGCCGCCGCCGGCGATCACGGATTCAAACTCGCGGGCCGCGTGGTCGAATTGTCGGGCACTTGTAAGAACTGTTCGGGATCGTGACCGGCTACGCGATCGAAGGACGGGGCCTCGTCAAACGATTCGCCGATCGCGTGGTCGTCGATCATGTCGATATCGGCGCCAAGCCCGGCGAAATCGTCACGCTGATCGGCCCCAATGGCGCGGGCAAGACCTTACTGCTGAAAATGCTGCTCGGCCTTGTGGCACCCGACAGCGGCACGATCGCGCGTTCGCCGGGTTTGCGCGTGGGCTACATGCCCCAGAAACTCGCCGTCGATCCCAATCTGCCGATTTCGGTGGCGCGTTTCGTCGGTCTTGCCGGGAAGGGCGATGTCGCGGCGTCGCTCGAAACGGCCGGCGTGGCGGATATGGCGGGCGCGCCGATGGCCGGTCTGTCGGGCGGCGAGATGCAGCGCGTGTTGCTGGCGCGCGCCTTGATGCGCGATCCGCAATTGCTGGTGCTGGACGAGCCCGCGCAAGGCGTCGATGTCACCGGCCAGGACGCGCTTTACGCGCTGGTCGGACGCTTGCGCGACCAAACCAACTGCGCCGTGCTGCTGGTCAGCCACGATCTGCATTTGGTGATGGCGCGGTCCGATCGCGTCGTGTGTCTCAACACCCATGTGTGCTGCACGGGCCAGCCCGAAACGGTTGGGCGCGATCCGGCTTTCGCGGCGCTGTTTGGTGCGCGCGCGGGCGAGAGCTTGGCGCTCTATCGCCATCATCACGATCACGTCCACGATACGCATGGCCATGTGCATCACGCGCATGAGCATGCGCATCCGCATTCCCACGACGGTCACCGCCATGGATGAATTTCTGTGGCGCGCCGGGGCGGCCGGTTTGGGGCTTGCCGTCATCGCCGGGCCGCTCGGCAGTTTCGTCGTCTGGCGGCGGCTCGCGTTTTTCGGCGATGCGCTGGCGCATTCCGCGCTGTTGGGCTTGGCGCTCGGCTTCGTGCTGCGGGTCGAGCCCGCCATCGCCATCGCGGTTCTCTGCGCGGCCTTCGCGTTGGTTTTGACCGGCCTGTTGTCGCGCGCCAAATTGCCGCCGGACACGTTGCTGTCGATCGCCGCGTTCACGACGTTGTCGTTGGGCTTGATCGCGCTCGCTTTCGTCGAAACCTTGCGCGTCGATCTGATCTCCTATTTGTTCGGCGACATTCTGTCGGTGACGCGCACCGATGTCGCGATGGTGTGGGGCGGGGCGTTGCTGGCGCTGGCCGTCTTGATCGCGATCTGGCGGCCCTTGCTGGCGGCGAGCGTGGACGAGGATCTGGCGCGCGTCGAAGGTGTCGATACCGGCCGCGTGCGGCTTGCCTTCGTGCTGCTGCTGGCTTTGGTTGTTGCGCTGGCGATGAAGATCGTCGGCGTGTTGCTGGTCACCGCCTTGCTGGTGATCCCGGCGGCCGCCGCGCGCCGCTTCGCCCAGGGACCCGAAGCGATGGCGATCTATGCCGGGGCGATCGGCGCGATCGCCGTCGTCGGCGGCCTATTCGCGTCGCTAAAGCTCGACACGCCTTCGGGCCCGTCGGTCGTGGTCGCGGCGGCGATGATTTTCGCGGCGACGCTGCTGTTCAAACGTCGCGCTTGATACCGGCGGCGTGTGCGGCGGCGATGGCGGCGGTCAGCAGGATCACCGCCCCCGCTTGATGCGCGGCGGCGAGCGCCAGCGGCACCCATAGCAGCAGCGTGGCGATACCCAGGCCCGCCTGCGCCACCGCGACGATCGCCGGCAGGGCGGTCCAGCAACCGTCGTAACGCCAGGTGCGCCACGCGAACAGTATCGCGGCCAGCGCCGTGGCGATGCCGAGCCAACGATGGTTGAACTGCACGGCGATCACGTTGTCGAACACATTGCGCCACGCCGGATCGATGTCGAAATAGCCCGCGGGGAAGAAGCGCCCATCCATCAACGGAAACGTGTTGTGCGTCATCCCGGCATCGAGACCGGCGACCAACGCGCCCGCCATCACGGTGACGAAGACGAGCACCGTCAACGCCAGCCCCGCCTTGCGTGCCGGGCACGTTTCGCGGGGCCCGCGCAACAGATCAAACGCGACCCACAAGACCAGCATATGGATGACCAGCGCTAAGCCCAGATGCGCGGCGAGCCTGATATGGCTGACCGCCACCATCGACTCGCGCAAACCCGACGTGACCATCCACCAGCCGACGAAGCCTTGAAGGCCGCCAAGCGCGAAAATGCCGGCGAGCTTCAGCGCGAGTTTGCCGCGCACAACCCCGCTCCACAGGAACCACAGGAACGGCAGGAAGAAGACAAGGCCGATCAACCGGCCCCACAGCCGGTGGAACCATTCCCAGAAGAAAATGGTTTTGAACTCGGCGAGCGTCATGCCGGCGTTGAGCAGCTTGTACTGGTCGATCTGGCGGTATTGGTCGAAAGCGCGCTGCCATTCGACATCGGTCAGCGGCGGCAGGGCGCCGGTGACGGGCCGCCATTCGACGATCGACAGGCCGGATTCGGTCAATCGCGTGATCCCGCCGATCACGACCATGGCGAAGATCATCGCGGCGCAAACGAACAGCCAATAGGCAACCGCCCGCTTCGGATCGCGGTATTCAGTTACGCCGGCTGTCACAGTAGAGCTGGTCATGGCCATCAAATAATCCGGGACCGGGCATGAAAAAAGACCTGTGGACAGTCCATACGTCCACGAACAGTATCGCGTTCCTTATGCAGTCGCTGCCCAAAACCGCGCCAGCCCCGGCATCGCCTCCGGCCGAAACGGAATCCGGCTATGGCCTGGAATCGCAGATCGGCCATTTGTTGCGCCGCGCGCATCAGCGCCATACGGCGTTTTTCGAAAAGGGCCTCGGCGATCTCGACCTCACCACCACGCAATTCGCGGCGTTGGTGAAGATCGGCGATCGCGGCGAGGTCTCGCAAAATCTCCTCGGCCGATTGACGGCGATGGATCCCGCGACGATCCAGGGCGTGATCCAGCGCTTGATGGGGCGCGGGCTCATCGAACGCCGCCCCGATCCCGCCGACAAGCGCGCGACGCTGCTGCGCCTCACCGATGACGGTCTCGCCTTGATGCGCGAAGCCGTGAAGCGCGCGCGCAGCGTTTCAGAAGCGACACTCGCCCCCGTCCAAGGGGCGGAGCGTGAAACCCTGCTGGCGCTGTTGCGCAAGCTGACCGATCTCAACGTAGCGTCCGGACAATGAGCAGCCCGTATTACGAAGCCGAAGTGAAGACGGTCCATCATTGGACCGATCGTCTGTTCTCGTTCACCACGTCGCGCGAGCCCGCGGTGCGCTTTCTCAACGGTCAATTCGTGATGATCGGCCTTCCGGTCGACGGCAAGCCGTTGGTGCGCGCCTATTCGGTCGTCAGCGCGAATTACGAGGAACATCTCGAATTCCTGTCGATCAGCGTGCCCGACGGCCCGCTGACCTCGCGCCTGTGCCACATCAAGCCGGGCGACAAGGTTTTGGTCGGTCGCAAGGCGACCGGCACGCTGCTGATCGACAATCTCGAACCCGGCCGCAATCTCTATCTCGTCGGCACGGGCACCGGTCTGGCGCCGTTCATGAGCATCGTGCGCGATCCCGAAACCTACGAGCGTTTCGAGAAAATCGTGCTGATGCATGGCTGCCGCGAGGTTGCCGAGCTCGCCTACGCGGACTATCTCGAAAAGGAACTGCCGAACCATGAGCTGATCGGCGAGATGGTGCGCGACAAGCTGCTCTATTTCCCGACCGTGACGCGCGAAGGTTTCCGCAACCAAGGCCGCGTCACCGATCTGATCGAACAGGGCGAAGTCGAAAAGAAGCTGGGCTTGCCCAAGCTCGACGCCGCCCATGATCGCGCGATGATCTGCGGCAGCCCCGCTTTGCTCGCCGATTTCGTCGCGATCCTGAAGGGCCGCGGTTTCGTCGAAGGAAACTCTTCCAAGCCCGGAACGTATGTCGTCGAACGCGCCTTCGTCGAAAAGTAACGAAATCCCCCCTCCATCCTCCCAAGGAGAATAGAGATATGACCCTCAAGCGACGCGAACTTCTGGCGGGTACCGCCGCGGCGGGCGTCCTGCTTGGTTCGCCGACGATCCTGCGCGCCCAAAACGCGCCGATCCGCATCGGCGAGATCAACTCCTATTCCACGCAAGCGGCCTTCCTCGGCCCTTATCGCAATGGCTGGAACCTGGCGCTGGACGAAGCGAACGCGTCGGGCGGCATCGACGGCCGCCGCCTCGAAACGTTGTTCCGCGACGACGCGGGCAAGCCCGAGGACGCCGTGCGCCATGCGGGCGAACTCGTCGCGGCCGAGAAAGTCGATCTGCTCGCCGGCGGCTATCTTTCCAATATCGGCCTCGCCATCGCGGGCTACGCCAAGCAGAACAAGAAGCTCTACGTGGCGTCGGAGCCGCTGACCGATGCGATCGTGTGGAGCCAGGGCAATCGCTACACGTTCCGCCTGCGCCCCTCGACCTATATGCAGGCGGCGATGCTGGTCGAAGAAGCGGCGAAGCTGCCGATCACGCGCTGGGCGACGATCGCGCCCAACTACGAATACGGCCAGTCGGCGGTGAAGTGGTTCAAGGAATTGCTCGCCCGGAAGAAGCCCGGCGTGCAATTCGTGGCCGAGCAATTCCCGGCCTTGGGCCGCATCGACGCGGGCGCCACGGTCCAGGCGATCGCCGCGGCGAATCCCGAAGGTATCTTCAACGTCACCTTCGGCGCCGATCTCGCCAATCTCGTGCGCCAGGGCAATACGCGCGGTCTGTTCGAACGCCGCGCGGTCGCCTCGGTGCTGACGGGCGAGCCCGAATATCTCGACCCGCTGGCCGACGAAGCGCCGGAAGGCTGGATCGTCACCGGCTATCCCTGGGATCAGGTGAACACGCCGAACCACACGAAGTTCCGCAACGCCTATCGCGCGAAGTTCAACGACTATCCGCGCCTCGGCTCGGTCGTCGGTTACGACACGGTCAACGCCATCGTCACGATGCTGCGCCAAAGCCGCACGGTCGACACCGAAAAGATGGTCGACGCGATGGAAGGCTTGAAGTTCCAAAGCGCGTTCGGCGACGTGGAATTCCGCAAGATCGACCACCAGGCCACGCTGGGCGCTTTCGTCGGCAAGACGAAGCTCGTGAACGGCAAAGGCACGATGGTCGATTGGCGCTATGCCGACGGCAAGGACTACCTGCCGTCCGACGCGGAAGTCGCGGCGATGCGGCCCAAGGACGCCTGATCGGCGTCTTCGGGACGCGGCCTTGTCCGCGCTCGCCGTCCAGTTCCTGAACGGGCTCGCCAGCGCGTCCGCGCTATTCCTGGTCGCGTGCGGCTTGTCGATCATTTTCGGCGTCAGCCGGATCGTCAATTTCGCGCATGGCTCGTTCTACATGCTGGGCGCCTATCTCGCCTGGACGTTGACGCGCGGGCTCGGCTGGGTCGGCTACGGCCCGCTCGGCTTTTGGGGCGGCATTCTCGTTGCCGCCTTGATTGTCGGTCTGATCGGCGTGTTGATCGAATTGGTTCTGCTCCGGCGCATCTATCAAGCGCCGGAGCTGTTCCAATTGCTCGCGACCTTCGGCGTCGTTCTCGTCGTTCAAGACGTGACGATGGCGATCTGGGGGGCGCAGGATCTGCTCGGGCCCCGCGCGCCGGGCTTGCGCGGCGCCATCGACGTGATGGGCCAGCGTTTCCCCGAATACGAGATGCTGCTGATTCTGATCGGTCCCGTCGTGCTGGGATTGCTCTGGCTTCTGTTCAACCGCACGCGCTGGGGCACGCTGGTGCGCGCGGCGACGGCGGATCGCGAGATGGTCGCGGCCTTGGGCGTGGATCAGCGCAAGCTGTTCACGTCCGTCTTCTTCCTCGGCACGTTTCTGGCGGCGCTGGGCGGCGGGCTGCAATTGCCGCGCGAGCCCGTGCAACTCCATATGGATATGGCGATCATCGCCGATGCCTTCGTCGTCGTGGTCGTCGGCGGCATGGGTAGCGTGGGCGGCGCCTATCTTGCCGCGTTGCTGATCGCGCAATTGCAGGCCTTCATGCTGCTGGTCCCGGATTTCGAAATCGCGGGGCTGACCATTTCCATCGCCAAGATGACGCTGATCCCCAGCTTCCTGGTCATGGCGGTGGTGCTGATCGCGCGGCCCTATGGCTTGCTGGGTAAGGCGCCGAGCCATGCGCGAACGCAAGCGAGCGTCGAGCCCGTGGTGCGCGCCACGCCGCCGATCCTCGCGAAACTCGGTTTCGCCAGCGTGGCGGCGATGATCCTGCTGCCGCTGATCGCCGACGAATACGGGCTGATGGTCGCGACCGAGATTCTGATCTTCGTGCTGATGGCGGCGAGCCTGCATTTCATGATGGGGCCGGGCGGCATGGCCTCGTTCGGTCACGCCGCCTATTTCGGCCTCGGCGCCTATGGCGCCGCCCTCGCCGCCAAACATTTCGACGTGCCGATGGAAGCGGGGCTGGTCGCGGGGCCGGTGCTGGCCGCCCTCGGCGGTATTCTGTTCGGCTGGTTCTGCGTGCGCCTCTCAGGCGTTTATCTCGCCATGCTCACGCTCGCTTTCGCGCAAATCGTCTGGTCGATCGCCTTCCAATGGGTCGCGGTCACCGGCGGCGATAACGGCGTGCTGGGCGTCTGGCCGTCGATCGGCAAGACCGAATTTTTCTATTTGAGCCTCGCCTTCGCCGTGATCGGCGTGTTGCTGCTGCGCCGGGCGATCTATTCGCCCTTCGGCTACGCGCTGCGCGGCGCCCGCGATTCAGCTTTGCGCGCCGATGCGATCGGCATCGACGTGAAACGCGTCCAATGGGCCGCCTTCGCCATCGCCGCGAGCTTCGCCGGCCTGGCGGGCGCGTTGTTCGCGTATTTCAAGGGAAGCGTCTTTCCGACCTATGCCGCGATCCCAAAATCGGTCGACGCGCTGATGATGGTGTTGCTGGGCGGCGTGCAGACGATCTCCGGCCCGCTGGTCGGCGCCGTCGTCTATATGGGCCTGCACGAACAACTCGTGCGCGTGACCGAGCTGTGGCGCCTGGTGCTGGGGCTCGCGATCATCGCGCTGGTGCTCGCCTTCCCGCAAGGGATCGCGGGATTCGCCGCCAAACGCTGGGCGAAGGCGGAGGACGCATGAGCGTGCTGTCCGTACGCGGTTTGCGCAAAGCCTTCGGCGGCGTCGAGGCGGTGGCGGGTGTCGATTTCGACGTCGCCGCCGGCGAGATGTTGGCGCTGATCGGGCCGAACGGTGCCGGCAAAACGACCTGCTTCAACATGTTGATGGGTCAGTTGTCGCAAGATGCCGGAACCGTCTCGCTCGACGGCGCCGATATCACCGGCCTGCCGCCCCGCGAGATCTGGCGGCGCGGCGTGGGTCGCACGTTTCAAATCACCGCGACGTTTGCGTCGATGACGGTGGCGGAGAATGTGCAAACGGCGCTGATGTCGCATCGCGGCGATCTCGGCCGCTTCTTCGCGCGCGCGGCGACATTGCACGCGGACGAAGCCGTCGCTTTGCTTGAACAAGTCGGCATGGCGGATCAGCGCGATCGCGCCTGTGGCGTGTTGGCGTATGGCGACCTCAAGCGCGTCGAGCTTGCGGTGGCGTTGGCCAACGCGCCGCGTTTGCTGCTGATGGACGAGCCCACGGCCGGCATGGCGCCCCAGGAACGCGTCGCGTTGATGGAATTGACCCGGCGACTCGCGCGCGCGCGCAACATCGCGGTGCTGTTCACCGAGCACGATATGGACGTGGTGTTCGGCCAGGCCGATCGCGTGATCGTGCTCAATCGCGGCAAACTGATCGCCCAAGGCACGCCCGCCGAGGTTCGCGCGCACAAGGCCGTGCGCGACGTCTATCTCGGGGCCGGCTCGACATCCGGGGGGCATTGATGCTGCGCGTCGAAGGCCTCCACACCTATTACGGCCGCGCGCATATCCTCGCGGATGTGTCGCTCGACGTCGCGAAGGGCGAAATCGTCGTGCTGCTGGGGCGCAACGGGGCGGGCAAGTCGACGACGCTCAAATCCATCATGGGATTGGTCCCGGTGGCGCAAGGTTCGATCCGATTTCTGGATCGCGAGATCGCGGGCTTGCCGCCGCACGAGATCGCGCGCATGGGCCTCGGCTACGTGCCGGAGGATCGGCGCGTGTTCGCCGATTTGACGGTCATGGAAAATCTCGAAGTCGGACGCCAACCGCCGCGTGACGACGCGCCCGCTTGGACGCCCGAAAAACTCTTCGCGATTTTTCCGAACCTCGCCGAGATGCGCAATCGCCCCGGCGGAAGGATGAGCGGCGGCGAACAGCAGATGCTGACCATCGCGCGCACGCTGATGGGCAATCCGCGCGCGATCCTGCTCGACGAGCCGTCGGAGGGTTTGGCGCCGGTGATCGTCGAACAGATGGCGCGCACGATCCAGGCGTTGAAAGCCGAAGGACTGACGGTCGTGCTGTCCGAGCAGAACCTGCACTTCGCGACGATGGTGGCGGACCGCGCCTATATCGTCGAGAAGGGCCGCATCCGCTATTCCGGCACGATGGCGGCCCTGGCGGCGGACGAAGCGATTCGGCTCCAATATCTCAGCGTTTGAGTTCCAGCGCCGCCTCGACGGCTTTCATCAAAGCACGCAGCCCCTCCGCCAGTTCGGTGCGCGATTTGGCGCCGAACCCCTCCAGCAATCGCGCCTCGAATTCAAGATCGTCGCGATAGGCCGCCTCGACCGCGCGCCGGCCTATCTCGGTCAGTTCGGCCGCCAGCACGCGGCCGTCGTGCTCGTCTGGCACCCGGCGCACGAAGCCCGCGCGTTCGAGCCGGCCGAGGCGATGCGTGAGGCTGCCGGAGGCGACGAGCAACGCCGCGTAAAGGTCGGTCGGCGTCAGCCGGAAGGGTGGGCCGTGGCGGCGCAGGGTCGCCAGCACGTCGAACTCGCCGCGATCGAGTCCGTGGCGCGCGAGGGCCGCTTCGATCCCCGGCGCGATCAGGCGCGAAAGCCGGTGGATGCGCCCGAAGATTTCAACCGGCGATGTGTCGAGATCGGGCCGCGCCGCGCGCCATTGGGCGCGAAGCCTGTCGACGTGATCGGTTTCGACTTTTCCCATCCGGCCCTCCGGCACGCGGAATATCTTGACATGAAGATATTATTGTCGCAGATATCTTCACGTCAAGATATTTGGGGGAAGCGCATGTCGTCGAAGGACGGGCCCGGCGGCGGATTGGTCGCGCAGATGCTGCTGTGCTCCTTCTTGTGGGCAAGCGCGTTCCTGCTGCTGAAGGTCGCGGGCACCAGCTTGTCGCCGCTCGCCTTGGCGGCGTTGCGCGGCGTGATGGGGGCGGGCTTGCTCGCCGCGTGGCTGCTGCTGCATCGCATTTCCATCGTGCCGCGCGGGCGCGAATGGCGCGACTGGGCGGTGCTGGGCCTGCTGCAAGGCGTGATTCCCAACGCGCTCACCGTCTATGCGCTGATACAAATCTCCGCCGGCCTCGCGTCGATGATCCAGGCGACCACGCCCTTGATCGTCGCCGTGCTGGCGCAAGCATTGTTCGCCGACGAGAAATTGACCGCGCGGCGCGCGCGCGGCCTGGCCGTCGGTTTCGCAGGCATGACGCTGCTGGTCGGCCCGGCGGCGTTCGATGGCGGGCCGGTCGACGGGATGGGCGTCGCGGCGATGGTCGTCGTCGCGGTCAGCTACGCGTTGGGCAACGTCTATGTGCGCGCCGTGCCGTCGCCCGACCCGCTGCGTTTGGCGTTCGGCCAGCAATTCTTTTCCGGCGTGCCGACGTTCCTTTGCGTGGCACTGGTCGCCGGGCCGGCGGCATTTGCGGGCGTGGCGGATTCGCTGCCGGTCTTGGCGATGCTGGGAATCTTCGGCACCGCGATGCCGATCGTTCTTTATATGCGCATCCTGCGCCGCGCCGGTCCGACGATCGGCTCGATGAACGGCTACTTTCTGCCGCCGTGGACGATCCTGCTCGGCTTCGTGCTGCTGGGCGAGACGATCAGCCTGCGCGAAATCGCGGCGACCGCGATCGTGCTGACCGGGGTGGCGATGGTCACCGCCGGCCCCAGGCCGCTCGCACGGATCGCGGCGTTTATCGCCAGCCGGCGCGGCTAAAGATCACGTCGCCAACGGATAAAGATCGCCGCGCCGGTCCTGCCAGGTTTTGACCGAGCCGCCGGCGCGCGCGCGGGCCAGCGCTTCCATATCGAAATCGCCGCACACGACCTGATCGTCGTTCATCTCGCCTTCGGCCAGCACGCCGCCGGGCGGGTAGGGGTAATCGCAGGGCGTGTGGAGCGAGGCGCGGCCGTAATTGGCGCGCATCAGCGGCACGCTGGGCAGCGAACCCGTCGTCATCGACAGTGCCACGTAAATCTGGTTCTCGATCGCGCGCGCCGCCGCGCAAACGCGCACACGGTGATAACCATGCGCATCGTCGGTACAACTCGGCACCAACAGGATGTCGGCGCCGCGCGCGCGGGCTTGGCGCGCAAGTTCGGGGAATTCGATGTCGTAGCAAACCGGCATGGCCGCGCGCGCGAAGCCCAGATCGACGACCTTCAGACCGTCGCCGGGTTTCAGGTTCCAGGGCGTGACTTCGCACGGGGTCAAATGGTTCTTCGCCTGGCGCTCGATCCGCCCGTCGGGGAAGAACAGATGCGCGGTGTTGCGCAAATTATTGCCGTCGGCGATCAGATGCGTGCCGGCGAGCACGGGGATCGCATGGCGCGCGCTCAGCGCCTTGAACAAACCTTCATAGGCTTGTGTCGCCTGCGGCAAACTCTCGATGCCGCCCGCCCCCGGCACGGTCAGCAATTCGAAGCTGAGATACTCGGGCATCACCAGCAGCTTCGCGCCGAATTCGGCGGCGGACGCGACATGCGTTTCGACGCGCCGCGCGAATTCGTCGAACGACGCGACGGACTGGAAGCGATACTGGGACGCGGCGATGCGGATCAACGAACTTCTCCGGCTTGTGTGAGGCCGGAGTGTCGCTGCCCGCTTAGTGCAGCGTCAACAGCGCGGCGTTGGCGCGAATCTCGGCGGGCTTGATCAGGCCGGCGGACGCCACGCGCACCTGATAGAGCTTGCCCTCGATCTCGCGCTCCCAGAAATCGAGGAACTTGCGCAGCACCGGGAATTGCGGCGCGAGGTCGAGGTCCTGCCAGACGTAACTTTGCAACACGGCGGGATGATCGGGCAGGCGGTAAAGGATTTCCGCCGTGGTCAGGCGGTAGTCGGCGAGCTGCTTGGCGAAATCGGTCATTGCGCGAAGCCTCCTTTCCAATCGGCCCCGGACGCGACGCCGGGACGCCCTTATTCTGAAGCAAAGCGCACGCCAAAATTCAACAATTTCAATATGTTAGCAGCGTGTAAAAGCGAGTGCTGCCAATCCCCTTGACGGCGGAATTCGGCTTTCCTATCTGGCTGGCACTCGGGCTTCCCGAGTGCCAATTTCAAGAGGGAGTCACGCTGATGAAGTTCAAACCGCTGCATGACCGCGTCCTGGTCCGTCGGATCGACGAGGAAGCCAAGACCGCGGGCGGCATCATCATCCCCGACACCGCCAAGGAAAAGCCGTCGCAAGGCGAAGTCGTCGCCGTCGGCCCCGGTGCGCGCAACGAGCGGGGCGAACTGGTCGCGCCGACCGTGAAGGCGGGTGAGCGCGTGCTGTTCGGCAAGTGGTCGGGCACCGAAGTGAAGATCGACGGCGAAGAGCTGTTGATCATGAAGGAGTCGGACATTCTCGGCATTCTCGAAGGCGTCGCGACGGCGCCCGCGAAGAAGGCCGCCTAAGCGAAGGAAGAGGATCGAAACATGGCTGCCAAAGACGTCAAGTTTTCCGGCGACGCGCGCGCGCGTATGCTGCGCGGCGTGGACATCCTGGCCGATGCGGTCAAGGTGACGTTGGGCCCGAAGGGCCGCAACGTCGTGATCGATAAGTCGTTCGGGGCGCCTCGCATCACCAAGGACGGCGTGTCGGTCGCCAAGGAAATCGAACTGGCCGATAAGTTCGAGAACATGGGCGCGCAGATGGTGCGCGAAGTGGCGTCGAAGACCAACGACGCGGCGGGCGACGGCACGACGACCGCGACCGTGCTGGCGCAAGCGATCGTGCGCGAAGGGGCGAAGTCGGTCGCGGCCGGCATGAACCCGATGGATCTGAAGCGCGGCATCGACTTGGCCGTCGAGCGCGTCGTGGAAGACCTCAAGAAGCGCACCAAAAAGATCACGACCGACGCCGAAGTCGCCCAGGTCGGCACGATTTCCGCCAACGGCGAGCGCGACATCGGCGAGATGATCGCCAAGGCGATGCAGAAGGTCGGCAAGGAAGGCGTCATCACGGTCGAGGAGGCCAAGAGCCTCGAGACCGAGCTCGACGTCGTCGAAGGCATGCAGTTCGACCGTGGCTATCTGTCGCCCTATTTCGTGACGAACGCCGACAAGATGACGGTCGAACTCGACGATCCGTACATTTTGATCCACGAGAAGAAGCTGACCGGCTTGCAGCCGCTGCTGCCCGTGCTCGAAGCCGTGGTGCAGACCGGCAAGCCCTTGCTGATCATCGCCGAGGAAGTCGAAGGCGAGGCTTTGGCGACGCTGGTCGTCAACAAGCTGCGCGGCGGCTTGAAGATCGCGGCCGTCAAGGCGCCGGGCTTCGGCGATCGCCGCAAGGCGATGCTGGAGGATATCGCCATCCTCACCGCCGGCCAGGTGATCTCGGAAGATCTCGGCATCAAGCTCGAGAACGTCACCCTCGACATGCTGGGCCGCGCGAAGAAGGTCCGCATCGACAAGGACAACACGACGGTCATCGACGGCACGGGCAAGAAGAAGGACATCGAAGCGCGCGTTGGGCAGATCAAGGCGCAGATCGAGGAAACCACCTCGGACTACGACCGCGAGAAGCTGCAAGAGCGTCTGGCGAAGCTCGCCGGCGGTGTGGCCGTCATCCGTGTGGGCGGTGCGACCGAGGTCGAGGTCAAGGAACGCAAGGATCGCGTCGACGACGCGATGCACGCGACCAAGGCCGCGGTCGAGGAAGGCATCCTGCCCGGCGGCGGCATGGGCTTGCTCTACGCGATCCGTGCGCTCGACGGCCTGAAGGGCGCCAATAGCGACCAGCAGGTCGGTATCGAGATCGTGCGCAAAGCGCTGCAAGCGCCGACGCGCCAGATCGCCGAAAACGCCGGTGCCGATGGCGCTTTGATCGTCGGCAAGCTGCTGGAAGGCAAGTCGGCCACCCAGGGCTTCAACGCCCAGACGGGCGAATATGTCGACATGATCAAGGAAGGGATCATCGACCCGACCAAGGTCGTGCGTCTCGCCCTGCAAGACGCGTCGTCGGTCGCGGGTCTGCTGATCACGACCGAAGCGATGATCGCCGAAGCGCCGAAGCCCGAAAAGGCCCCGGCGATGCCGGCGGGCGGCATGGGCGACTACTAAGCCCAACCGCGCAACCCTAACGCTATGGCATGCGGAACCCCCGGGGGCGACCCCGGGGGTTTTTCGTTGCGGGCGGCGCGGCGGCGAAATAGGGTCCGCCGCCATGCAACCCGTTTTCGACGTCGTCCTGCCGGTTTTCGGCATCATCTTCGCCGGCTATATGTCCGGCCGCGTGCGCCTGTTGGGTGCCGACTCGTCGGAGGCGTTGAACAAATTCTGCTACTGGTTCGCGCTGCCGCCCGTGCTGTTCATGGGCCCGGCCCGCGTGCCCTTGGCGCAGGTTTTCGACCTGCCTTATATCGGCACTTTCGTCGGCGGCTTCGCGATCTCGTGGCTCGTCGGCCTCGCCGGGTTGATGATCTTCTTCCGTGCGGGCACGGCGCAAACCGCGTTGGCCTTGCTCGCCGCGACCTTCGCCAATGTCGGCTATATGGGCATTCCGCTGTTCCTGGCGGCGTTCGGCCCGGCGAATTCGTTGCCCGCGATTCTCGGCACGTCGATCTATTCGCTCACCCTCGTCGCGGCGACGGTGGTGCTGGTCGAAAGCGGTTTGGCGGGGCAGGGCGGGGCGCGCCATGCGCTGGTCAACGTCGCCAAAGGTCTCGCCAAAAGCCCGCTGGTCGTCTCGCCTTTGCTGGGCCTCGCGTGGAACCTGACCGGCATTCCGCTGCCCAAGCCCGTCGTGAATTTCGGCGAATTGCTGGGGGCGGCGGCAGGTCCCTGCGCGCTGTTCGCGATCGGGCTGTTCCTGTCGGGGCGTTCGCTCGGCACGCTGGCGGGCGGGCGCAAATCGGCCGAAGTCGGCTGGCTCGTTTTCGTGAAGCTGATCGTGCAGCCGCTGGTCACATGGTGGCTCGCCGGCTTGTTCGGCCTCGACCCGTTCCTGACGGCCGCCGCCGTGATCCTCGCCTCGCTGCCGAGTGCTGCGCTTTGCTTCGTGCTGGCGCAGCAATACAAGCTTTATGTCGAGCGCGCCTCGGCCGCGATCCTCGTCTCGACCGTGCTGTCGGTCGTGACGATCTCGTTCCTTATGATTCGCTTCGGCTCGGTGAAGCTGCCGCATTGAAGAAGCCGCGCGTCGCGGCGATGGCGTCGGCGAGCCCCACGCGCTCCACCGTCGTGCCCGGCGGGAAAGCGCCCGCCAGCCGCGACGGGAAGCGCCCATCGAGCAGCACGAACACGCCCGAATCGTCGGCCTTGCGCACGAGCCGCCCGAACGCCTGACGCAAACGCAGGCGCACGATGCGGTCGTCGTAAGCGCTTTTGCCGAAGGCCGCGCGGCGCGCCTTGTGCAGAATATCGGGGCGCGGCCAGGGGACGCGATCGAACACGATCAAGCGCAGCGCGCGCCCGGGCACGTCCACGCCGTCGCGCACGGCATCGGTGCCAAGCAGACAGGAATCTTCCTCGGCGCGGAAAATATCGACCAACGTCGACACGTCCAAGCGATCGACATGCTGGGCGTAAAGCGGCAAGCCCGCATTCTCGATCGCCTTGCCGATGCGGTTATGCACCGCTTTCAACCGCCCGATCGCGGTGAACAGGCCCAGCGCTCCGCCGCCCGACGCCAGGAAAAGCTCCCGATAGGCCGAGGCGACGCGATCGGGCTCGTCGCGACCCAGATCGTTGACGACCAGTACACGCGTGCGCGACGCGTAGTCGAAGGGCGAGGGCATCTGCGCACGCACATAATCGGGCATGTGGCGGGCACCCGTGCGCTCGGCCGCCGCTGCCCAATCCTTGTCGACGTCGCCGGTCGCGTCGGTCAGCGTTGCGGACGTGATCAGCGCGCCATGGGCGGGGCGCAAAACGGTCGCGGCGAAGGGCACGGTCGGATCGATCCAGCGCCGGTTGAGGCCGACATCGGTATCGCGTCCGTCGATACGGTCGAGCGAGATCCAATCGACGAATTCGGGCGGCGTTTCGCTCGACAGGGATTTCAGCATCGCGCGCCAGCCGGCAAGCTCGTTGTTGGCGCGGCGTGCCAAACCGCGCGCCACCGCTTCGATGCGCGCGCGCGTGGCGGTGTCGAGTTCGGCGGCTTCGTCGTCGAGCTTCTCGACGAGGCGCTTGGCCAGCGCCACCAACGGCTCGGCGATGCGCGCGAGCGACGCGTCGAGTTTGTCCGCCGCTTCGATCAGACCAGGGATCGCCGGGCGCGGATCGGTTTCCAGCGAATAACCGTCATCCTCGCCTTCGCTGCGCGCGATGGTTTGTTTGCGCAATAGCGCCAGGAACGCTTCGGTCGTGCCGATCGTCTCGCCCGACAAGCGCGCGAGCCAGCCTTCGCCGGGCAGGCTGCGCGCGGCGGCGATCGCGTGTTCGATCATCGCTTCGGCGCGCTCGTCGCCGGCGACCAGATCGTTGGCGCGCGCCTTCAATCCACGCGCGCGTTGGCGCCCGCCTTCCGCGCCGACGATCCAGCGGCGAAGTTCGCTCGTCTCCAAACCCGACAAGGCCGAACCGAACGCCGAATCCGCCGCTTCGAAAACATGGTGGCCTTCGTCGAACACGTAGCGCAAAGGCTGGCGCGCATCGGTGGCGCCCGCCGTTTGGTCGGCGGTCGCGGCCCCCAACGCCGCCTGGATCATCACCAGCGCATGATTGGCGATGACGATCTCCGCGCGGCGCGCGCGGCGCACGCTCTTTTCGATCGGGCAGCGCGAATAATGCGCGCAGGCGGCGTAGACGCATTCGCCGCGCCGGTCGGCGAGACCGCGCGTGCGCACCTTGCCGACCAGATCGGGCAGCCAGGCGGGAAAATCGCCGCCGACCATGTCGCCGTCGCGGCTGGCCGCCGCCCAGCGCGCCATCAACCCGAGGGGCACGGCATCCGACGGGCGCGTGATCACGCCGCGCACCGCTTCTTCCATGTTCAGCAGGCACAGATAGTTTTCGCGGCCTTTGCGCAGCACGACCTTGTTGCGCTTCTCGGCCGGCTCCTCGAACAGCCGATCGAGTTCGCGGTCGATCTGGTGCTGGAGATTCTTGGTGTAGGTCGAAACCCACACAGCACCATTGTTCTTCTCGGCCCACAGCGTCGCGGGGGCGAGATAGCCGAGCGTCTTGCCCACACCCGTGCCCGCTTCGGCGACGACAAGGCGCGTATGCTCGGGATCGTCCTTGGGCAGGAACGCAGCACTGGCTGCCGACGCATAATCGGCTTGCTCGGGCCGCGCTTCGCTGCCGTCGCCCAGCATATCGGCCAAGCGGCGGCGCGCTTCGCCGGGATCGACCGCGTCGTTGCCGGGGGCCGATTCGGGCGCTTGCTCTTCCCATTCGTCGAGACGGCGCCACACTTCCAGGCCTTGCAGCGAGCGATCCTTCTCGAACGCGGTCGGATCGTCGCCCAATGCCGCGAGGACCGACGGCGCCCAGCGCCAGCCGCCGCGCGCCATCGCGCGTGCGACCGCCAGGATGTCGGGGTTGCGCGCGGTCAACGGTTCGGCGAGTTCGGCGAGCAAGGCGGCGACCGCTTCGCGCACGGCCTGCGCTTCGGCGGCCAAGGCATGCGGCACCGTGATCCCCATCGCCTGCGCCAAGCCGCGCGGTGTCGGCACGCAAAATTTCGCGGGGCGCACGAAGGCGTAGAGTTCCAGCGCGTCGATGGAAGCGATCCGGTCGAGGCCCAGGCGTTTGCTTTGGGCCGGCGCGTGGACCAGCAGCGGTGCTTCGGCCAAGGCGCGCGACGCGGCCTCGCGCAAGGACAATTCCTCGATCTCGCCGTCGGCGGTCAGCCAGGCGGCGCGTGCCACGCCGGCCACCAGGATCGGGGCGTCGGGCAGCCGTACCGCACCGCTGGCGCGGCGGTTGAAAGCGACGATCGAGGGCGGCGAATCGGGCATTTCCGGCACTATAGGCGTTCGGCGGCGTTGACGCACCGCGTGCCAACACCTAGTTTCGCGACCCCATGACCGAAACCACCCAAATGCCGATTTCCCGCGAGGACGCGCTCAAAGGGCGCGCCTGGCCTTTCGAAGAAGCGCGCAAGCTGATCGCCCGCCTGGGCGGCAAAGCGCCGGAAAAAGGCTATGTGCTGTTCGAAACCGGCTACGGCCCCTCGGGCTTGCCGCATATCGGCACGTTCGGCGAGGTCGCGCGCACCACGATGGTGCGCAAGGCGTTCGAATTGATGACCGGGTTGCCGACGCGCCTATTTGCGTTCTCGGATGACATGGACGGTCTGCGCAAAGTGCCGGACAACATCCCGAACCCGGATCTGCTCCGCCCGCATTTGGGCAAGCCGCTGACGCAAGTGCCCGACCCGTTCGGCACGGCGCCGTCTTTCGGCCAGCACAACAACGCGAAGCTGCGCTCGTTCCTCGATTCCTTCGGCTTCGAATACGAATTCGTCTCGGCGACCGATCGTTACAAGGCGGGCGCGTTCGACGAAACGCTGCTGAAGGTCTTGCGCGCCTATGACGAGATCATGGCGATCATGCTGCCCACTTTGGGCGAGGAACGCCGCGCGACCTATTCGCCGTTCTTGCCCGTGTCGCCCAAGTCGGGCCGCGTGCTGCAAACGCCGATCCTGGAGCGCAAGGCGTCGAGCGTCGTCTTCCGCGACGAGGATGGCGAGTTGGTCGAAGCGCCGGTCACGGGCGGCGCTTGCAAGCTGCAATGGAAGGTCGACTGGGCGATGCGCTGGGCCGCACTTGGCGTCGACTACGAAATGTCCGGCAAGGATCTGATCGATTCGGTCAAGCAATCGTCGAAGATCGTGCGCGCCATCGGCGGCAAGCCGCCCGAAGGTTTCAACTACGAACTCTTCCTCGACGAAAACGGCGAGAAGATCTCGAAGTCGCGCGGCAACGGTCTGACGATCGAGGAATGGCTGACCTACGGCCCGCCGGAAAGCCTGTCGCTGTTCATGTTCCAGCAGCCCAAGGCCGCCAAGCGCCTGCATTTCGACGTGATCCCGCGCCACGTGGACGATTACCTGTCCTTCGTCGAGCGATATCCCACGCAGAATTTGCAGCAGCGAATGGACAATCCGGTCTTCCATATTCATGGCGGCAATCCGCCCGCCCCGGAAGCCAACGCGCTGCCGTTCAACATTCTGCTGAACCTCGCCTCGGTCGCGAATACCGAGGACAAGTCGGTGCTGTGGGGCTTCATCTCGCGCTACGCGCCGCAAGCCAATCCGCAGGCGAATCCGATGCTCGATCGCTTGGTCGGCCACGCGATCGCGTATTTCCGCGACAAGGTGAAGCCGACGCGCGTTTATCGCGCGCCGACGGAAGCCGAACGCAAAGCGCTCGCCGATCTCGACGCGATGCTGGCGGGCTTGCCCGCGGGCGCCGATGCGACGGCGATCCAGAACCACATCTACGAAATCGGCAAGCGGCCGGATTTCGCGGATCTCAAAGCGTGGTTCCAGTGCCTTTACGAAACGCTGTTGGGATCGAGCCAAGGCCCGCGTATGGGCTCGTTCGTGGCGCTTTACGGCGTGCCCGAAACGCGCGCGTTGATCGCCAAGGCGCTGTCGGGCGAACTCTCCCGCTAACTACTGGCTCGCCCAAACGATGCGATGGATGAAGGCGACACCGCCGGCATCCATCGTTTCGATTGTATTGTCGCCGACCAACCGCAACACTTCCACATGGCGCGGCAAGCGGCGCACGAATTCGCGCGCGACCAAGCGGCCGACGATGCTGCGCAGGATGACGCGGTCGCCGCGCCGTGCGGGCGCGTGCGGGCTGACGATCAGCACATTGCCGTCGCGATAGAGCGGCTCCAGCGAATCCCCGTTGACGATCAACGCGTAGGCGTCGTCGTCGAACAGATCGGGGAAGGCGAGTTCGTCCCACGCCGCCCCGGTGGGTTTGCCCGCGTTATCGAACGCGTCGCGCAATTGCGCGTCGGAAATCGACAGCGACGGCAGTTTTTTGCGCGCCCCGATTCCGCCCGCCGACGGCACGACGCCGGCTTGCGCCAGAAAATCCAACGGGTTGGTCCCCGTGGTGTCGAAGATTCGCGCCAAGGATTCGAGCGAGGGGAAGCGCAAACGCCCGTCCGGGCCGATGCGCTTGGAGCGATTGAACGCGCTGGGGTCGAGGCCCGCGCGCTTCGCGAGCCCCGACAGCGTGAAGTTATGGTCGCGCGCGACCTTGTCGATCGCCGACCAGATATCCGCATGACGCAACATGATTGTGAAATCTTCGCATGGCGGCCCCGCGAAGGCGACGGGAAAATAATCCTATCTCGGAAAAAATAGGAAAATATTCCTATTTAAAAATCCGTTGAGCGCGGTTGTCGCGAATCGTTATTCCTGGGGCGTCGAATTGATCCGCAACCCCTAGGAAACCGCATCATGGGTCTCGCCTTCGCCGACACGCCGACCGCCGAATTCGTCCTGATCCGCCCCGGATCAGAAGCGCTGGTCGTGTTCCGCGACCAGACCGAGATCGCATGGTTGCGCTGGCTGAAACGCGGCTTCCGCCATTGCGCGGTGGTGGTGCGGATCGGCGGCGAGTGGGTGATGATCGATTCGCTCTCGCATTCGATTTGTGTCGGTAAATTCGGGGACGAACCGATGTCGCGTCTCGCCTGGCGCTATCGCCAGGCCGGGCACATCGTGATCGAAACCGTGGTCGGCGAAGGCAAGGCGCGCATCGCACCGCCGCTGCCCTTCACGTGCGTCGAGGCGGTCAAGCGCGTGCTGGGTATCCAAAGCTGGTTCGTGCTCACGCCCCATCAACTCTACCGCCATCTGCGCGCTGCCAAGCGCCTTCGCCGACCCGAAATCGGCGGCGAAACCCACCCCGTCGCCGTCGAAGCGGCGTGAGAACAAATATCGATCATATTCGTAACCGCTGCACGAAAAGGAAATCAGGAGATCGCCATGGGTTCCGTGTTTTCTTCCGCCCCGTCCGCACCCCCGCCGCCGCCGCCCCCGCCGCCGTTGCCCGACCCCGAGGTCGAGCGCCGCGAAGCGCGCATCAAAGCGATGCTGCGCCGCCGGCGCGGCCGCCAAGGTTTGCTCGCGACGGGCGAACGCGGCGTGCTGACCGCCTCGGTCCTGCCCGATCAGACGCAGACGAAGCTAGGGGCGTGACCGTCATGGATTCCGCTCCCGAACAGGCCCAGGCGATTCTGCGCCGCTATCGCCGCGCCAAGCAGGCACGGGGCCCGTGGGAATCGATCTGGCAGGATTGCTACGATTTCGCCTTGCCGCAGCGTTCGGCCCTGGCGCCGTCCGTCGCACCCGATCGCCGCGCCGATCGTCTTTTCGACGGCACCGCGCCCGACGCGGCCGACCAGCTCGCGGCGTCGTTGATGTCGCAGCTTGTGCCGCCTTGGACGCGCTGGTTCGGTTTGCAGCCGGGCAGCGACGTGCCCGAAGAAGTGCACGCCCAAGTCGGCGAGGTGCTGGAGAAGACCGCCGCGATTCTGCAAACGCATTTCGATCGCTCGAATTTCGCGGTCGAGGCGCATCAATGCTTCCTCGATCTGATCGTCGCGGGCACCGCGGCGCTGCAGTTCGAAGAAGCCACACCGGGCGCCGACAGCGCCTTCCGTTTCACCGCTGTACCCCTGGCGCAGATCAGCGTGGAGGAGGGCGGCGACGGCTTGCCCGACACGGTGTTCCGCACCAGCGAGGTAACGGCCACGCGCTTGCGCGCCCGCTTCCCGCGCGCCGAATTGCCCGAAAGCATTCTGCGCGAGGCGGAAGAGCATACGAGCGAAGGTGTCGAAAAGCGCCACACGCTGGTCGAAGCGGCATTGCCCGAAGCGTCGGGCGTGCGCTACGCGGCCGTGCTCGAAACCGGGGCGGGGGCGCAAACACCCACGCTGCTCGCCGAAGGCCGCTTCGCGCAATCGCCGTTCCTGGTGTTCCGCTGGCTGAAGGCGCCGGGCGAATCCTATGGCCGTTCGCCGGTGATGAAGGCGCTGCCCGACATCAAGACCGCCAACAAGGTCGTCGAGCTTGTGCTGAAAAACGCGTCGATCGCGGTCACGGGCATCTGGCAGGCCGACGATGACGGCGTGCTGAATCCGGCGAACATCAAGCTTCAGCCCGGAACGATCATCCCGAAGGCGGTGGGCTCGGCGGGTTTGACGCCGCTCGAAGCGCCGGGCCGCTTCGACGTGTCGAATCTCGTGCTCTCCGATCTGCGCGCACGCATCCGCCACGCGATGCTGGCCGACAAGCTCGGCGCCATCGAAGGGCCGAAGATGACGGCGACGGAAGTGCTCGAACGCTCGGCCGAAATGGCGCGCGTGCTCGGCGCGACCTATGGCCGCTTGCAGTCGGAACTGCTCACGCCGCTCGTCGCGCGCTCGATCGGCATTCTGCGCCGGCGCGGCGAAGTGCCGCCGATCGTGATCGACGGCCGCGTGGTGGAGCTTCGCTACAAATCCCCGCTCGCGCGCGTGCAGGCCGAAAGCGACGTGCGCAACGCGCTGCTGTGGATTCAGCAAACCGCGATGCTCGGCCCCGAAGGCCAGGCGACGGTCGATAGCGCCGCCGCCGCGCGCTGGATCGCGCGCGCGATGAACGTGCCCGCCGATCTGGTGAAGCCCGTTCAGGCTTTGCCTGACCCCGCGATGCTCGCCGCCGCGTTGGGGCTTGGCCCCCAAGCCGCTCCCGTTCCGCAACTTCCGAACTGATCCTCGAAAGGAAACGCCATGACCACCGAAACCGCTTCGCCTGCCACGCCCGAGCCCATCTCGCTATTGCCGAATCCCGCAGCCCCCGGCGGCCGTCCGGAATCGTTGCCCGAGAAATTCTGGGACAACGACAAGGGCGCCATCCGCACCGACGATCTCGCCAAGGCCTATACCGAGCTCGAGCGGCGCATGTCGGGTTCCGTGCCCGGTCCCGGCAGCGCGGAGTGGGATTCCACTTTGCGCCGCGCGCTGGAGATTCCCGAAACGCCGGACGGCTACAAGATCGAGATGAAGGACGATCTGTTGTCGGTCGACCCGGCGGTCAATGCGCGCTTGCATCAGGCGGGTTTCTCGCCGCGCCAGGCGCAGCTTGTCTACGACCTCGCGGTCGAGCGCATTGTGCCGCTCGCGGCCCAACTCGCCGCCGATGCGCGCCATGAGCAGACGATGGAACGCCTGGCCGAGGAATTCGGCGGCGCCGAAAAATGGAACGCGCTCTCGGGCCAGATCGCCGCGTGGGGCCAGCGCAATCTCTCGCCGGTCGTGTACGCGGCACTCGCCGCGTCGCCCGACGGGATCCGCGCCATGCGCCGCTTGATGGAGTCGGGCGAGCCGCCTTTGGGCGCGCCCGGCGGATCGCCCACACCGGCCAGCGAAGGCGATCTGCGCGAGATGATGAAGGACAAGCGCTATTGGCGCGATCGCGATCCCGCCTTCATCCGCGCGGTCACCGAGGGCTATCGCCGCCTTTACGACGGCAAGGCCTGACGACATTCGGCGACACCGCCCGCCCGTGATGCCCGCTTGCGACGCGGGATGAACGGATAACGGATCGGCACCCGAAGAACGCGCCGGGACAACCGTCGCACCCGGAAAGGCGCAAATGCCGGTCGCACGGCCAAGCCTTTCCGGGACGGACGGCCCCGGCGCCGAACCCAACCCGCCGGAAGCGTCGCGCGCATCCGGTCAACCTCTACGCCAGGAGACCACCTAAAGATGCCTAATATCGAAACAGCCTTCGTCAAAAACTACGAAGGCGAAGTCCACACCGCCTATCAGCGGCTGGGCTCCAAGCTGCGCAATACCGTGCGGTCGAAGAAGCAGATCGAGGGCGCTTCGACCGTGTTCCAGAAGATGGGCAAGGGGGCCGCGTCCACCAAGGCGCGTCATGCCCAGGTCCCGGTGATGAATGTCGACCATTCCACGGTCGAAGTGTTCCTCAAGGACTACTACGCCGGCGAATGGCTCGACGCGCTCGACGAGATCAAGGTCGGCAGCGACGAACGCCAAGCGGTGATCAACTCGGGCGCCTACGCGCTGGGCCGCAAGACCGACGAGCTGATCATCGAAGCGCTGGGCGTGTCGAGCAACTACGCGGGCGACAACTCCACGGGCCTCACCAAGGCCAAGGTGCTGACCGCCTTCGAGATGCTGGGGGCGGTCGACGTGCCCGACGACGGCGAGCGCTACGCCGTGGTCGGCTGGGGCCAGTGGAGCGATCTGCTCGACATCGAGGAGTTCGCCAACGCCGATTACGTCGGGTCGGAAGATCTGCCGTGGAACGGCACGCAGGCCAAGCGCTGGCTCGGCACGCTGTGGATGCCGCATTCGGGCCTGACCAAAACGGCCGGCGTGCGCTTCTGCCACTGGTACCACAAATCGGCGATCGGCCACGCGTCCGGCAAGGACGTGACGACCGACATCACCTGGCACGGCGACCGCGCCAGCTTCTTCATCTCGAACATGATGAGCCAGGGTGCCGGCATCATCGACGCCGAAGGCGTCGTCACCCTGCGTTGCGCCGAGTAACGGAAAGGAGACGCACATGGCTTTCGTCCAGAAAAACCTCAGCGTGCTCGCCTACGCGAACGGCTTCACGCTTTGGCACTACACCACGCCCGACACGGCCGCGACGGTCGACACGACCGGCTATTTCAACGCGGCCGCGGACATGCTGCGCCCCGGCGACATGCTGCTCGCCAACACCTCGACCGGGGGCACCACGGTCAACGGGATCTTCGCGGTCGCGTCGAACGCGAGCGGAATTGTCGATACCGCCGATATGACGCGGTTCGATTCCGCCGACACCGACTGACGCTTGTAACCGCGAAGGGAAGGCGCGCCGGTTCCAACCTCCCTGGAACCGGCGCGCCGGACCCGCCGACAGGAGATTCCAAAATGGCCCTCACGCCCATCGCGCTGTGTTCCCGCGCGCTCATCAAACTCGGTGCAAGGCCGATCGCATCCTTCGTCGAAGGCACGGTCGAAGCCCAGGTCGCGGCAGCACTCTATCCGTCCGTGCGCGACGCGCTGATCTCCGCGCATCCGTGGAGCTTCGCGACCGCGCAGGCGACCTTGCCGCGCTTGGCCGCCGCGCCCGTCGCCGATCTGCGCTACGCGCATCAACTGCCCGTCGATTTCCTGCGCGCACTCTCCGTCGGTTCGGGTGCCCGCGGGCGCGGGGCGGAATATCGCATCGTCGAATCGACGCTGCAGAGCGATCTCGACGAGGTCGTGCTCTCCTACATCTTCCGGCCCGACGAAAGCGGCTTTCCGCCGTTCTTCGATTCCGCGTTGATCGCGTCGCTGGCGGCGGAATTCTGCCTGCCGATCACCGAAAGCACGTCGCGCTCGGAGCTTCTCTACAAGCTCGCCGACGGCGAGTTCCGCCGCGCGCGTTTGATCGACGCGCAGCAGGACACGCCCGGCCGCGTCGAGGACTTCACGCTGGTGGAGGCGCGCCGATGAGCCTCGCTCGCACGGTCAAAACTTCGTTCGCGTCGGGCGAGATCGGCGACGCGATGCTGGGGCGCGTGGACTTACGCGCCTACGAAAATGGTGCACGCGCCTTGCGCAACGTGTTCGTGCAGCCCACGGGTGGGGTGCGCCGCCGGCCGGGTCTCGCCTATGTCGGCGCTTTGCTGGGCAAGACGCGTCTCGTGCCGTTCGAGTTCAACACCGAACAGGCCTATCTGCTCGCTTTCGGCGATCTTTCCATGCGCGTCTACAAGGACGGCGCGTTGCAAGCGACGATCGCGACACCGTGGTCGGCGGCGCAACTCGCCCAGCTCGCCTGGACGCAAAGTGCGGACACGCTGCTGGTCGTCCATCCGGAAGTGCCCCCGCGCAAAATCACGCGCCAGTCGCATGCGAGCTGGAGCGTCGAAGCGTGGAGCTATTTCGAGGACAAGGGCGCCATCCATCAGCCCTTCCATAAATTCGCCGGCGACGCGGTGACGCTCGCCCCCAGCGCCACCTCCGGCACGGTCACGCTGACCGCGTCGGCCGCGGTGTTCGACGCGGCGCATATCGGCACGCGGATCCGCATCGCGCAGAAACAGGCGATCGTCACGGCGGTCGCGTCCGCCACCTCGGCGACCGCGACGGTGCCCGCCGGCCAAGGCTTCGCGGATACGAGCGCCAACAAGGATTGGGAGGAGCAGGCCTTCTCCGCCCTTCGCGGCTGGCCGACCAGTGTCACCTTCCATCAGGACCGCTTGGTGATCGGCGGCTCGCGCGATCTGCCCAATCGTTTGTGGCTGTCGAAATCGGGCGATCTGTTCAATTTCGATCTCGGCTCGGCGCTGGACGACGAGGCGATCGAGTTCGCGCTGCTGTCCGATCAGGTCAACGCGATCCGCGCCGTGTTCTCCGGCCGGCATTTGCAGGTGCTGACCTCAGGTGCCGAATGGATGGTCACCGGCGATCCGCTCACACCCGAGAACGTCCAGCTCAATCGCCAGACGCGCATCGGCGCGCCAATCGATCGCTACATAAGGCCGCGCGACGTGGACGGCGCCACGCTATTCGTCGGACGCGGCGGCAAGGATCTGCGTGAGTTTTTGTTCGCGGAGGCCGAGCAGGCCTATCAATCCACGGATCTCGCTTTGCTCGCGCCGCATCTGGTGCGCGCCCCCGTCGATCTCGATTACGACCCGGACGACCGGCTCGTCCATCTCGTCAATGCCGACGGTACGCTCGCGACCGTCACCGTCTATCGCGCCGAACAGGTCACCGCCTGGTCGTTACAGACGACCGACGGCGCGTTCCGCTCGATCGCGGTCGTGACCGGCGAATGTTATTTCGCGATCGAGCGCGACGGCGTGTGGAGCGTCGAGCGTTTCGACAAGGCGAGTGCCACCGATGCGTGCGTGCGCGGCGCGTCCATCGCGGGCGATCCGCCGCGCTTGGAAGGGCTCGGCCATCTCGATGGCAAAACCGTCGACGTGGTGATCGATGGTTTGCCGCTGGGCCAGCGAATCGTCGCTGCGGGCGGCGTCGATCTGCCCGACGAAGCCGATCTCGCCGAGGCGGGATTGCCCTTCGTCGCGACGATCGAGCCGTTACCGCCGGGCGGACCCGCCGGCACGCCGCGCTCCGTGCGCTTGATCGAAGCCTCGTTCCGCCTGCTCGACACGGCGCAGATGCGTGTCGATACGGGCTCGGGCTTCGTCGACGTGCCGTTCCGCGGCTTCGGCGGCGCGAACGCCTTCGACTCCGCGCCGCAACTTTTCACCGGCGAGAAACGCTTTCGTGCGCTGGGCTGGAAGCGCGCGGGCGTCGAGCCGCTGTGGCGGGTCGAATTGCCGGCCCCGCTGCCTTTCCAGCTTCTTTCCGTAACCCAAGAGATGAAGGTGAACGACTGATGGGTGCCGCAACCGCCGTAACGCCCTGGCTCGCGGGCGCATCGCTAGGCCTCGGGGCCGTCCAAACCGTCGCCGGTATGGCGCAGGCGAATTCCGCCGCGAAAGCGCAAGCCGACGCGACGCGCGCGCAGGCCGAACAGCAGCGCCAATTGCTGGAACGCCAATACGAAACCGAATCGCGCCGGCGCAACGACATGCTCGAACGCGCCCAGGCGCGTGCGCGGGCGTCGTTCGGATCGCGCGGCCTGTCGCCGACCGACGGTTCGGCGGGCGTCTTGCTCGATTCGATCGAAACGCAGGCGGGCACCGAAGCCGCCGATGCGCGCGCGCTATTCGATTGGCGCATGTCCGGCCTCGATGCCGGCCTTGCCGCGTCGTTGCAGCGGATCGATTCGCGCCAACCCGACCTTCTGTCCGGCGCGCACCGCACGCTCGGCCAAGTCAACCAGCTCCTGCGCTGGGGCAAGGAAATGAGCCTCACCTGAAAGGAAACACGATGACCACGCATGTGCAGATCGGCGCGGAAAGCCCGCGCAAGGACTACATCGCTTCGGGCGCGCAGACCGTGTTCGGTTTCGACTTCGCGGTGTTCGAACCCGAAGACGTCGAGGTGCGGATCGACGGCGCCGTCGCGGCCGCCGGCTTCACGACGACCGTCAATGCCGATGGGCGCGGCAATGTCGTGTTCGCTTCGGCGCCCGCGTCGGACGCGCGCGTCACGTTGTTGCGACGCCTCACCATCCGCCGCCAATCCGATTTCCAGGAAGGCGGCGAGTTGCGCGCCAAAACGCTGAACGACGAGCTCGATTTCCAGACCGCGTCGATCCAGCAGGTCGGCTACGAGATCGGCCGCGCGTTGCGCCAGGACGATTCCGATCCCGCCGGAATCGATATGCGTTTGCCGCCCAAAGCGACGCGCGCGGGCCAACTGCTCGGCTTCGACGCGAACGGCAAGCCCGTGGCGCTGGCGGCACCCGAAACCGCGCTCGAACTACCGATCGCACTGGCCCAGGGCGGGACGGGCGGCGTCGATGCGGCGAGCGCGCGCGCCAATCTGGGGCTGGGCGCCGCCGCGTTGCTCGACGCGGTGCAAGCCTTCACGCGCGCGCAACGTTACGCGCCCGTGGCGTTGACCGACGGCGCGTCGATCGCCTGGGATCTCGACACGGCGCCGATGGCGCGCGTGACGCTCGCCGGCAATCGCACGATGGCGGCACCTTCGCATCAACGCGACGGCGGCATGTACGCCTTGACGGCAATTCAAGACAGCACCGGCGGACGCAGCCTCGCCTGGAACGCCGCTTACGAGTTCGGCGCGGAGGGCGTGCCGTCACTGCCGGCGGGGGCGGGCAAGATCGCGATCTTCGTATTCCTGTCTGACGGCGCGGCGATGCGCTGCGTCGGAAGGTGGAGCAACTGAGATGGTGCCGATCCTTCCCTTCGGCGCGGGCGGCGTCTTCACGATCGCGCGATCCTTGCGCACGCGCGGCTCGGCCAATGCCGGGCTCTACCGTGCCGTCGCGACGACGACCAACCGCCGGACCTACACGCTATCGCGCTGGTTCAAGCTCGGCACGCTCGATCAGGGCTTCGCACTCTGGCAGGGTTATATCAACGCGTCGAACTGGACGAGTTTCATTGTTCACGCGTCCAGCCGCCAATTCTCCTTCGCGCAGGCAGATGGCGGCGTGGGCAACTGGTCGGTGATCTCCACCGCCGCATTCCGCGACCCCGGCGCCTGGTATCACGTCGTTATCCAGGTCGATACGACCGACGCGACCGCGACCAATCGCGTGCGCGCCTGGGTGAACGGCGTCGCGGTCCCGCTATCGGTGTCGGGTGCGGGATTCCCGTCCTTGAACAAGGACACGCATATCAATGTCAGCGGTGCGCAGCAGGGCTTCGGGTATGAGCCGACCAACTATCTGCTGCCGACCGACGGACATCACGCCGAGTTGCATTTCGTCGATGGAACGCTCGTCGCCCCGACGGCTTTCGGAAAGACCGATCCGGCGACCGGCGCGTGGGTGCCGATCCGCTACGAAGGCGGCTATGGCGGCGCCAACGGCGCGTTCCACGATTTCCGCGACGCGACGAGTGCCGCGACGCTCGGGCACGATCAATCCGGCAAAGGCAATCATCTGACGCCGTCGGGCATCAGCGTGACGACCGGCGTGACCTACGATCCGTCGGCCGATACGCCGACCGCCAATTGGGCGACGCTCAATCCGTTGCGCCGTTCGCAGAACATCGTCGCCACGATTTCCGCCGGGAACGCGCGCGCGAAATCGCCGAACGGAAGCTACTACGCGCGAGCCATCGCGACCCAGGGATTCGAGGACGACGGGACGGGGCGCTATTGCGAATTCACGCTGACGACCGCGCATCTGGGCGTCGAGGCGTTCGGCGTCACAACCGCGACCGCCTACGTCAACGATGCGAACATCGCGGGGACCGATGCGGGCGAATGGGCCGCGCAAGGCAACGGCGCGACGACGAACATCCGCAACAACAACGTCAACGCCTTCACCGGCTTGGCGCTGTGGGGCGCCGGCGGCGTCGCGATGATCGCTTACCGCGCCGGCAAATTGTGGCTGGGCTTGAACGGCGTCTGGTTCAACGCCGGCGATCCGGCGGCGGATACCGGTGCGGTCTATAGCGGCCTCGCCGGGCCGCTCTTCCCGTTCTGCGCGATCGGTTCGACGACGCCCGTCATCGACGCGAATTTCGGCCAGCGCGATTTCGTCCACGTGCCGCCGGCGGGATTTCTCCGGCTTAACGCGCGCATGTCGATCGATCCGGCGATCAAGATCCCCGCCGCCCACTTCAAAGCCGTGACGGATACCGGTGCGGGGATCGGCGCCGCGTCGCTCGGATCGTTTCCCAATCTGCTCGTCGCGATCAAGGACCGCGCCAACGCGAATAATTGGCAGGTCATGGACAGCGTGCGCGGCGCGAACGGATCGAACGTGCTGCAGTTCAACACGACGGCGGCCAACGGCAGCTACTCGACGCCCGTCGGAAATTCCGTCGGCTACGCGTTCAACGCGGGAACGGCGCCCGCCGCCAACACGCAAGGCACGCTTCCCTCGACCGTCTGCGCCAATCCGACCGCGGGTTTCAGCGTCGTCGGCTGGACGGGGACCGGCACGGCGGGCCAGACCGTCGGGCACGGTTTGGGGGCGGCCCCCAAGATGATCATCGTCAAGAAAGTCACCGCGGCGCAGTTCTGGTACGTCGCGCATGTCGGGATCGCCGGAACCAATTTCGGCTACCACATGTTCCTCAACTCGGCGGGCGCGATATCGGGCATGAACGACCCGTATTATATCGGCGGACCGACTTCGGCGACGTTTTCCCTCGAAGCGGGCAACGCCAACGACGGCGGCAATCAATCGGGTGTGCAATACGTCGCCTATTGCTGGACCGAGATTCCCGGCTTCTCGCGCATCGGCTCGTATGCCGGCAACGGCGCCGCCGACGGGCCGTTCGTGTGGTGCGGCTTCCGGCCGCGCCTCGTGATGCTGAAAGCGGTGACCGTCGGCACGAGCTGGGTCGTCTACGACGCCGCGCGCAACGCGTTCAACGTCGTCAACGGCGCGCTCTACCCGAATCTGACCGCCGTCGAGGATACGGCCGCCGGCGATATCGACATCTTGGCCAACGGATTCAAGATGCGTGAAGGCGGCGGCGTTTCCACCAACAACAGCGGGGAAACCTACCTCTTCCTGGCGCTCGCCGAGACCCCCTTCAAATACGCCAACGCCCGATAAGGAGAATCGACATGCGCTTCCAACTTCCCGATGGCCGGATCGTCGCGCTCGATCAGGAATTCGCCCAGGACGGCGTCAACTATCCCGCCGATTGGCTGCGCCGCGCCGCGCCCGAGGATCGCGCCGCTTTGGGCCTGACGGAATTGCCGCCCGAGCCGATCTTCGACGAACGCCGCTATTTCGCACCGGATGCCGAACGCCCGCTCGCGGCGATCAAGGCGACGCGCTTCGCGGAGCTCGCGTCGCTCCGCTTCGGATACGAAACCGCCGGCGTTTCGGGTCTGCGCAGCGATCGCGAAAGCCAGGCACTGCTGACCGGGGCGGCACTGGCCGCCACGCTCGACCCCGAATACACGGTCGATTGGAAAGGCGAGGGCGGCTGGACGACGCTCGACGCCACGCAATTGCTGGCGGCGGCGCAAACCGTGCGCGGCCATGTGCAGGCGTGCTTCTCCAACGAGCGCGTTCTGGCCGCGGCGATCGATGCGGCCGAGGACGCCGACGCGGTGTTCGCCATCGATCTGGGCCAAGGCTGGCCTTCGTCGAACTGACGCGCCCTCCATGGTCGAACCCAAAACGCGGCGCAAGGCGACCGCGAAGGCGAAACCGCGTCCGCGCGCCAAGAAGGCGGCGCCGGCGATCGTTGTACGGCCCGTGGCCCCCGGCTTCGTCGCCTTCGTCGATGCGTGGAACGCGTTGCAGAACCAATCGACGCCTTCGCTCCATGGCCGCATCGCCGCGTGGCTGGAGGGCAGCCGCGTGGAAAAGCGCGATCGGCTGGTGCTGCTCGCCTTCCGCTCCAGCGGCAAATCGACCCTGGTCGGCTTGTTCTGCGCCTGGCTGTTCGCGTGCGATCCCGATCTGCGCGTGCTGGTGCTGGCGGCGACGCATGCGCTCGCCCGCAAGATGGTGCGCAACGTCAAACGCATTGTCGAACGGCACCCGGCTTGCGTCGGCCTCAAGCCCGTGAAGACCGAGCAATGGGCAGCCGATCAATTCATCGTCGCACGACAGGCGGAACTGCGCGATCCGTCGATGGTCGCCAAGGGCATGCTCGGCAACGTCACCGGCAGCCGCGCCGACATCGTCATTTGCGACGACGTCGAAGTGCCCAACAATTGCGACACGGCGGCGAAGCGCGAGGACCTCCGCGAACGCCTGCACGAGATCGAATACGTGATCGTGCCCGGCGGTTTGCAGCTTTATATCGGCATGCCGCATGCGCATGAATCGATCTATGCCGAAGAATCCGGCGGCGAAGACGAAACGCCCGTCTTCCTCGAAGGCTTCGCGCGGCTGCGCATTCCGCTGCTGGACGCCGAAGGCCGCAGCGCCTGGCCCGAACGATTCGACGAAGCCAAGATTTCGGCGATCCGCAAGCGCACGGGCCCGCGCAAATTCCAGGCGCAGATGATGCTGGAGCCGTTGCCCGAAAACGGCGGGCGGCTCGATCTCGATCGCATGGTCCCGTATGAAGCGGCGTTGGTCTATTCCGAAGCCAACCGTATCCCGACGCTCACACTCGACGGCAAGCGCTTGGTCTCGGCGAGCTGCTGGTGGGATCCGTCTTTCGGCAAACCCACAGGCGATCGTTCGGTCGTCGCGGTCGTTTTCGTCGACGAGACGGGCGGCTATTGGCTGCACGAGATCGCCTATTTGGCCCCGCCCAAAGCCGGGGCGAAGGATACGGACGAGGCAGCACATTATTGCCGCCAAGTCGCCGAATTCGCCCGGCGCAATCACGTGCAGCGTTTGCATGTCGAGCAGAACGGGATCGGCGCGTTTTTGCCGGGCTTGCTGCGCAAGGCGATGGCGGAAGCGGAAGTGGCCTGCGCAGTCACGCCCGTGCATACGCGCCGTTCCAAAGACGCGCGCATCCTCGACGCGTTCGATGCGCGCCTCGCCGCGCGGGCGTTGCGCGCCCATCGTTCGGTCTGGGCCTCGCCCTTCGCGGTCGAGATGCGCGAATGGCGGCCGGGCGGGGGCGGGCGCGACGACGGGCTCGACGCCGTCGCGGGCTGCCTGCTGTCCGAGCCCGTGCGCTTCGGCCCGCCGGAAAGCACCGCCAAACGCAAGGATTGGCGTCCCGGTGCCGCGGGCCACGCCGCCAAAACCGAATTCGAACCATAGAGAAGGAGTGCGCGCGATGTCCGCGATGGAATTCCCGCCCGACATGTTGTTGGGCGCCGCGACCAACACTTCGGCCTTGGGCGCGATGGTGTGGCTCGTTTGGCGCCATCGGCGCGACGCCGAACAGGCGATCGACGCCGCGCGCCGCGTGGCGGCGGCGGAAGCGCGCGAATTGCGCGAAGCGCTCGCCGATTTCAAATTGCAGGTCGCGCGCGGCTATGCGTCGATCGGTTATTTGAAGGATGTCGAGAACCGCCTGACGCGCCATTTACTGCGCATCGAGGCGAAGCTCGACGGGGAACGGCCATGATCCCCGCGCTGTTGTTGCAAGCGGGCGTGCCGCTGCTCGCGCGTTGGCTCGGCCAAGCCTTGGGCGGGATCGAGCATCCGGCCGCGAAGGCGGCGTCGAAAGCCTTGGGCGAGGTCGGCGAGGCGATCGCCGCCGAGCGCATCGATCCCGAACAGCTCGCGGCCGCGCAGTGCCATCTCGAGGAGATGGCGAAGATCGACGGCGAGAATTATCGCGCGACCTTGGCCGAAGTGAACGCGACCGCGCGTGTCGAAGCGCAGAGCGACGATCCTTACGTGCGCCGGATGCGCCCGACCTTCGGCTACGTCATGGCGATCACGTGGGCGGCACAGATGGCGGCCATCGCTTGGGCGATCGTCGCCACGCCGAAGGACGCGGCGCAGATCGTCGAAGCGCTGGGGGCGCTGTCGCTGATGTGGTCGGTCGGGCTCTCGGTGCTCGGCGTCTATGTCTACAAGCGCTCCGCCGACAAGGCGCTCGCCGCCGGCGCAACGCCGCCCGAAGCCGCGATCGCCACCATCGCCAAAATTCTCAAACCCCGGAAAGGATAGACCATGCCGAACTACACGCTGGCGCAGCTGCGCGCGATGCAGGCCGAACGCCGCTATTGGGACAAGCGCGACCCGGCGAACGCCGATTTCGTCGCGCAAGTCGATCAGGGCTATCGCGATCTGTTCGACGAACCGGCGGCGCTGGTGCCCACGCCCGAGCAGGAGGAACAGTCGCGCCGTCTCGAAGAAGACCTGCGCCGCCGCATGGCACGATCCGAATATTGGAATCCGCGCCATGCGGATTACCAACGCCTGCACGACGATGTCGCGCAAGGTTACGCGAAGCTCTATCCGGCGGCGGCACCGGCCTCACCGATGGCCGAGCCCGAGCAGACACCGCCGCCCGAACCGGTGAACCTGCTGGAGCTGACGCGACGGATGTTGCCCGTAGGTTCAAGCTCTAGAATGAATCTGCAAGAAGTGAAGCCAAGTTCGGAAAGCAATCTGGTCCTCTCAACAAGTGGATCCCAAATTGCTCTATCGCCATTTTGGCAGAAACCTCCAGCACCTGAACCAACGGTTCCGGAGCGTAGCCCTGTTCCCATGCCGCCAAAGATAATTCACCCCGACATTTCGGCGCCGCCCAATAGCGATCCGAATTTGATCTATTCACCGCTCCAAGTCGATCCTTCTCAAATTGAGAAACTGTGGAAATTTTTGGATGATCCGGAGTGGGGATATCAGAAGTTCCTCGAAGAGTGGGGCAACAAGAAATGGAAGGATCCTGTCACCGGGGAGGAGCGCCCATTCACCGAGAAAGAGCTTAGGGACAGTTTCGAGCGGGATCAGGACAAAACAAAAGAGTTTCTTTGGGACTACTATCACCGACGAGATTCTGTTTTTCCTGAGGACAAGGAACGCGCATTTCCGCCTGGTGTCGAGGAGCCCAACGAATGGTTCGAACGGGAAGATAAAGAGTTTGAAGGGCGCTTTGGTTGAACCGGCTAGATAAATTCATTGCAGTCCTGCGGTTGAGTTCATGACGCAATCGCAGGATATTTTTCTAATATGACTTTGTTGATATTCGTTGATATTCTTTTTTACATGAAGAATTGGCAATCTATCTTTGGAAAGCATAGTTGCGCTGGGTACAGAAGATTCGCCGCATATCGGGTTGCATGTCGAATCGTGTTGCCTATTTTTTTCGCGCCTTTAGTGGCGTGCGCGCCGTCGGGTATCTATGGGCCCTATGGCTTACCGGTTGAAGTGTATTCGCAGTGCAATGAGGCCCCGCATCCCGGACCATCCGCCTGTACGCGCGGACCTTTATCGCTCGTTCCGCTCGCCGATCCGCGCGGCTGCGTTCCTTACGCCGCATCGCGCGAAACATCGCCCGCGCGGCGTGCTTCGGTCGAAACGCTCTGCCGCGACAACGTGCTCGATACCGAGGGCCGCGTGTTGGTTTCCAAAGCGCGGCTCGCCGATCGGATCGAGGCGGCGGAAAGCGCGCGCCGGCTGTCGGGAGATCCGGCGCGCCAGGCGCAGGCCGCAGCCGATCTCGCGGTCTTGCGCGAATTGATACCCCAAGCGCCAGCCGAATAGCGATCTCGCGCGCGGGGCCTCGCCCTGCTAATTTCCCGCGCCATGGCGACTCCGATCTATCACATGTGCCGCGCCGACGAATGGGAAGAGGCCCAGACGACGGGTTCCTACGCCGGTTCCTCGCAGGACAAGGCCGACGGCTTCATCCATTTCTCGACCGCCGAACAGATCGTCGTGTCGGCGGCGAAGCATCGCGCGGGCCAGGATAATCTCGTGCTGATCGAGGTGCCCGATACGGCGCTGGGCGACGCCCTCAAATGGGAAGTCTCGCGCGGCGGCGCGCTGTTCCCGCATCTCTACGGCGCGCTCGACATATCGAAGGTCGCGCGCCACGCGCCGCTCAAACTCGGCCCCGCGGGGCGACACGTGTTTCCCTGGGGGCTGGCATGAGCGTTTTCTACAAACTGATCCGGCCGTTCCTGCACGCCTTCGACGCGGAGACGGCGCATGGCTTGTCGATCACGGCGCTGAAGCATGGCTTGGTGCCGTTGCCCGCCCCGATCGACGAGCCGTCGTTACGCGTGAAGCTCTGGGGCCTCGATTTTCCGCATCCGATCGGCCTCGCCGCCGGGCTCGACAAACATATCGAGGTGCCGGACGCGCTGCTCGCGCAAGGCTTCGGCTTCGTCGAAGTCGGCTCGGTCACGCCCAAGCCGCAAACCGGCAATCCGCGCCCGCGGCTGTTCCGCCTGACCGAGGACGCGGCGGTGATCAACCGCTTCGGCTTCAATTCCTGCGGGCTCGATGCGGCGGCCGGGCGCTTGGCGGCGCGGGCCCGGCGCGGCATCGTCGGCATCAATCTCGGCAAGAACAAGGAAACGCCGAACGCGGCCGACGATTACGTCAAGCTGATCGCCGGGCTGGGGCCGCATGCCGATTACGTCGTTTGCAATGTGTCCTCGCCCAATACGCCGGGCCTGCGCGCGCTGCAAAGCCGCGAACAGCTCGACGCGATCGTGGTGCGCGTGCAAGCGGCGATGGACGCTCTGCCGGTCGATCCCAAGCCGCCGCTTCTGTTCAAGATCGCGCCCGATCTGACCGACGCGGATTTGGAGGACGTGGTGCGCGTGGCGCTTGATCGCGGCCTTGCGGGCCTCGTCGTCGGCAACACGACCTTGTCGCGGCCGGAAAGCTTGCGCTCGCCCCACGCCAAGGAAAGCGGCGGCTTGTCGGGCAAGCCGCTTTTCCCGCTGGCGACGGCGGTGCTGCAAAAGACCTATCGTCTGGCGGGCGGAAAAATTCCGCTGATCGGCGTGGGCGGCGTGTCGGACGCGCGCACGGCCTATGTCAAGATCCGGGCGGGGGCGAGCCTCGTGCAGCTTTATTCGGCGCTGGTTTATCAAGGCCCGGACCTTGCCGTGCGCATCGCCCGGCAATTGCCCGCCCTGCTGAAGGCGGATGGTTACGCCCATGTGTCGGCGGCCGTCGGCGCCGATTGCCGTTGACCGAATCGGCCCGGCTTGGGATACCGGAACGGTCCCATGAACAAGATGCCCCATATCCTCGCCGGTCTCGCCTATCTGTTGGGCGGGGGCGCGCTTGCTCTGGGCGTAAGTCCGCTCTGGGGCCTCGCGGCTTTCGCGGCGGCGGTGGCCCTGCACGGGATTTGGTGGGGCCTCGTCCTCGCCGGGCATCTCGAGACCGCGCAGGCGCGGATCGGCGAATTGCGCCGCGACGTCAAATTCGCGCGCGAGGAAATCCAGAGCGTGCTCGAAGCCATCGAAAGCATGGCGAGCAAGAACGCCGAGATGGCCAACGTCTCGACCGAGCTGCGCTTCCTGAAAGGCCTGGTCGAGCAATTGTCGGGCAAGCCGATCACGCTGCCCGGCGAAGCGCCGCATCCCAAGGCGCCGCCCAAACCCAATCTGCCCGACGCGCAAGTGCTGGATATCGTGCGCGAAGCGCTGCGCGAAGGCCGCGTCGATCTCTATCTCCAGCCGATCGTCGATCTGCCGCAGCGCCGCCGCCGTCACTACGAATGTTTCTCGCGCGTGCGCGGGCCCGACGGCACGATGATCGGACCGGATTCCTATCTGGCGCTGGCCGAGGCGTATGGCCTCGTTGCCGCGATCGACAATATGCTGCTGTTCCGCGGCGTACAGCTCGTGCGCCGCGTGCAAGGGCGCGGCGGTGCGGGGGCCGGGACGGGCGTGTTCGTCAACATCTCGCAGCACACGCTGGCCGATAAGCGCTTCTTCGCCGAGTTCGTCGCCTTCATGGCGCAGAACCGCGATCTCGCTCCCAATCTCGTGTTCGAATTGGCCGAAGCGCAAGCGCGCCGTTTGACCGAGGAACAGTGGAAGGCGCTCGCGCAATTGGCGGCGCACGGCTTCCGCTTCTCAATGGATCAAGTGGTCGAGCCCGCCACACTCGATCCCGTGGCGCTGGCCCAGCACAGTTTCCGCTTCATCAAGGTCGAAGCGCGCAAGATGGTTGAATTCGCGTCCGCCGGCGGCGGGCTCGCCTTCACGCGCTTGCGCCAGGGCTTGCTCGATGCGCGCGTCGACCTCATCGTCGACAAGATCGAAAGCGAGCAAGTGTTGCTCGAAGTGCTGGAACTCGATGCCAGCTACGGCCAGGGCTATTTGTTCGGCGAGCCTAAGCCGCTCAAGGAATCTCAATGACGCAAGCGTTGGACGGTCTGGGACCGGTCGTCGACCGGTACGACGTGTTTTTGCTCGACATGTGGGGCTGCATTCACGACGGCGTGCGCGTGTTTCCGGGCGTCGCCGATCTGCTGGCGCGCCTTCGCGCCAAGGGCAAGAAGGCGATCGTGCTGTCCAACGCGCCGCGCCGCGTGCCCGTGCTGGTGAAGCAGATGCCGGGCTATGGCGTGTCGGCCGATCAGTTCGACGCGATCGTCACCTCGGGCGAGGATACGTGGCGTGCGCTCGCCGCGAAGAAGCACGGTTTGGGCCCGCGCTACTATCATATCGGTCAGGCCGCGAATTTGACCGACCCGGCCGAGATCGGGTTGCGCGAAGTGGCCACACTCGCCGATTCCGATTTCATCCTCGCCTCGGGTGCGGCGGGCGACGGCACGCTCGATATGGACAAGCTTCAGCCCATTCTCGCCGACGGTGTCGCGCGCAAGCTGACGATGGTTTGCGCCAATCCCGATCTGGAAGTCTTGCGCGGCGAGGAACGCTATCTGTGCGCGGGCACGGCCGCCGCCGCTTACGAAGCGTTGGGCGGCACGGTGCATTATCACGGCAAGCCGCATCGCGGCGTCTATGAATGGGCGCTGGAACTCGCCGGCAATCCCGATCGCAAACGCGTGATCGGCGTTGGCGATGCGATGCGCACCGATGTGGCCGGCGGGCGCGGGGCCGGTATCGATCAAGCCTTCATCCCCGGCGGCATTCACGCGGTCGCGTTGGATGCGCCGATGGGCACCTTGCCGACGGCCGAAAAGATGGCGGCACTGTCGGCCGAATTCGGCTTCGCGCCGACCTATATGTTGGCCGAATTGCGCTGGTAATCCCGAGTCGCCGCGAATCCCCAAATATGGGGGTCGAGCGGCGACTTACCCACAAGCTGTCGATAAGTACGATTCGCTGCGGCGAATCAACCTCTTGTCATCGCCGCGCCATGTGCTCGAGTCGGAGGCCTATTTTGGGGCCCCGAACGCCCCTTAAGATCATGAAATCAGGGGAGTAGAGCCATGGCCGATTTCGCGCGTCCCGACCTGGCGCAATGGGAAAAGCTGGCGAGCGCCGAGTTGAAGGGCGCGCGCAGCGATTCGCTGAGCTGGACGACGCCCGAGGGGATCAAGGTCAAACCGCTCTACACGGCGGATGATCTCGCCGGTCTCGAACATCTCGGCGGTATGCCCGGTTTCGCGCCCTATGTGCGCGGCCCCCGCGCGACCATGTACGCGAACCGCCCGTGGACGATCCGCCAATACGCGGGTTTCTCGACGGCCGAAGAGTCGAACGCCTTCTATCGTCGCGCGCTGGCGGCGGGCCAGGCGGGCCTGTCCGTCGCGTTCGATCTCGCCACCCATCGCGGCTACGACAGCGATCATCCGCGCGTCGTGGGCGACGTGGGCAAGGCCGGTGTCGCGATCGATTCCGTCGAGGATATGAAAATCCTGTTCGACGGGATCCCGCTCGACAAGATGTCCGTGTCGATGACCATGAACGGCGCGGTGCTGCCCGTGCTGGCGTCGTTCATCGTCGCGGGCGAGGAACAGGGTGTCGATCAAGCCAAGCTTTCCGGCACGATCCAGAACGACATCCTCAAAGAATTTATGGTGCGGAACACCTACATCTATCCGCCCGCACCCAGCATGCGCATCGTGGCCGATATCATCGAGCACACGGCCAAGCGCATGCCCAAATTCAATTCGATCTCGATCAGCGGCTACCATATGCAAGAGGCGGGAGCGACCTGCGTGCAGGAACTCGCCTTCACGCTGGCCGACGGGCTCGAATACGTGCGTGCGGCGTTGTCGAAGGGCTTGGACGTGGACGCCTTCGCGCCGCGCCTGTCGTTCTTCTTCGCGATCGGCATGAACTTCTTCATGGAGATCGCTAAGCTGCGCGCGGCCCGCCTGTTGTGGACCGAGCTGATGCAAGGCTTCAACCCGAAGAAGGCCGACAGTCTGGCACTGCGCACGCATTGCCAAACCTCCGGCGTCTCGCTGACCGAGCAGGACCCCTACAACAACGTCGTGCGCACGGCGATCGAAGCGATGGCGGCGGCGTTGGGCGGCACGCAAAGCTTGCACACGAATTCCTTCGACGAAGCCTTGGCGCTGCCCACCCCGTTCAGTGCGCGCATCGCGCGCAACACGCAGCTGATCCTTCAGGAAGAGACGGGCATCACCAAGGTGGTCGATCCGCTGGCGGGTTCGTACTACGTCGAAAGCCTGACCGCCTCGATCGCGGCCCACGCGCGCGCGCTGATCGGCGAGGTCGAAGCACTGGGCGGCATGACCAAGGCCGTCGAAAGCGGCATGCCCAAGCTGAAGATCGAGGAATCGGCGGCGTTGCGCCAAGCGCGCATCGATCGCGGCGAGGAGACGATCGTCGGCGTCAACAAATACAAGGTCGAGAACCCCGAGAAGGTCGACATTCTCGACATCGACAACACCGCCGTGCGCGAAGCGCAGGTGAAGCGCCTCAAATCCGTCCGCGCCACGCGCGACGAGGCGAAGTGCCGCGAGACGCTGGAAGCGCTGACCCGTGCCGCCGGCGGCGGCAACGGCAATCTGCTCGAACTGTCGATCGAAGCGATGCGCGCGCGCGCGACGGTGGGCGAAGTCTCCGACGCGCTGGAGAAGGTCTATACCCGTCATCGCGCGACGATCCGCTCGGTCACCGGCATTTACGGCTCGGCCTATGACGGCGACGAAGGCTTCGCCAAGATCAAAGCGGAAGTCGCGTCCTTCGCATCGGAAGAAGGCCGCCGCCCGCGCATGCTGGTGGTGAAACTGGGCCAGGACGGCCACGATCGCGGCGCCAAGGTGATCGCGACGGCCTTCGCCGATATCGGCTTCGATGTCGATGTGGGCCCGCTGTTCCAAACGCCGGACGAAGCGGCGCGCCAAGCGGTCGAGAACGACGTGCACGTGATCGGCGTGTCGTCGCAGGCGGCGGGCCACAAGACGCTCGTGCCCGCGTTGATCGCGGCGCTGAAGGCCCGCAAGGCCGACGACATTCTGGTCGTATGCGGCGGGGTCATCCCGCCGCAGGATTACGACGAACTCCTCCAACAAGGTGTGGCGGCCATCTACGGCCCCGGCACCAACATTCCGCACGCGGCGGCCGAAGTGCTCGGCCTCATCCGGCGGCGCAAACGGGCGGCATAGCAAATGAGCGAGAACGACAACAATTCGGGCCCCGGTTCCCAGCGTCTGCGCGTTTTGAGCGGTGCCGCCGAGCGCGAGCAGGAACGTTTGCGCGCCGCCAACGATCCCGCGGGCCCGGTCTACGAACCGCTTGCGCCGACCGGCAAACGCACGATGGCGGCCGCACTGGCCGCATCGGCGGTGTGGTCCGTCGCCGTTCTTTGGTATGCGATCGCTTATATCGGCCTGGGCGCCTTCGCGTCGATGCTGCCGCATGAACTGGGCGCCTTCGTCGCGGGTGCGACGATGCCGCTGCTCGTGCTGTGGTTCGTGCTCGGCTATCGCGCGCGCGGCCAGGACCTCGTGCGCCATGCCCGCGCGCTCGAAGTGCGTCTGGCCGAGCTCGTCTATCCCGCCGATCAGGCGGATTCCAAGCTGCAATCCATCGCCGTCACGCTGCACGACCAAGCGCGCGCCTTGACCGACGCGTCGGACGCCGCGACGCGACGCCTCGCCGAAGCGCGCCAAGGTTTGGCGAGCCAGGCGGGCGAACTCACGACCGTGTCCGATCAGGCCGCGACGCGCGCCATGCAGGTGATGGCGGGTTTGCGCCGCCACGCCGAAGGGCTGGAACGCGTCACCGGCTTGCTGACCAGCCGCGTGCAGATCGTCGAAGCCGCCGTGCGCGAACAGGCCGAAGCGCTGTCCGGCGCTTCCGACCGCGCGATGTCGCAATCGCGCGAGATCAACGCGACTTTGCGCGAGCAGGTGGAGCGTCTTGCGGCCACCAATGAAAAAACCGCCGCGAATGCGGGTGCCATTCGCGAAGCCTTGCGCGAACAGTCGCAGGATTTGGCCGAGACGACCGAACGCGCGCGCAGCCGGGCCGCCGAAATCCGCGCCATCCTCGCCGATCAGACCGGCGCGTTGGTCGATGCGACCGAAAAGGCGCTCGACCGCGCGCGTGAAGTCGGCGATTTGCTGCGCCGTCAGGCCGAAGCGTTCGTCGACGCGACCGAAACCGCCGAAGGCCGCGCCAATTCGGCGTCGGTCGAAATCGGCTCGGCCAAGCGCCAGGCCGAAGCGGCGGGCGAAGCGCTGGAAAGCATCGCCGATCGTCTAATCGAAACGGCGCGCGATCTCGCCAAGCAATCCGACGCGACGCAATCCACGCTGCGCAACCAGATCGAAGCTTTGGCCGACGCTTCGGGGGCCGCCGAGGGCAAGATCGTCGCGGCGGGCGATTTGATCCGCTCGCGCACCGAGGATGTCGCCAACGCCTCGACCCGCATGAGCGAGGTCGCCACCACGCTGGGCGGCGAGACGCGCGCGATGCAAAGCACGCTCGAACGCCTCACCGCGCGCACCGAAGCCTCGACCGAATCCGTGCGCCGCCAAAGCCACGAACTCGCGACCGCCGCCGATCAGGCCGTGGTGCGCGTGCGCGCGGCGGGCGAAACCTTCCAGACGCAGTCGCGCGAATTGGCGGATGCGGCGGGTCAGGCTTTGGCGCGCGTCGGCGCCGCCAATGCCGGTTTCTCCGAGGCCGCGCGCGATCTGGCGCTGGCGGGCGAAGCGGCCGAAGCCAAGGCCGCCGCGATCGGCGAGGATTTGCGCCGCCACGGCTCGGGCCTGATCGAATCCGCCGACACGGCCGGGCGCACGGGCATCGAAGCGGGCCAGCGCCTGTCGCGCGAAGTCGAAACGCTGCTGCGCACCGCCGGCGCTTTGTCGGCCGAAGCGCAAGCGGCCGAAACGCTGCTGCAATCGGAAAACCACGCGCTGGCCGAAGCCGCCGCGCGCGCCAAGGCGACGGTGGACGCCGCCGGTGCGGCGCTGCGTGTGCGCTCGGAAGAACTCGACGCGGTCAATCGCCGGGTTGGCGAATCCCACGCAACGCTGGAAACGACCGCGCAGCGCGGCCAGGAAGCGCTGGACCGCGTCGCGTCGCGCATCGACGCCTCGGCCGAAGTCGCGCGCCGCCGCTCCGACGAATTGGTCGTCGCCGCCGATCAGGCGGCACAGCGCGTGCGCGCGACGAGCGAAGGTTTCCGCGTCCATACGCAGGACATGACCCATTCGGCCGAATTGTCGCTCGCGCGCGCGACGGAATTGGGCGAAACGCTCAAGCGCCGCGCCGACGAAATCGACGGGGCCACCGAACGCACGACCCAGCGCATGGATACGCTCGCCGCCAATCTGCGCGACGGCGCGGTGGCGCTGGGCGATACGGCCAGCGAAGTCGCGCACAAGCTCGGTACGTCGGGCGAGGCGGTGCGCCAGCGTACCGAAGCGATCGAGCGTGCGGCCGATACGGCCCTCGACCGGATGGGCGATGCCGCCGCCGAGATCGAGCGCAAGGCCAAAGACCTCGACGCGACCGCCTTGTCCGCGCAAGACCGCCTGAACGAAACCGCCGAAGCCCTGCGCGCGCGCGGGGCGGAATCCGAGAACGCGGTCGTCTCGGCCGTGCGCCGCCTCGACGCCGCCGCGCAAGCCTTGGCCGACGATGCGCGCGAAGTCTCCACGGCGCTCGACCGCACGGGTGCAAGGATCGAAGCGAATGCCGAAACCGCGAAGCGCGAGACCGAGCAGCTCGGCCTCGCCGCCGATCAGGCGGGTTCGCGCATGCGCCAAGCGGGCGAGACATTCCGCGATCAGACGCTGTCGCTGACCCGTGCGGCGGAGCTTGGCATCGAGCGCGCCGACGCTTACGCCGACACGCTGCGCCTGCGCACCGAAGAACTCGCCGCCGCCGATCGCGCGACGGGCGAACGCTTGGAAGGGCTGGGCGAAACCTTGGCGACGCGCACGCAAGCGCTCTCCGACGCCGCGTCGGAAACGGCGCTGACGCTCGATCGGTCGGGCGAGGCCTTGCGCCAGAAGACGGCGGCGCTCGACGACACGGCGGCGAATGCGCAAGCGCGTTTGTCGGCGACCGCGCAGGATATCGACGCGCGAGTGCGCGAACTCGAAAGCACGTCGCATCGCTTGGACGAACGCCTGCGCGCGTCGGGCGACACGGTCCGGTCGATCGCGCAGATCGCGGATGCCGATATGCAGGGCGTGGTTCGCCGCCTCGACGCGTCGGCCGAGGCCTTGGTGCGCGACAGCCACGAAGTGGCGCATGCGGTCGATCGCGCGTCGGAACGCATGCTGGCGTCGTCGGACGTCGCCAAGCGCGAGAACGCGGCTTTGGTCGTCGCGTCGGACGCCGCCGCGCAGCATGTGCGCGAAGCGGGCACGAATTTCCGCCAGGAAACGCAAAGCCTCGTCCATGCCGCCAATCAGGGCCTGGACCGCGCCAATCTTTTGGAAACCGCGATCGCGCAGCGCACGGCGGAAACCAACGCCGCCGCCGATCGCACGCTGGCGCGCCTCGACGAAGCGGGGCTTGCCTTGCGCCAGCGCGGCGCCGATCTCGACGAAACCGCGACCGAATCGGTCAAGGCGATCGCCACTGCGGGCGATGCGTTGCGCCGCGAGACGAGCGAGCTTCTCGCGACCGGTCAATCGGCTTCGGCGCGCATCAACGACGTGGCGGCCTTGCTCGACCAGCGTTCGGGCGAATTGGCGTCCATCGCGGCGACGGCGGCGCAAAAGCTGAAGGAATCGTCGGACTCGCTGCGCGCCCGCTCGGGCGAATTGGACCAGTCGGCCGATCGCGCGGCGCTGCGCGTGGGCGCCATCGACGCCGGTTTGCGCGACCAATCGCTCACCTTGCTCAAGACGATGGAAACCGCCTCGGGGCGCGCGGGCGAGCTTGGCGCGCAATTGGAAACGCAGGCCGCGTCGGTCGGCCGCGCATCGGACGATGCGGCCGCGCGCCTGCGCGCCACCGCCGACGCGTTCCGCGACCGCGCGGTCGAAATGGGCAACGTCGCCGATATCGCGACCGGCAAGGTCGGCGATACGGGGGCGGAGGCCGAGCGCCGCTTGCAGGCTTTGGCGACCCATGCGGTCGAAACCGCCGGGCGCCTGGAGGAAAGCGGCGAGACGTTCCGTCAGCGTCTGGCCGATCTCAACCGCGCGGCCGGCTCGGTCGGCGCGTTGATGGCCGAAGCGAGCGAGACCTTCCGCCAGCGCACCGGCGATCTGCAGATCGCGGTCGATCAGGCGAACACGCGCGTCGCGTCGGTGGGCCAAGCCTTGCGCGAACGCACGGTCGATCTGGGCGGGGCGGCGGATGCGGCCGAAGCGCGCCTCTCCATGGTCGCGGAAATTCTGCGCGCCAACGCCTCCACGCTCGCCGACACGGCCGATCGTTCGTCGACCAAGCTCGATGCGCTGGGCGAAGCGCTGGTGCGCCGCGCGGCCGAACTCTCGGCGATGTCGGATGGCACCGCCGCGCGCATGGCGACGGTCGATTCCGAACTCGCCAAGCAGCGCACGAATTTGGCCGAAACGATCGAAAATCTCGGCAAGCGGTCGAGCGAGCTGGGCGCCATCCTGCGCGGCCAGGCCGACCACCTCAACGGCGTGGTCGCCGAAGCGGGCGAGCGTTTGTCGGAGGTCGGCGCGCAATTCGACCGGCAGGCCCGCGAAGCGGCCGACGCCGCGACGGTGGCGAGCCAGCGCATCGGCCAGACCGGCGAATCCTTGCGCCGCCGCGCCGACGAATTGTCGGGCGCGGCGCAGGAAGGCGGCACGCGCCTCGAAGCGACCGCCGACAGCTTCCGCCGTCGCGCGGAGGAAGTCATGGCCGCCGTCGGCCAAGCCGCGGCGCGCATCGCCTCGGTCGGCGAAAGCTTCGCGCGCCAGTCGCGCGAATTGGGCGTGGCGATGGATGCGGCCGAGCGGCGCATCGCCGAGGCCGAGCGTCTTCTGTCGGTCCAGACCGACGCGCTCGACGCCGCGGCCGACAAGGCGACGGGCGAAGCCAATGCCGCGACCGAGGCCTTCCGCCGTCAGGCCGAAGACCTCGCCGCCGCCTCGGCCGCCGCGAACGAAGCGCAAGCGCGCCTCACCGCCAGCGAATTTGAAGCCAAGCGCGGCCGCTTCCTGCGCGCCTCGCGTCTGGTCGTCGAAGGCTTGAACTCGCTGTCGATCGATCTGGCGCGCACGCTGGACTCGTCGGTCACCGATCGCGTGCTGAAGGAATTCCTGGGCGGCGATCGCGGCGTGTTCGTGCGCCGCTTGCTGCGCCTCGATTGGGGCCCGACGGGCAAGACCGTGCAGCGCCGCTACGCCGAGGATCCGGATTTCCGCCGCTACGTGACGGATTATCTCACGCAATACGACCGCCTGATCGCGGACGCGCGCGAGGCCGATCCCGAAAACGTGCTGGTCTCGACCTTCCTGTCGGCGGACGTGGGCAAGCTTTATATGACGCTCGCCTCGATCGTCGGCTGGAAGAAGAATTAATCGTCACCCCGGATAAGCCGGCGCGTGAGCGGCGGCGCGATCCGGGGTCTTGTCGAGATCCCGGCTCTCGCTGACGCTCGGCCGGGATGACGGTTTGATGGAACGCGCTAAACCGCACCCTTGAGCTTCGCGAGCGCCCAGATCGCCAGCGTTTCGGCGTCGTCCACGCGGCCGTCGGTCATCATGCGCTCGAACTCCGCGAGCGGCACGCGCGCATGGACCATGTCGGACTCGGTCGCCTCGCGGGCATGCGCGCCTTGCGTCAGGTCCGTCGCGAGATAGACATGCATCGCCTGGCGGAGAAACCCGTTGGCGATGGCGAGCGTGCCGAGGCATTTCCACGTCTTCGCGGTGAGACCGGTTTCCTCGGCGAGCTCACGCTTGGCAAGCGCTTCGGGATCGAGGTCCTCGGCCTCCCACGAGCCTTGCGGCAATTCCCAGGCGCGCTTTGACGTCGCGTAGCGATATTGCTCGACCAGATGGATATGCAAGTCGTCGATCGCGACGATGCCGATGCAATCCTTCTTTTCGGCCACACCATAGATGCCAAGCGACCCGTCCGGAAACCGGACCTGGTCCTCGCGCAATGTCATCCAGCGGTTCGCGTAGACGACCCGCGTATCGAGACGCCGGATCACGAAGTTACGAACGCCCGTGGCAGTGCTTGAATTTCTTCCCCGAGCCGCAGGGGCAATTGGCGTTGCGCGGCACGTTGGCCCAGGTCGTCGGGTCGGCCGGGTCGATGCCGCGCTTGCGTGCCGCTTGGGTGGGCGAGGCGGCGTCGCGCGCTTCCATGCCTTCGGGCAGCGGATGCTGGGCGAGCAGCTTGCCCATCTCCGGGTCCTCCGGCATCAGATCGGACGCCGGGGGCGCATCGACGCGGATCTGCACGCGGGCGAGCAACGTCGTCACGCGCTCGCGCAATTCGGCGAGCATCGCTTCGAACAGCTCGAAGGCTTCCTTCTTGTACTCGTTCAGCGGATCGCGCTGCGCATAGGCGCGCAGATTGATGCCCTGGCGCAGATGGTCGAGCGTGAGCAGATGCTCCTTCCACGCGTGGTCGAGCTCCTGCAACAGCAGGCTCTTCTCGACCTGGCGCATGATCTCGGGCCCCGTTTCGGCGGTCTTCGACGCCATTTTGCGTTCGACCGCGTCGGCGATGCGCTCGCGGATTTCCTCCTCCGCGATGCCTTCTTCCTTCGCCCAATCCGCGACCGGCAAATCCATGCCGTAGAGGCGCAGGATTTCCTCGTGCAGCGCCGAGGTGTCCCATTGCTCGGGATAGGCGTTGTGCGGAATGCAGCGCGCGATCAGCACGTCCAGCGTTTCGCGGCGCATATCCTGGATCTGCCCGGACACGTCGTCCTGGCGCATGATGTCGCGGCGCTGTTCGTAGACGACCTTGCGCTGGTCGTTCATCACGTCGTCGTATTTCAGCAGCTGCTTGCGGATTTCGAAGTTGCGCGCTTCGACCTTCTGCTGCGCCTTTTCCAGCGCCTTGTTGATCCAGACATGGACGATCGCTTCGCCTTCCTTGAGGCCGAGCTTCTGCAGCATGCCGTCCATGCGCTGCGAACCGAAAATGCGCATCAGATCGTCGTCGAGCGACAGGAAGAACTTCGACGCGCCCGGATCGCCCTGGCGGCCCGAACGGCCGCGCAGCTGGTTGTCGATACGCCGGCTTTCGTGGCGCTCGGTGCCGACGACGTAAAGACCGCCGGCGGCGAGCGCCGTCTTCTTCATTTCCTCGATCTCGGCGCGGATCGCGGCGGCGCGCTGGTCGAATTCCGGTCCCGGCGGCACGCCGGCCAGTTCGGCCTTCACGCGCATGTCGTAATTGCCGCCGAGCTGGATGTCGGTGCCGCGGCCGGCCATGTTGGTGGCGATGGTGACGGCACCCGGGCGCCCGGCTTGGGAGACGATCAGCGCTTCCTGCTCGTGATAGCGCGCGTTCAGCACCGCGTGCTGGATGCCGCGCTTCTTGAATTCCTCGGACAACGCTTCCGATTTTTCGATCGACACCGTGCCGACCAGCACGGGCTGCCCGCGCTTGCGGCAATCCTCGACCAGATCGGTGATCGCTTTCGCCTTCTCGCGCGCGGTCCGGTAGACCTCGTCGTCGTGATCCTTGCGCTTAACGTCGACATTGGTCGGAATCTCGACGACTTCGAGCTTGTAGATCTCGGCGAATTCCGGCGCTTCGGTCATCGCCGTGCCCGTCATGCCCGCGAGCTTCGGATACATGCGGAAGTAATTCTGGAAGGTGATCGAGGCGAGAGTCTGGTTCTCGCGCTGGACCTGGACCTTTTCCTTCGCTTCCAGCGCCTGATGCAGGCCTTCGGAATAGCGCCGGCCTTCCATCATGCGGCCGGTAAACTCGTCGATGATGACGACTTTGCCTTCCTTGACGATGTAGTCGACGTCGCGCGTGAACAGCTTATGCGCGCGCAAAGCCTGGTTGGCGTGATGGACGAGGTTGACGTTGGCGAGCTCGTACATCCCGCCTTCCTTGAGAAGGCCGGAATCGCGCAGCAGCTGTTCGATCTTTTCGCCGCCCGCCTCGGTTAGCGCGACCGTGCGCTGCTTCTCGTCCTTCTCGAAATCGGCGGCGTCGAGGGACGGGATCAGCTTGTCGACGGCGATGTAAAGCTCGGAGGAATCGTCGGCGGGCCCCGAAATGATCAAGGGCGTGCGCGCTTCGTCGATCAGGATCGAGTCGACTTCGTCGACGATCGCGAAATGGAACGGCCGCTGGACCATATGCGCGAGATGGAACTTCATGTTGTCGCGCAGATAGTCGAAGCCGAATTCGTTGTTCGTGCCGTAGGTCACGTCGGCGGCGTAGGCCGCGCGGCGCTCGTCGTCGGTCAGGCCGTGGACGATCGTGCCGGTGGTGAGGCCCAGGAAGCCGTAGACGCGGCCCATCCATTCGGCGTCGCGCTTGGCGAGGTAGTCGTTGACTGTCACGACATGCACGCCCTTGCCTTCGAGGGCGTTGAGATAAACCGCCAGCGTGGCGACCAGCGTCTTGCCTTCGCCGGTCTTCATTTCCGCGATGCGGCCCTGGTGCAGGACCATGCCGCCGAGCAGCTGCACGTCGAAATGGCGCTGGCCCAGAACGCGCTTGGCCGCTTCGCGCACGGTGGCGAAGGCGTCGGGCAGGATGTCGTCGGTCGTTTCGCCCTTCGCCAGACGGTCCTTCAGCCACGGGGTGCGGGCTTTGAGGTCGTCGTCGCTGAGGGCCGCGATTTCCGCTTCCTTGGCGTTGATCGCGGCGACGGTCTTGGCGAAGCCTTTGAGGACGCGGTCGTTGGAAGACCCGAAAAGCGCGCGGGCGATGGCGCCGAACATGCGGAAAGTCCTTGGAAATCTGTAGCGCCGCGAAATCGCCGGCGGCGGACCGGACCCGGAGAGATAGGCCCATCGCGGCGCCCTGTCAACGCGACCCGAACCCCCGGATATCGCACGGGTTTCGCCTTGTTCCGACCCCAATGCCATGCCACTCTCCCGGCCGGATTTCGGGGCGATCGGCGCCCCAGGAAGGAACCCGCAATATGCGTGCGATTTTCGGGGCCGCCCTGGCCCTGCTTGTGACGGCCGCCCCCCTGGCCGCGCAAAACTCCCCCCTGCCGGCCCCGGCCGGCGAAGACACGATCGTCGCGCGCGTCGACGGCCAGCCGATCCGCCGCTCGGACGTGCTGTCGTTCCAGCGTTCGCTGCCGGCCCAGTTCCAGCAAGTGCCGATCGAAGCGCTGCTGGAGCCGATCGTCGAGCGCCTCGTGTCGCAAAAGCTTCTCGTGGCCGACGGCCGCAAGAAGAACCTGCAGACCGACGCCGAAGTGCGCCAGCGTTTGACGCAGTTCGAGGATCGCGTGATTCAGGAAGTGCTGCTCAACCGCGTGCTGGCCGACAAGGTCAACGACGCGGCGTTGCGCACGCGCTACGCGGCCTATCAGAAGGAAAATCCGGGCAAGGAGGAAGTGCGCGCGAGCCACATCCTCGTGAACTCCGAAGCCCAGGCGAAGGAAATCCTGACCGCGCTGAAGGGCGGGGCGGATTTCGGCAAGCTCGCCAGCGAGAAGTCGATCGACCCGGCGGGCAAATCCTCGGGCGGCGATCTCGGCTATTTCGGCAAGGACGAAATGGTGCCCGAATTCGCCGAGGCCGCGTTCGGCATGAAGGCGGGCGACACCTCGGCCGCCCCGGTCAAAACGCAGTTCGGCTGGCACGTGATCCGCGTCGCCGACCGCCGCACGGTCGCCGAGAGCTTCGAGGAAGTGCGCGAGCGCCTGTCCTCGGAATTGTCGCAGGAGATCATGCAGAACTACGTCGAAGGTCTGCGCAAGACGGCGAAGGTCGAATTGTTCGGCCTCGACGGCAAGCCGCTCCCCGCCGCCCCGACCGGCCCGACGATCACGCCCGCCAAGTAAGCAAACGGAAACACGAAGAATGG